>JAJRTO010000053.1 GCA_024278235.1 Candidatus Poribacteria bacterium
CAGTTTAAAATTGCCGCTTTGAGAAATCCCCCTCAATCCCCCTTTACGAAAGGGGGAAGCGGTTCCCCCCTTTGAAAAAGGGGGGTTAGGGGGGGATTTGAGATCTCCCTGCGTTGGTGCAATCTTAAACTGAAAACGGTATAAAACCGAATATCGCTTCAATTATAAAGCGGGCTTGACCCATTCAAACCAAACGTTATGGAACGCAATCATTGAGCGACTCGCGCAAGCTGCATGATGAACAAAGTCGAGCTGAATAGACCTCCCTTGATAAAATCACCCCGTAAGGAGGAGAGTAACTGAGCATTATTCTAGCAGGCATCGATTGCCTTGTCAAGCTGGTGGAAAATGGAAAGAACCAACTGGATTCCCGGGGAGCATTGAGGTATAATAATCCAACTTGCTCATTCTAAGTAACCATCAAGGACTTCCTGACGTTTCATCTGATTATCTGCGGAAGCTGAGAAAACTCTCATGCCTCTTACTCGGAACAGAAAGGGAGGGCTGTCTTTGGCAAAGATACCCCAACGGTTCGTTTTCTTATCACTTCTGCTACTGATTTTTTGCGTGATCCTGATCCCCATCCGAAGCGAGACGCCTGCTGAATCAGTACGGATAGCTTCAGTTACACCAGAACAATCTGGGGAAACACCACCTCCTCACTTTCAACTCCGAACCGTTGTGATCGATCCGGGGCATGGCGGTAGGGATCCCGGTTACGTGAGTACCAACGGAGTCAAGGAGAAACAGATCAATCTACCAGTGGCTAAAAAGCTCGCACGCGAGCTGAAGAAGCGGAAGTTCAACGTGCATATCCTGCGAGAATCCGACCAGACGATAAGCCTCGAACAGCGCGGCCTACTTGCCAACACCCACTCATCTCTGGAAACGCTCTTGCTGAGTATCCACTGCAATTCCTGGGTACGCCAATCGGCTTCTGGTGTTGAGACCTATGTATTCGATTTCGAACCGAGTGATGAAGATGCGGCAAGGGTAGCTTTACGAGAAAACGCAGGCGAGGAACTAACGCCTATCAATTTTATCTTGCGTGATTTGAACCATCGGGGGAGCGAACGCTATAGCTCAGAGGCTGCCCGCATTATCCAGAGGAACCTGGTGGAACGCCTTGACGCCAGAGACCGACATGTACGCCGTGCACCGCTCAGGATACTTGGGTATGTTCAGGTTCCTGCTGTACTCGTCGAGCTGGGTTTTCTATCTCATCCCAAAGAGGAAAAGAAACTTCGGCAGACAAGCTATCAGGAACGCGTCGCCGTTGCTCTGGCAGAAGCCATTATAGAGTTTCGAGCAAGTGTTGCACAGTGGAAGGATGGTAACGGTTCTCCATAAGGGAGGGGACAAACTTCGTGACATTCATCAATATACCCGGGAATAACCATGAAACTTGAGAAAAGATATTTCATACCAGATACTGAGATCCAGATCATCGAGGAACCACCACGTGGACACATTCGCTTCGTCGTCGCGGATTTTGACGGAACATTCTCCCTCATCCGTGATGGTTGGCAGGATGTAATGGTCCCTCAACATGTGGAAGCCCTCATCCAGACGCCTCAAGAGCAGGCACGGATCGACCAAGCAGGAGAGGAATCGATACGACTTGAGTTGCAAAACATCGCTCGTGACTATATTGACAGATTAACGGGCAAACAGACGATCTATCAGATGATCGAACTTGCAGAACAGGTTCGTAAACGGGGCGGTAGGCCACTGGATCCGCAGGAGTATAAGGATGTCTACCACGATAGGCTCCTGCAGCAGATCGAATACCGTCGTCAGGGCCTGCAGGACGGGCTTTATGATCCCGATGACTGGATTGTCCCTAAAGGGAAACAATTTGTTCAGGAACTTGTCTCACGCGGCTGCCTCTGCTATCTGGCAAGCGGCACGGACGAAGGATTTGTCACTGAGGAAGTCCGATTATTACAGCTAGATTCCTTCTTTGAAGGGGGGATCTATGGTGCCATTCGCGACTACCAGAGTTACTCCAAAGAGATGGTGATCCGTCGGATCCTGGAAGAAAATCATCTGAGTGGAGAAGAACTCCTCGTTGTGGGAGATGGGATTGTGGAGATCAACATCGGTAGGGAGATAGGAGCTGTTGTGATCGGTGTCAACACTGTCGAGAAGAACAGGTATGGCATGAACGCCAACAAGCGTGGTCGGCTTATTGAAGCAGGAGCACAACTGTTGATTCCAGATTTCAGGGATTATCAAGCTTTATTGGATTATCTCTTCGGAGCAGAAATATAACCCCCCGGAAGGGTCAGGTATGAAAAAATATCCAATACTCGATCGAAGTCGTCTGCATATCAAGCCTCTTGAAGTCCGGGAGAGTGATATGGATACAGATACACTGATCGATCCACAATCGCAGCCGCCCGACTTCACCGTATTCGATCCAGCATTGAAACAGAAAAACGAGGTCTTGAGGGATCGCTGGAACACGCTCGACGAAATCGTCGTTGCGGTACAAAAAGCCAAAGAAAACCAGCGCGGTCTCATGATCACCTATGGTGCTCATCTCATTAAGAATGGTGCGGCTCCTCTTCTCATCCAGATGATGCATGAGGGATACATCACCCACCTGGCAACGAACGCCGCTGGAGGTATCCACGATTGGGAGTTGGCGTTTTTCGGACGTACGACTGAGGATGTGCGCCGGTATGTGCATGAAGGGCAGTTCGGCATCTGGCATGAAACGGGGTTCTACATGAATCTCGCGGCGATTCTCGGCTGGGCGGATGGGCTCGGCTACGGACAGTCGTTGGGACGCATGATCTCCACCAATCAGATCACGGTTCCAAGTCCAGCAGAACTTGATACACAGATTGCCGCGCTACAAAACAAGAAATCCGATGAGCAGGTTCGTTACCAGATTGCCGGCAAAGAGAATCTGAAACTCCATCTCGAAACTGATTTTCCCACATATGGACTTTCATCGGGGATCCATGAGATTCCCCATCCCGGTGGTCAGAAGAATTTCACCGTTCGCCATAGTGTTCTTGGAACAGCCTATGAACTCGGGATCCCTGTCACCATTCACAAGGGGTTAGGATACGATATCATTGACACCCATCCACTGGCAGACGGTGGTGCTATTGGGGCAACAGGTTACCGTGATTTCTTGATCTATGCAGCTTCCCAGGCCCATCTGGATGGAGGAGTCTACCTGTGTGTTGGATCTGCCGTCATGGGGCCAATGGTGTTTGAAAAAGCGCAATCTATGGTCAATAACCTTCGGATTCAGAATGGGCAGGAGGCGATGTCAGATTTCCTGATCGTGGTGAATGATATTCAACCCGTAGGGCCTGATTGGCGTGACGAACCCACACCGGACAGGGCAAGTTACTATCATCGGTTCACAAAAACCTTCCGCCGTATGGGAGGGAAGTTTATCTACTTTGAAGCAGACAACCGAGCTTTTCTACACAACATGTATTGGGGATTGAGAGGATCGCTCCATGGAGATCGACTCACTCTTAAAAGCCAAACGTGATGAGATTTTGCGTTTGTCCGCACGTCATGGAGCACACAACGTGCGCATTTTTGGCTCCATAGTGAGAGGTGAAGCACGTGTGGATAGTGATATAGATATACTGGTCGATCTGGAACCGGAACGCAGTCTATTGGATCATGCAGCGTTGCTACTTGATCTTCAGGAACTTTTGGGTCGCAAAGTGGATGTTGTGACGGAACGGGGGCTAAAACCTCAGATCCGTGAACATGTGTTGCGAGAAGCGATCCCACTATGAGACGCGATAAGGATCGCCTCCAAGATATCCTCAACGCAATCTCCCAGATTGAGAAATACACGAAGCACGGATATGACATCTTCCACCAGAATGAGCTGATACAGATCTGGGTTATTCACCATCTTCAGATCATTGGAGAAGCCGCAGGAAGAATCTCTGAGATTACCCGAGTGCGTAAGCCGGACCTACCGTGGCCACAGATCGTTGCAATGCGAAACATCTTAGTTCATGAGTACTTCGGTATCGACCTGGAGGAAATATGGTCCACGGTAGAGCGCGAGCTACCACGATTGAGACGTGACATTGAGCAACTCTTGCAACTGACAAATAATGTAGGAGAAACAAAATAAGGAGTATATCAGGGCAAATGTCTCGCATAATGAAAAAACACAAAACGATCTCTCGTCTAATATTTTTCCTATGGCTGATGTCCATGATCGGTTGCAGCCATTTTCAGGAACTCAACCTGCTGACCGATGAAGATGAGGTCTCGATGGGCAAACAGTTTGCCGAAGAGATCGAACAGGAGGTCGCTATTTATGAGGATGCGGCTGTCACTGCTTATATCGACCGTCTGGGACAGACTCTGGCCAGGAGATCGCAACGTAATGATATTGAATATCACTTTAAGGTGGTCGATAGCGATGATGTGAATGCGTTTGCGCTTCCTGGTGGTTATCTCTACATCAACCGGGGACTGATCAGCACAGCACAGAACGAATCAGAGCTTGCAGGCGTTCTTGCTCATGAGATCGGGCATGTGGTAGGGCGTCATGGCGCCAAGAGTTTAAGCCGCCAGATGCCGCTGACACTCCTCGCGCAACTGTTTCTTGGGGAAAACCCTACGCTTCTCAGACAGATCGTCGCAGGGATTCTTGGTGCAGCCGCTCAGATCAAGATGCTCGAATATGGGCGTGAAGCTGAACTGGAGGCGGACGCCTATTCCGTACAGAATCTCTACGATGCAGAGATCGATCCAAACGGGATGTCTCTGTTTTTCGAGCAACTCTTGACGCTTGAGAAGCGCGAGCCGAGTAGACTTGAACAATGGCTCTCCACCCATCCACCAACGAAAGAGCGGCTCCAACAGACAGAGGATCTGATCCGAAAACTGCCTTCGAAGCCCAATCTCAAAAAGGATTCCCCCGAATTTCATACGATTCAACGTCGCTTACCCGAGCCGAAGCAAGAGGCCGGAAAACAGTAGGCCGCATTAAGGTGATGAAGGAGGTATTATCTGATGTCAAGTGAACTCAAAGTGGGGATCGTGGGTGCGCCGCGTGGGTCTGCGTTCGCACGCTCATTCCAGGTGATCAGTGAGACCAGAGTGACTGCACTCTGCGATATCAACGAGGATGTGCTTGGTCGCATCGCTGACCAATACGGTATCGAAGAACGATACACCGATTATGAAAAAATGGTTCAGGGCGATCTTGACATCGTCGCAGTCACAACCCCCATGCCATTCCACGCGCCGCAAGCGATCATGGCACTGGAGGAAGGGAAGCACGTTATCTCAGAGGTTCCCGCTGCAACAGACCTGGAGCAGTGCTATCGCCTCGCCGAGGCAGTGCGTGCAAGCGACAGGAAATATATGATGGCCGAGAACTACCTCTATACCAAGCCAAACGTACTCATACGCGAACTGGCGCATCAGGGGCTGTTCGGAGAAGTCTATTTTGGTGAAGGTGAGTACATCCATGAACTCAAGGAACTCAATGAGCGAACCCCCTGGCGCAGAAAGTGGCAGACAGGGGTCAATGGCTGCACCTACCCGACACATAGCCTCGGACCATTGCTCCAGTGGATGAAAGATAGGGTCGCCACGGTTGCCTGCTTCGGCAGTGGACATCACTACCAGGATCCCAGAGGTGACATCTATGAAAATGAAGATACGACGTTCATGATATGCAAACTGGAGCGAGGTGGCCTTGTCAACATCCGACTGGACATGCTCTCCGACCGGCCACACAATCTGTCCTACTACTCGCTCCAGGGCACCAAGGGGTGCTATGAAGCCCCGAGGGGATTCGGCGACGGACCCAAGATCTGGTTGGCAGATTATTCCGACAACCCGAATCAATGGCGATCTCTGTGGGATTTCGAGGAGGAGTTCATGCCCGAAATATGGAAGAACCCACCCGAAGAAGCCTTACGGGCTGGACATGGAGGAGGCGACTACTTCGAGATCCGCGAATTTGTCGATGCGATTATCCACGATACAAAACCACCCGTGGATGTGTTTAAGGCACTGGATATGACCGTACCAGGTCTTATCTCCGAGATGTCCATCAATCGCGGCGGCGTGCCGCTACCCGTGCCGGATTTCAGAAATATCAGGCGTTTTCCAGAAGATTTACCAGGAGGAGATAGAATCTTAGGTCAACCGTGATTTTTAACAAACATAAAAAGATGGCGTCCGAGCCGATGAGCAGGTCGCGGATGCTCACGGAGATCCAGGTATGAGCGTACGAATCGACATTCCAAGAGAGGGGATTGCTGAGTTCTGTCAGCGCAACTATATCCGCCGGCTGGCACTGTTCGGGTCAGTGTTGCGTGACGATTTTTCTCCTGAAAGCGATGTGGATGTGCT
Source organism: Candidatus Poribacteria bacterium (assembly GCA_024278235.1). Classification (GTDB taxonomy): domain Bacteria; phylum Poribacteria; class WGA-4E; order JAJRTO01; family JAJRTO01; genus JAJRTO01. The sequence goes on from JAJRTO010000053.1 coordinate 6,370, forward strand.
GGTGGAGTTCGAGCCAGAGGCGCAAGTAGGTCTGATTACACTCGCTGGCATGGAGATAACCCTGAGCAACCTGCTGGGGCGTAGGGTCGAGATACATACGGTGAAGGGCCTGCACCCGCGTTTCCGGAACGAAGTCCTGGACCTGGCGGAGGTACAGTATGAGCAAGCGTGACGACCATGTGAGCCTAGTACCTGTTGACAGAAGTATCAGAGCAGTCAGGGTTCTGGTATACTCTCCTGTAGAAACAGCATTCCACAGGAGGTATGATTTCATGGCTAGGTTGTCCCCCTCGGTTCAAGTCACGCGTCGTCAACGCAAGGTACTCAAACAGATGCTACGCTGCCGTCAAACCGCTCGTTGCTTGGCGTGGCGCATCCTGATAATCTTGCTGCTTTCCAAAGGCTGGGGTGTCAGCCGCATCAGTCGTCATCTTCACAAGTCCCGCAACACCGTGAGCTTGTGGCGCAGTCGTTGGCAGGAAGCCAGTGAGCTTCTCCACAAGTTGGGATTTCAGTATACTCGATCCACCTTAGCTGGTGGTCTAGATTGGGGTCAACTATAGACACCCCACGTGATTCCGCTCTACGAGTTCATCCACGAGAAAACTCAAAAACGGATTTACACGATAGAGAACTCCATCAAGAGAGATGGGTACCGTAAATCGGATGCGCCTGTCTGTCGCGTTTGGAAAAATCCCATCCTTTTTAACCCCTACAAATTAGGGATGACTGTCAAACGCAAAATCATGAAAAGCAAGTGAGTGGATTGATTGGCGGCACAATTGCTAATGGGATGGGCTACTCCAGACAGAATACCTCAATGAATCGACAGTAGATATCTACAGCTCGATGCAGTTGATCGAGCGCGATCCACTCATCAACCGTATGGGCCTGCTGGATGCTTCCCGGTCCCAATACCACAAGGTTCATATGAGAACCAAATACGACACCATCTGTGCCATAGGGAACGGTGATGGGATGCGTCTTGCCTGTAATCTGTAGCGCCTGTTGTACGATATGTGAATCGACGGAAGTCATGATAGGTTCACCAACGCGCCACACGTCCAGCTTAATCTCGTGAGCATGAGCATGACGTTCCACTTGCTCGATGATCGCGTCGGTATCCATGCCGGGCATAGGTCGGAAACCTATTTTGCAGATACTTCGAGGGGCTGTCACATTGGCAGCCGTTTCGCCATCGCTTAGGACAATATTCCAGATGGGATACGGCGGATCAAAATCGGAACTGCGGAATTGAGGATCTGTGGTGAGCCAATCGTGCAGGTTTTTCATCTCCATGAGGAATGGAATCATCTGGAGATTTGCATTGACACCTTTGCCTGTGCTACTGTGGGCGGCTCGGCCTTCTGTGGTGGCAGTGAAGAGCACGACTCCCTTGTGCGCATGTACCACTTCCAGCATCGTCGGTTCCCCAATAAGGCCACAGGGGATGGTCGCTTCATGGAAGATGCTCGATCTGTCCACGATGGATCGGGCGCCCATGCAGCCCACCTCCTCATCGGATGTCAGGAAAAGGTAAAGGGGCCTCTGGAACTCACGTTCTTGATATCGGGAAGCCGCCACGAGCATGGCCGCGACTGCTCCCTTCATGTCACAACTGCCACGTCCACGGATCCTTCCATTCGTCTCATGGGCGTGAAAAGGATCGGTGTCCCAATCATCCGCAGGGACTGTATCACAATGGCCGATCAAGGCAAAGCCATCTCGCTGTGAATCCCCTTTCTTGGCGACAAGACTTGCTTTTGGTACGTTCTGTTCATCTTGATAGGCAACACGCTCCACCTCAAAACCCAATTGCTTGAGAAGCACTTCCAGATAGTCCATAAGAGGCACATTACTATGCCTACTCACAGAGTCATAACCTACCAGTTGACAGGTCAGTTCCGTAACGTTCATCCCTCTCTCCAAATCCTGTTTAGCCTGAACGGTCATCGATTCCATACGCGGGTCAATCAATGATACTGCCATTCCTGACGGTTGTCAAACCTATCATGCATGTCCGGGGCCTTTGTAGCTTCTGGCAAAAGGTAGTCCGAAGGGCGCCTCAAACGGGCTCAATCCGGCGGGAGCCATTGCGATGTCCTGAGATGATCAAATGATCAGCTTGAGCTGCCGTGTCATCAATTCAACCGTCGCTTCAGAAGGGTTCTTGTTTTGATAGAGTATCGAGTAAATCGTCTCCAGCACCGGGGCATCGACATGATGTCGCTCGATCAGTTCATGAACCACCCTGGCGGTTGGATAGCCCTCTGCGATTTTATGTTCACTGGCAAGCTGTTGATGAGCCGTTTCGACAGCCATTCCCCGACCGATCAACTCCCCGAAATAGCGGTTTCGCGTATTGCCAACGCAACTCATCCATAGATCATTGCTCCATGCCTGGCTTTCGGCAGAGAAAGTGTGTTCCCTGGCACCCAATCGGACCGCTAATCGTCGTGCTTCAGCGCACGCGCGCGAGATCAGCAGCGTTTTCGTCCCACAGGGGTTGGAGAGCCCATCGGAAATTCCTGCACCGATTGCGATCACATTCTTGAATGCCCCAGCGTATTCCACTCCTGTGACATCGCAGTTGGCATAGATCCGGAGATGCTGGTTTGAAAACCATCCCTGAAGCACTTTGGCGGCATTTACGTTTTCACATGCGATTTCAGCGCCCAGTGCTGCGTCCAGGATCATCTCTGATGCAATCGTGCCGCCCGAAAACACGGCGACAGCATAATCTTCACGGGGCCAATGTAAACTCTGATGAATGACCTGGGTAAGACGCAAATGGGTCGAAAGTTCCAGCCCTTTTGCCGTGTTCAAGATGATGATCGGTGGGCGTGTATGGCGAGTAATCTCACAGACAGCCTCCCTCACAGCCTGCGCTGGCACCGCCATTACCAGGAGATCGAGATCCGCCAGAGCTTCCTGGATGTCGGATGTTGCGCTGATATTAGGCGGTAGCGATATATCCGGAAAGTGGA
>JAJRTO010000054.1 GCA_024278235.1 Candidatus Poribacteria bacterium
ATAAAGTACCGGGTGCAGCGCGGGAGATTCAGCGGGTTGTGGGTGTCAGCAATACAATCATTGGGGACGATTGTGAACCGTACGCTGTGGACGCCCAAATACCCTCCGTGGTCGTATTTCCAGAAAACAGTGAGCAGATCCGGGATCTCCTGATCGTCGCAAATGAGGCGAATATCGCAGTGGTTCCCCGAGGTCAGGGCACGAAGATGGGAATCGGGAATCTTGCGGAATCGACAGAATCACTCCTCAGTATGAAGCGACTGGATCAGGTCATCGAGATAGCACCCGATGACCTTACTGTGACGGCACAGGCGGGTTGCCGGCTCTGGACACTTCAGGAAGAACTAAAGTTTGCGAACCTTTTCCTCCCAATGGACCCAATCGGCTATGATCAGACAACCTTAGGTGGAATCGTGGCGTCCAACGCCAATGGCCCACATCGCCTGAAGTACAACAGCGTGCGGGATCAGGTGCTCGGTATGCAAGTGATCCTGGCAGATGGAACGCGCATACGGGCGGGAGGACGCACTGTCAAGAATGTCGCTGGATATGACATGACCAAGCTGTTCATCGGGTCGTTTGGGACTCTGGGCGTGATCACCGAGATCATTTTCCGGCTTGTGCCCCTACCTGAAGTCTCCCGCACTGTGGTAGCGTGCCTTCAGGATACAGCGATAGCATTCCAACTATGTCGCCGTATCCTCGCTTCCGAATTGCTCCCAGCAGCTTTGGAGGTTGTGAACACCGATGGAGCGACAGCCCTGGGATATGACCAGGCACTGCTCATCGTGGATGTGGAAGATTTCACAGAAGCCACCGAACGACAGGTGCGTCAGATCGTGGAATGGTGCACCGAAGCGGGGGCATCCGCTATAGAAACGTTGGAAGACACTTCCCGGGAGAACCTCTGGAGGATCGTGCGTGATTGGAACACCCAGGAGATCGCATGCCGGTTCTGCCTGCCGATCGCATCGGTGGAGACATGTATGACATTCCTGCAAGAGCAAGTGCCGGGCATCCAGATGCTCGCACATGCAGGTTCAGGCATCCTCCATTCTCGCTATGAGTTCAGAGGAGATGTCGCTGAAGTCGAACGTCTCAATCATTTTCAGTACCAGGCTCGTCATCTCGGTGGATACAGCGTAGTAGAACGTGTGCCACCAGAGCTTAAAGCCGATCTGGATGTCTGGGGATATGACCGTTCGGACGTTGGTATCATGCAGTCCATCAAGCGTCAGTTCGATAGGAAAGGCATCCTCAGCCCTGGACGATTTGTGGGCGGAATCTGAGAAGTATGCTCACCGCATTCCATACAGCGGGACTCGATGTTAGGGTAAGCGTCAAGAGACACTCTTTCACTGTGAGCATCAACGGCGCACCGATCTACTACTTCGATCTTCTGGGGCGATTGCTCGGCGGATTTGTGGACAGCCGCAATTATGTACGCGGGTTGAACGGGAGACTTCTCGAAAAACGTGCGAGTTATGAAGACGGTATCAAGGGCCGTATCCGACGTGAACTCTCTGGCGAGGAGAAGCAGTCTTTCCTGGCGACCATGTATCAGCGGATCCTTCAAATTGCCGATGGCTTGCAGCAGGGAGTCCTCCCTGCTCCGGATGAGCCGTGGAACCCGGAGCGGCATAGCGGGTTAGAGTCGCTATTGCGGAGGGTTTATAGTCCTGAGCAACTGGACCAGGATGCCCGACGGTTCCAAACGATCTACAGGCCGATCAACATTCTTCCACCCGATCAGTACCTCTCCGTGGTACTGCAAGTGACGGAGGGATGCTCCCATAACAAATGTACCTTCTGCGATTTCTATAAGGATCGTCGCTTCCGGATCAAGACAGATGCAGAGGTCACCGAACATATTGCACAAGTGAAGCAATTCCTCGGCGAGGCGATTGTCCTCCGAAAAACGATATTCCTCGCAGATGCGAATGCTATCGTGATTCCCCAACGACGCCTCCTGCATATTCTGGATCATGTTCATCATGCATTTGCGATGGAGCCCCGAGAACAAACGGATCACAACGCCTGGAAGGCCGCACATCCCACCTCTTTTCGCGGCATTTACTCTTTCATGGACGTGTTTGACAGCCGACATAAATCAGAATGGGATTTCCATGCACTGGCAGAACGGGGTTTACGGCGCGTCTACGTTGGGATCGAAACGGGATCAGACAAGTTGCTGGACTTCCTCCAAAAAGCGGGCAGGGCTCAGGATGCGGTGTATGCAGTGCGTGCGCTCAAAGAGGCGGGGGTGCAAGCAGGTGTGATCGTGATGCTCGGAGTCGGTGGAGATCGATTTGCGGAGGAACACGTCGAATCTACGATCCGCATCCTGAAAGCGATGCAGCTCGGCAAAGGAGATATTATCTATACGTCCGAGTTTGTGGAACACCCTCATTCAGAATACGCTGTCTTGGCCGGGGTTCAAGGCATCAGACCGTTGACTCGGCGGGAGATGCTGGTACAACGAGAAGCGATTCGGTCTGCACTCACATTTGATGAGGGGGATAAACCCCGGATCAGCAATTATGATATCCGTGAGTTTGTTTACTGAAGCAGAGCAAGGAAAGAAATTGGTTCAGGTAGGCCGATCAAGCTTGTGGCCTACCGCGTCCATAGGGTAACCATACCCTGGGCACTATGATGGAGGGAACTGGCATGAAACTGTCACATGACATAGGGACCACCAGCATAAGGCCTATTCAGTCCAGGGATATGGAGGACGTTTTCACCATGGTCCTCCTTATCCTCATTGCGCTTGAGGTGGTCTTGACATTGGTTTTTGGGTATCTACAGGACAGGAACATCCTGGTACTGAACGATGACGATGTGGCTGTCAGGGTCTTGATGAATTCGCTTCTCTGGGGCGGAGGGCTGATACTGGGAACTTATTTACTCTTGAAGAAATATGACTTGAGCTGGAGCAATCTGGGCTGGACATCCACGCCCCATCGATATTGGATAGTCTGGTCAGTGATCCTGATTCCTGTATGTGTTGGAAGCTATCTTCTGGAAAGCAGTTTCTGGAGTAACCTGGTTTTGAGGTTGCCATGGCCTCGCCCACCGCTACTTGTCCCGGCAGCACCTGTTACTGTGCCCCCGACTATCGTCGCATGGACACAGGTCGCATTGGCATCCATCGTTGCGGCGACTGGACATTCTCTGTTTCTGCAGGGAATGATGACACACGCACGAGCTGTTCCAGGCCGTGATGCCGCATTGCAGTATGCCAACACTGCCGTTGTGTATCTGGTACTTTTCCTGGTGGGGGCACCGGTGGGATTGCCTCTCACAACCGCTTTGATGGTGACCTGGGGGTACAGACACACACACGCTTTGCTATTGCCCATAGCTGTCGGCGTGACGTCCGTTCTGATGTTTTACATCGTGTGACAGGTGAAATACTCCAGCGTCTGGCGCGCGCTGCTCCTGACCCGGACGGTCCTGCTCCGCGGGTGGTTGTGACGATTGGGCGAAACGTAGGGGTCAGAGCCGCGGGAAAGTGCCGGGACACCTCCCACAACTATTCACGAAGCATCGCCAACAGAGCGGATGCAGCAGCGGAGAAACGCTTGTCACGATGTGAGACAAGCAATAGTTCTCGTTGAAACGGCAACTCCTGGACCTTCAACTGTATCAGCCGCCTTGCTGCCAGTTCACACTGCACCGCATGTTTCGAGCAGATGGTGATGCCCACTCCTGCAACCACCATCTGCTTGACCGATTCGGGATCGCGCAGTTCCATGGCGACATTCAACCCCAATTCTCGTTTCTCAAACTCCCGTTCAATGACCTGGCGAGTTGCCGAGCCTTTCCCACGTAAGATCAGCTCCTCATGCTGCAGATCACATAAGCGAACAGGAGTTTTGTGAGCCAGTAGATGATGAGGACTGGCAACTGCAATCAGCTCATCCACAAGCCAAGCTTCCCTGGTCAGCTCCGGTCGGATAAGCTGACCACCGACCACGCCAAAATCCACTTGATGATGCAGCACCATCTGCTCCACGTTCATTGTGTCTGCGATATGGTACTCCACCTCGATATGTGGATGCTTTTGCCGGAATTTGCCAAGTATCTCTGGCAGGAGATAAGTTCCTGGTGTGGTGCTGGCCCCCAGGGCCACATGTCCACGATTCAAGCCTTCCAACTCTTCCATTGCCTGATACGCCTGCCGCACCTCACCCAGAATGCGACGCGCATGCTCTTCCAGCACACGCCCTGCGTCCGTCAGATGCGTTGTTTTCCCCAATCTATCGAACAGTTGTGTGTTGAGTTCCTCTTCCAGCAATTTCACTTGTGTGGAAACAGCAGACTGAGTCATGTGCAGGCTGTGTGCAGCTCTGGAGAAGTGCTGCTGTTCCGCAACAGCCAAAAAGATACGTAGTTGGTGTAAGGTCATCCTGTCCTTCTTCCGCAATCATGTAATGTGATTGAAGTGATAGAAATTATTCATTTTACATATAGCACATGAGCGGGTATCCTTACAAGGTAAATCGCAGCAATGCAAAAATACAGAGAGGAAGCTCGTGCTTGGGCTAACGGTTGGAATACTTGGTGTGCTGGGAGGTCTCACTTCGGGTCTGCTAGGGATTGGGGGAGGCATTCTCATGGCTCCACTACTGCTCTATATCCCAGCGGCACTAGGGATCGGCCATTTGCCCATGCATACCGTGACAGGACTCACTATCACGCAAGGGCTTGCGGGATGCCTCTCCGGTGTTCTGATCCACTACCGTCATCAATTTGTCAATCGCCGGTTGGTCCTGTTCATGGGACTTCCCATCGCTCTTGCGGCATGGCTTGGGGGGATATTGTCCAAGAGGGTGGGCGAGGAGATGTTGCTGGGGCTGTTTGGAGTGCTGGCACTGACAGCCGCCGGGATGATGTTTATACCGAAGAGGGAAGTCAAGGAATACCCGGATGCCACCGACCTGCACTTCAACCAGCCCCTTGCCATACTGATAGCTTCCGCTGTGGGCTTCCTGGGTGGGTTGGTGGGTCAGGGCGGCTCCTTCATCCTGATCCCGATGATGCTCTATCTCCTTGGGATTCCAACGCGCATCGCTGTGGGAAGCAACCTGGGCATCGTACTTTTCTCATCCCTGGCAGGTTTTGTCGGAAAATGGATGACAGGACAAATACCTATGAATCTGGCGATTGTACTCGTTGTGGGTGTCTTGCCCGGGGCGCAGTTGGGAGGAATTTTGAGCAAACACATCAGGACGTTCTGGTTGCGGTCTATACTCGCGATGCTGATTGCTGCAACTGCGATAAAAATCTGGATGCAGTTGCTCTCGTGACCTGATTGACGTGGGAGTTAAAAATGCAAGATAAGACAAATCCTGTCGTAAAAGACTCTAGCCGTTATGATTTCCATGATAGAGAAGATCATGCGGAAGAATCCGTGTTCAAGCCGGAGAATCTCATTGCAGTGGCCATCCAACAGAAGGGATTGCAGAGAGAAAAAGTACCGGATATTTGCGTACTGGACCCTGATGGCGACATCGTGCGCTACCTTATCCAGTGCGGAGAGGCAAAAAGGGCTGTGAACTGGCCCTGTTACCATTCGGATATGCACCTGTTCCATCGAGAGGGGATCGACTTCGGCATCATCGGCTGTGCTGTGGGTGCTCCCTACGCAGTCCTGCTGGCAGAACAGTTGTTCGTCCTCGGATGTGAGTTGATCATCTCGATAACATCTGCGGGTTTACTCGATGCTTCCATTCGGACGCCATGCTTTATGCTCATCGAGCAGGCTATCCGGGATGAGGGTACGAGCTACCCCTATCTTCCTCGCTCAGAATCGGCAACATTGGGTACGGCACTGAAATCCAGGCTGGATAGGTTGTTCCAGGATGGGAACATGATAGGTGGATTGTCCTGGACCACGGATGCTCCTTTTCGGGAAACC
>JAJRTO010000055.1 GCA_024278235.1 Candidatus Poribacteria bacterium
CTCCAATTGGTATGACATGGTGCAGGTAGGAGCCCTTCATGCAAAGACAATCACTTCGTCCCAGTCAGATTATCATGACCTTCGGACCTGGCTCCATTGTGGATCTACCGGATGACTCGGTGATGATTACAGGTATAGAACACTGGTTTGACAGTACTGACAAGATGTCCAGATGCAGAAAGATCAGCGAACCACGCCTGGAGCGGATCCTTGGGATTGACGAATTCCGGATGCCACCGGTCGACTCATACGAGCGGTATGATGTACCGTTTGTTCGATTCCCCCTATGGCGGGTGTGCCCGGGCTGTAGTCGCCTCTCGAACAGGTTTGTCTGGCCCAGGGGACAACCCGAGCTTCCACGTGTACCACGCTGTACGAGGTGCAACCGTGAAACCTATCCGGCCAGGATCATCGTCGCCTGTACCCAGGGGCACATTGATGATTTTCCATGGTATCGCTGGATTCACAGAGGCCAGAATTGCAGAGGGAACGAACTATTTCTGGGGACTGAAGGCCAATCTGCTTCCTTGAGGGTGGATTGTAGTTGTGGCAGATCACGAAGCCTGGCGGGTGCGCTCGGCAAGGATGCTATGGCAGACGCGAAGTGCTCCTGCCAGGGACGCAGACCGTGGTTGGGTGGGCAGAATGAACAATGCACGGAGCCACTATATGCGCTGCTACGGGGAGCATCCAACGTCTATTTCTCTGTTACCCGGAGTGCATTATCCATTCCGCCATGGTCTGGCCCACTTCAGGCGGAAGTAGCAGCCCGATGGCGTATGTTTCCCGTTCCTCCTACCCGAGATGACTGGCCAACACTTATCCCACATGTTTTCCCGCATGATGATCCAGATGAGGTTGTAAAATGCCTTGAACGATTGATGGAGTTGGATGTCAAGAAACCTTTAATCCGTCGTGAAGAATATGAAGCCTTCATCGCAGAACAGGAGCAGAATTCGCCACATTTTGTAACAAGGAAGCGCGAACTGTCCCCAACCGCTGCCAAGTTCGCGGCACGTCTTGTTGCGGTGTCCCGGCTACGCGAGGTACGCGCGCTCTTGGCATTCACACGCATTAACGCACCTGAAATGGACCCCGTGATGGAACTCATTGATGAAGAACAGGATCTTCAGGTTGCTCTCGCTCCTCTCTCCGCCAAACCTTTGAACTGGCTCCCTGCAATTGAGAACCTCGGAGAAGGCATTTTCCTTGAACTCAACGAAGAGAGATTGGCCGAGTGGGAAAGCCTGCCAGCGGTGAGGCAACGTGCAGAGGTTTTACTCGCCTCCTACTCCAACTGGCGAAGAACACGAGGATTGCAGGACGTACAGAACCAAGGACCGCGCCTCATATTGCTCCACACCCTGGCTCATCTGTTCATACGCCAAATGTCTCTCGATAGCGGGTATTCATCGGCCTCCCTCCGTGAACGAATCTATTCTGATGAACAGATGTACGGGATCCTGATTTACACATCAACGCCCGACAGCGATGGTAGTCTGGGTGGTCTGGTTCGGCAGACCAGGTCGCCAGAGGGATTCTGCAACCGCCTGATGTCATCTGTGGAACTCGGCCGGATCTGCTCGAATGATCCGTTGTGTAGAGAACACGATCCGGGCCGTACACAACGTCTCAATGGAGCAGCGTGTCATGCCTGCACGATGGTTTCAGAAACTTCGTGTGAGTTCGGGAATCGCCTGCTGGACCGGGCGATGATCGTAACCCTGCCCAACCAGTCCCCCACAGGATACTTCGACCATGATGAGTGATACCGTGTCTACCATACCTGTATGGATCGCGGGACTGGCGAGCGCCGTTTCAGAATTAGACACTCAGCAGTTGCAGAGCCTTGCTGACCTCTGCTTGACCGACAGACCTTCTATGTCCCCTGAGCAGTTGCAGCGTTGCCTGAGGCTCCCAACAACCAATGCTGTGCATCTTGCCCGCAACCTCAGGTTGATAGTAGACCTGCCTGAAGTAACGACGTATGACGTTTGGATTGCTCTATGCGCCATCCTGTACTCGCGGGCCAGTGCAGGACGGGAAGCAGAACACGTTGAGGTGGTGTGTACAGCTCCGTCACGATTCGGGATCCCTGTACGTGCAACGTATGCGACATTACTCCAGATGGTACAGGAAGCCACCAGAGAGGTTCTCGTTGTTGGGTATCTTTTCACTGAGGGCTCCAGAGCATTTGTAGAAAGTCTGGCTTCGGTATCGCGAGATAAGAGGGTACATGTGACTCTGGTGGGAAACCGAATGCAACAACACCTGCCCGCTCTGAAGCGGATGTGGTTCGCCGATAGCCCAGCACCAGCGATCTTCAGTTGGGATCCAGATTCTCACAATAGTATGGCTGCACTCCATGCCAAGCTACTGGTGTGCGATAGCCGAACAGCCCTGATCACAAGTGCCAATTTCTCTTATCAGGGATTGCACGGCAATGTTGAGATCGGGGTCAAAGTGGAATCTCCGGCTGTGAACAAACTTGCAGAATTCATACGGTCGATGATCTCGACTGGAGAAGTAAGGCGCATGTGCTGGTAGCATTGCAGAGAGCAAACCCACGATGGCTATGGCGGTTGGCATCTGAGAACCCATTCGTGGTCATGCTGATAGAGATACCAGGCGATCTCTTACGTGCCGCTTAGTCGAAGTATTGAGTAAATGTTTGGATAAAACAGATAACTCACTTCATCATGGAACGCTCCCAACTCAATGCGGAGTTGATATTATTGGACTCGCTTGAGAAGCTATATTGAGGGGCAATTTACTCTGGGAGTCCCTCCAACAGCCTCTGATACTCCGTCCCTTCCAGCGAGCCGCCGCCTTCCTTGAAGGCTTGCAGATTCAGGTCTGTCAACTGATAGGTCCACTCATGCTTCATGGCGTTGAGCACGGATTCACCTGGGCTTTCCATCTGCGCCTTCTCCTCTGGAGGTAGATTCTCCACCCAGGTTGGAAATTGGGAGTTGGTGGCGCGCGGTTGGCCTTTGGGGACCTCGGATTGGATGAGTTCGCCATCGCTGTCGAACGAAGTGGGAAACCCATGCTCTCTCTCCCATTGGGTGAGGGCATCCTTCATATCGTCTGCCTGCCGTCTCGCTTCGTGGGTCGGCTCGTTCAGCAATAGGTTGTTCATCTCCAACGGGTCATCCTCCAGATGAAATAGCTCCTCCCAGCCTCCCTGAAAACAGTAGTTGTACTTCCAGGGTCCGCGCAATAGAGATAACCAACGAGTTCGGCCACCGCCATGTTCGACCACGAATTCTTCGCGGGGCTGGGCAAATCCTCCCCCGGATTGTCCCAGCAGACTGGCTCCCTGCAAGGGATGTCTCCCAGGATAGTCGATGTCAGCCAGATCGAGGCATGTGGGTACGACATCCACCAGACTCGCTCTCTGATCGGAGGTGCGACCTGCTTCGACACGTCCCGGGAGCCGCATCAGGAAGGGCACGCGTATGGACGCTTCGTATGGTTTGCTCTTCTGAAATGCACCATGGTCCCCCAACAGATCCCCGTGATCCGAGGTGAAGAGAACAAGCGTGTTGTCCGAAAGTTTCAACTCATCCAGGGCATCCAGAATGCGTCCAACCCCTTTATCGATCAGGCTGACGTTCCCATAGTAGAGCGCGCGAATGCGCTTGAGATGATCCATCGAGGCAAATTCTGTATCGGATGTGAACTTCGCGGAACGCATGAAGGGAGGTAAAGTTTCCCGTGGTTGATCCCAATGGTGTGGTGGGTCCACTTCATCGACAGGATACATGGATGCGAACGGTTCCGGCGCGTTCCAGGGCAGATGGGGGGCGATCCAGGAAGCCATACAAAAGAAGGGTTCTTGTCGGTTCGTGCGCAGGAATTCGACAGTCCGATCCGCCACCCAGGTGCTTCCGTGGTGCTCCTCAGGAATCACAGAAACCTGGGGCTGGTGGTAGAGCAGATTGCGCACTCCATGCACCTGACGGATGTGCCCATAGCCAACCTGCTTGAGGTACATCAGGTATTCATCATTTTCTCGGTAGGCGGGGATTTCTTCCATCAGCTCCATCCGATGGAAGCCAAAGTGCCGTCGAGGTGGCTTGAAATGCATCTTGCCAATCGCATGTGTCCGATAACCTGCACTCCCCAGCAATTGGGGGAGATAGTAGAGATGCGGTTCCGGGTTTGGGACGTTATTGCCGAAGCGTCCATGAGTTGCGCAACGCTGGCCTGTGAGCAGCGTGTGTCGGGCTGCAATGCACACGGGAACTGGTGTTACGCCATGAGTAAAATGCATCCCCTCCCGGGCGAACCGGTCCAGTGCCGGCGTCTGAATCACAGGATTTGCCGCACAGCCCATTGCGTCATAGCGCATCTGGTCCACGAAGAGCAGTAGTACATTCGGTTTTGACATAGATGAAGGTTCCTTTTCTGACGGTAATCTTATAATGAGAAGGGGAGACAGTGAGACAGTGAGAGAACACGAGTCCCACTTTCCCGTTTTCTCACTGTCTCACTTTCCCAGCGTCCCATTTCCCTGGCGACGCAAGCCTGTCATTCCAAACTGCATTTGGTATGGTATGTGGTTCGCTTGTCCGGAGGCTACCCTTATCAGAGGGCTTTCACATGGCCCCAAACAGTCGCCAGTTTCCCCTCGGGTTCCACGGCAGCAAATGCAGATTCACTTGCGAGCCACCGGATGACGTTCTCCGTGAGATTTTCAAGCATGTCAATATTCTCATTGTTAGCATGGAAATTGGGCAGACGCCAGTTCATGCAGAACACCTTACCTGCACCCGCTTCCCAATACCCGAAAGCCGCAATTCGGTCCTCCCAGTCATTCTGTGGAGGCCCCCATGCATGAGCCAACGTGACAAAGTTCTTCCATATTTTGTCAAAATAGTCGCCACTCTTCGGGTAGCCGGTGGAGTTGATCTGGATTTTGTCCCCCGCTTGAGGTGGATTGCCATCTATGTTCTGCAATCCATCCCAGAGTGGCAGATTTGCCGTTTCTTCGAGCACAGTAACTCCCACCGCGATGCCATCCGTCTCGACTGGACCAAATTGCCTCGCCTCCATATCCTCCAGCCCCATAGGCGTTGCATACCGGGTCGCCCAGCCTGTGAGCAGTATCGCACCCCCGGCTTCGGCATAGTTGAGGAGAGCCTCGATTTCCTGATCCGTCAAGGTTCCGGGATCTGTATCCCCCTCATGCCACCATACAACCGCATATCGGACGAGGTTGTCCTCCGTGAGATCTTGGCGTGCTAATTCCGTCATCTGAAACGTGCGCTTAGCAAATTCCAGAGCGGGTTCCGTGAAGGGGCCGTTCTCACCCATGTAGATGAAAGCGATCTGCGGTTCGAGGGCCGCTATACCGTACATCGGCCCCATTAGCACCACAAGGATGAAACCA
>JAJRTO010000056.1 GCA_024278235.1 Candidatus Poribacteria bacterium
CGTTCCACACAGGGGGACAGGAATTCCACCAGGGTGTCCCACTGTCCCAGCGTTGCCTGCGAAGACCCCGGCGGTCCCGGAGTGATCCGGATAAGTGATGTGCCATAGGCTTCTGCAAGGTCCACATATTCCAGCACTTCGTTTCGACTCTCAATGGCCGCTTCGGTATTTGTAAAACTGGTGTCGAGGGACAGCCCGGATAGTTGAATACCTGCAAGTTGAAATTCCAGTTGGACAAGTGTGCGATCTCGGCGAGCGGTTCCCCGTGTTAAATGGGGCTCTTTGCATGATAGTTCCAGGGCATCGAAACCGGCATCCGCAGCCATCTGGATGGCCTGTGAACGCTCCATGCCACGTAGCCCCTCTGAGGATAGGCTTATCCGGAATGGATATGTAGGCGTCACTCCTTCTGTTTCTCCTCCATCAATTGCATAAATGGTTTGATCAGATCGATTGGAATGGGGAAAATAGTGGTTGAGTTCTTCTCTGTGGCGATCTCCATGAGTGTTTGGAGGTAACGCAATTGCAACGTGATCGGACTGTTGCTCATGATCTCCGCGGCATCTGCAAGTTGCGTGGCGGCCTCAAACTCACCGCTCGCATTGATCACCTTGGAACGACGCTCACGTTCAGCTTCCGCTTGCTTTGACATGGCGCGCTTCATCGCTTCGGGCAAATCCACATGTTTCACTTCCACACCGAGCACTTGTATTCCCCACGGCGCACACTGTTCTGAAATGATCGTCGCCAGATCTTGATTCAGTTGCTGCCGTTCGATCAAGAGATCATCGAGTTCAGCACGACCGAGGACACTTCGGAGCGTGGTCTGTGCGAGTTGAGAGATTGCAAAGGAAAACTCCTCAACTTCGATGATCGCTTTTTCGGGTTCAACCACCCGGAAATAGAGAACCGCGTTGACGGAAACCGAGACATTATCTTTCGTGATCACATCTTGTGGTTGGACATCCATAACGGTGGTTCGTAAACTTACCCGGACGAGACGTTCGATCCAGAAAGGTATCAGGAAAACCAGGCCAGGACCACGGACTCCGGCAAACCTTCCAAGACGGAACACGACTCCCCGCTCGTATTCGGGGAGAATACGTACCATTGTGCCAATCAGTATAGACAAAACAATGGCGCCGATCACAATTTCGAGCATAGATTTCTCCTGAGAAAGAAAGAAGTTAGCGGATCAAAACCACTGCTATTGTATGCTAATAGCAGGGCTTTGTCAAGGCACATCAACAGTCTCTTTTTGTTCTTGTTGAGACAATATCGGCATGTTATAATATGCCAATTCACTCCGAAGGAGAAGTAGTGCAAGCACTCAAAGAACGACATGAATCAGGAGTCACCTGGCGTGCCATCTTCATTGGTTTGATCTTGATCCCGCCCAATGTCTTCTGGGTGTGGGAAGTCGAAGGGATGTGGCATTCGGGTCATCCCACGACCATTTCCCTCTTCTGGAATGTCGTTCTCAATCTATTCATCCTTATCCTTCTCAACCTCCTTATAAAAAAGTATTGGCCGCGTGCTGCGTTGACGCAGGGTGAAATGATCACGATTTATGTCATGCTCTCCATTGCGTCGGGTCTGGCAGGTCACGACACCCTTGCCCTGACGATCCCTGCTATTCCACATGCCTTCTGGTTTGCGACACCGGAGAATGAGTGGGCCGAACTCTTCTTCCAATATATTCCTCAACACCTGGTTGTCTCCGACAAGAAATTGCTCAGTGGGTTCTATGAAGGCGAGACAAACTTTTACACCAAAGAGATCATGGGGGCCTGGATCGGCCCAACGCTCTGGTGGGTCTCGCTTATCGCTGCACTGGGACTGATCATGATCTGTCTCAATGTGATCATCCGGAGGCAATGGACAGAGCATGAGAAGCTCGCTTATCCGATCATCCAACTGCCGATGGCCATTACAGAGCGTGGGGGCACTTCGTCTTTCTTTCGGAATCGAATTCTCTGGATCGGTTTCATCTCTGTTGCGATACTCGATATCTGGCATGGATTGGCCGCACTTTTTCCTATCCTGCCCGATTTCAGCGTGCGGCATAATGCTCGCAACTGGGGTACGCTTTTTACAGACAGACCCTGGAGCGCAATAGGATGGTTGCCGGTGCCCCTCTATCCGTTCGTGATCGGCCTGGGATTCCTCCTCCCATTGGATCTGTCTTTTTCTATCTGGTTTTTCTTCCTCTTCAAGAAGGCACAGTTGGTATTCGGTAGTGCGACAGGGATGCCGGATATGTACCTGAGCGAACAGTCCATCGGAGCGTGGATGGCCATCTTTGTTGCCGCTGTCCTGGTGACTCGAAAGCACCTCTGGAATGTGGCGCGGCATCTGTTGGGAATCCGGAAGATGGATGACGAAGATGAGCCTGTTCGCTACCGTACCGCTTTCATCATGATTGTACTTGCATCCGTTTATATTGCGTGGTTCTGCATGCATGCAGGGATGAGTCTGCCTATTATTATACCCTACTTCCTGTTTTTCTTTGCCATATCTTTTGCGATCACCCGTGTTCGTGCCGAGCTGGGCCCGCCTGCACATGAGATGGCAGGGATGGTCAATGCACAGCAGTTTCTCGTAAACATCCTGGGAACACGCCGTATCGGTCCGAACAATCTGACACTGTTTCCCTTCTTTTGGTTTTTCAGCGGGAGAGGCTATCGGGGACACATCATGCCGCACCAGCTCGAGGCGTTCAAGATGGCCGAACGGGCGAATGTCAACACGAAGAAACTTGTGCTGGCAATGGCACTTGCGGTTGTCTTTGGTGGGTTCGTATGCTTCTGGATTTTCTTAAGCGAGTTGTACCGCCTGGGAGGCGCGGTGACGGGCGCAGGAGGTGGCGTCGGGCCATCCATCGGACACATTGGTCAGTTCAATTGGCTTTCGAACCTGCTGGTCTATCCTCGAGATCCCAATGGCACAGCGATGTCCTTCATGTCGGGTGGGTTCATCTTCACGGTGTTTCTCATGATCATGCGCATGCGCTTTATCTGGTGGCCCTTCCATCCTGCCGGATACGCGCTTTCCATGACATTTGGGGTGGAATACTTCTGGTCCTGCCTGGTGATCAGTTCGCTCCTCAAGTGGATTATCCTGAAATACGGTGGTCTCACAAGACATCGAAATGCCACCTATTTCTTCTTCGGCGTGATCCTGGGTGAATACTGCGTAGGGGCGTTCTGGAGCGTTCTGAGTGTCATCCTCCAGCATCCTATCTACGACTTTGCCCCGGGTTAGTTCCCCCTGAGTACTAACCCGGCAAAATCCGGTATCCGACCTTCGTGAACAGCCCAATGATGATCCAAATCCCGCCGATCAGCGATTCGCCAAGCACGATTCCCAGGAAGAAGGGACGTGCCTTCCGGTAGAATCGCAGTCCACCGAATCTCAGAACCAGGTACTTCGACAGCCATCCGAGGAAGATGGAGAACCATATCGTGTACGGCGCCCAACTGGTCGTCATCGCGTACCCCAATGGGTGCACTCGCCACCAGAGGAAACGATAGCGCATGAACAACAGGAACGACATCACACCTGCACCGGTGAAGATGAACGAAAGTTCCATCCAGTTGGTGTCTCGCGGGTAATTCAGGAAACTGGTGAGCCGGTTCCAGGGCTCTGGATCATACCAGTATCCCATGTTTAAGCCACCGATATGGTACCAGGTCATCAGCCCCGAAAAATAGGATGCGGCCAGAGCCACTACCATGGTGATACCCAACACTCCGAGCAATTGCCGTCGCTTGAGACGCACGAAATCCGTTGCCTTGAAACTGTTCATCACATGGGGCATCATGAACTCGCGCAGATCAAACATGAGCGTCTTTTCAAAAGTGAGGATGGTGTGACTGGCAGCATTGAAGCGGGATGAACCGAAGGTGATCATGATGTAGTCCGATGGACGAAAGATGGCCAGGAGGAACAGCAGTCCACCATCTACAACCATCCACGTCAGGATGATCGCCATGACATAGAAGAAGAGCATCACACCGAGCGCGAGCGCGAAGGACATCCCCGCTACCCATGCCATCCCGGCGATCACGAAAGTACCAACAACCAGTCCGAGCACAGCCCAGCGATAGGGAAGCGGTTCATTGGAGTCGTCGACCTGCTTTACTCCGATCGTGACCTGGAGGACCTCCTTGAGATGCCGTCTGGCGATCCAGAGCACAAAGATCACGAGTGCAATGTATCCTCCCATCTCCTGCCGGTTGGCAAGGGTCCAGCCGCTTGCCGGAAAGCCGGAAGCATACGCGATAACACTCTGAACTTTGTAGAGCAGATAGAAAAACCAGAAGCTAAACGAAACATCGAGGGAGATCAAGTAGGAGAAACCGACGATGGAAGGGTAGATCATCATCCGCATCGAACGCATGGCGGTCCAGGGGCGTTCGTTCAGATAGGGGTCCAGAGAAAAGTAAAGGGGGATTTGAGGGATCTTCGGAAAGTAAGCGTGTAGCCCGTTGACGATATGGAGTACAACGGCGATGGCTGCACCAAACCACAACATTCGGTTGCGTAAAAACTCATTGAGTTGTGTCCTGGGATTCGCATTCTCTACCATTTCGACAGGTAAGCGCACCAGCGGGAAGGAGAACCGTTCCCGCTCAACCCATTGCCGGCGGAGGATCGTGCTCAAGCAGACCAGAACGAAGTAAGTCACCAATACATAACACGACCAGACCAGTATCGGTTGGATCCATGCTCCCCAGGGGACCGGTTCACCCGATGGCAACCCCTCATAGAAATATCGAACGGCCCTGGGATCCTTGACGACCAACCAATCTGGTAAATACCGGTGGAACAGCTCTACCCATTCATTTTCAGGGGCAGCATAATAGAATGGAGACACGAGCATGAACAGATGATAACGCAGAAATCCTGAGGAGGGGATCCCTGAGGCCACTATCATCATGCACCAGATGGTGATCAGTTCCACGGGGCTTAGGGCCCACCGAGGCTTCCAGCGACCCAATGCGATGAAACCGATGAGCACGATCACAATATAGAGAAAGAAGGAACCGATCGGGAAGTGGTTGCCGGCAACAAATGTGCCCCGAATGTAAAAATCGTTGTAGGGTGTGATGAGGCAAAGGAAAATCACACACAGCAGTCCGATCACGATCGAGCGTGCCGTCACAGGACGGAGCTGCTGAGGTGAAAGATTCTGATGTGTCATACGGTCTGGATCCGCTTCCGGCTATGCCAGATCAGCCATATACCGATGGGAATCATGATGAGGCTGAGCCACTGAGCCATCGTCATCCCGAGGGCGACCTTTGGGGTCAGCCGCCAGAATTCGGTGATGATACGTTCCGCAGCCGCAAGGATCAGGTAAAGCCCAAATAGAAAGCCATGACGTTCCTCATACTGCTTACGGATGCGCCAAAGGATCGCAACGATAATCAACATAAGGATCATCTCATAGATTGGGGTTGGATGCATACGCGCATATCGGTCGAAACCGAGGGCACTGGGGGGCACCGTACCATTGGGGAACGACAATCCCCAGGGCAAACTGGTGGGTGGGCCATAGTCACCATCTCCGGAGAGGAGACAGCCCATCCGCCCAAACGCATAGCCTAGTGCAAGCATTGGTCCGAGCACATCGATCCCTGCCAGGGTAGGCACATCACTCCGCCAAATGACGTACCATACGGCGAGACTTCCCACAGCCAGACCACCATACCATACCAGGCCGCTCCCGGAAAAGAAGGATCCAATGGGATCCTTCAGAAGCTCCTGCCAGTTTTCGATGGCCGAATACGCTTTCGCGCCAAACAGCCCACCGATGATCGCGTACAATACGATGTTGTTGACGATCTCGGGATCAAAGCCGCGCCGTTGGTACTCACGCCGTAGAAGAATGCTCGTCGTGAGGAACCCCAGCGCGAGCATGAGTCCGTAGCTGTAAATACCTAATGGTCCAACAACGCGACCGAAAATCTCAAAAGGTCCAAATTCAATAATCTTGGGATACATGTTTCCTCTTTTCCTTGTTCAAGGAGCTTGCAACAGAAAGTACGAGTCACCACTAGAAGGCCCTACGCGAAAAAATATCATACTCTCTGCAAACGTGTGCGTGAACTGGGCAATGCGCTGCACAAAGAACGCAAGTTTTTGCATACCCCAGATAATATTTGGCAATCGAACTCACAAAAAAGGTTGCACAAACCCACATATATAGCGGAATCCAATGCGTGGATCAAACCCATATATGTAGGCACAGGAATTGCGAATCCCCCATATCAACACATCATCTAAA
>JAJRTO010000008.1 GCA_024278235.1 Candidatus Poribacteria bacterium
GATATTGAGATCCCCGATGCACTTTCAGCGTCCGTGTGGTTTATTGATGGCATGACTCAAACCGGTGGTGTCATCACGAACCTGCCGGGATTGGTCGAGCTTAAGCTGCCCACCAGTGGTATCGAGGGAGCACGGATTCTGATACTGACCGATTCCGGATGGGAACTCGCTTCTGAGGATCAGTTCATCGAAGAAGGGCTAGTGGCGAGTCCGATCACTCAATTTGGCGTGTTCCGCGTTGCTGTCGTCTCCACAGGCCCAGCTTACGATGTCAATGCCGATGGTGTCGTTGATATACTCGACTTGACGCAGGTTGGACTCCACTTTGGCGAGGAGGGTGCCGGTGTCATCGGTGATGTCAATGCCGATGGTGTCGTTGATATACTCGACTTGACGCAGGTTGGACTCCACTTTGGCGAGACGTTGGGCACACCAAGTGCAGCTCCTGTATCATCCGATGCCGAACGTGTCGTATTGAGTCTGTCGGCGGAACGTACGGCTGCTAAGAATTACATAGATTTGAGCGTGATCGCGGACCGAACTGAGCTGATACGTGGTTTCCAGTTCGCTCTGGAATACGACGTCGAACAGCTCGAAGTGATTCGTGTCGTTGAAGGTCCTGCGCTTCAGCAAAGAGGAGGAACCTATTGGTTGCCTCCGATGGCCAGCGCAGGTCGAATTCGGTCAACGTCTGTACTGCTAGGCGAGGATCGCAACACAGCCTCAGGTCAGGCAGCACTCGCTCGTATTGTGCTCAAGGTAAAGTCTGACAGCGCGGTTGATGCGCTGAAAACAGTAAGGATTTCCTCGGCGGTTCTAGCGGATCGGGAGGGATCTCTACTTGCTATCAGCTTGCAGAATCAGGTTCAGACGGATGGTTGGTATCCTGTCCGAACGTCGTTGGGACAGAACTATCCCAATCCATTCAATCCGGAAACATGGATTCCCTACAACTTATCGCAGGACGTCCATGTGGAAATTCGGATCCATAACGCTCTCGGCCAGCTTGTCCGATCCCTGGATCTGGGATACAAGCAAGCAGGGGAATACCTTGAACCGAGCCAGGCTGCTTATTGGGATGGGCGCAATGCTGCAGGGGAACCTGTGGCAAGCGGCACCTACTTCTATACGATGACAACTGGTGATTTCACAACGACACGGAAGATGGTCATCCTTAAATAGCGCGTGCGGAAATTGCACCGTAGGAACAGATGAGAGCATCTGTCTGCGGATGGGTGCTCACCACCCCATATTTTGGTTTGGGAGTTAATATGGCTACGAGTCGTCGTACGCTTGTCTGGCGTGCGGAAACACCGAAATCACGCTCTCGTTTCGGTTCACAACAATCCCAGTACCCGCAACGTTTTCAGGACCGGGATCGATATTCTCGTCAGGGAGAGCATCGGCGCTCTCATCAGCGGAGGCGTCCTCAGGTTCATCGAGCGTTGACGCCCGAAGAACTGACTCGGGCGAAGGCCGAGGGCTATGGCCGTCACTACATCCAGAAGCAAATCCGCAATAAAACGCCGATGGTCTTCGAGGTATACGGGGAAACACTGACGGGCAATATCCTTCATCGCCTGCCCTATAATCTAGTGCTGCGTTTGGGTGGCGAGCGTCGATGCATCAACAAGATCGACATAAAATACTGCTACAAGCAGAAAGTCCAAGAGCAGCTCATGGCGCGCATCCAGATTGACGAAAGCATCCGCTCACAGAATCTTGGATCCGTTGCCGAGCGTGACGAACGTTATCACGTTGAGGACCGGGTACTCTTGGAATGTTATCGTAACAGGAGCCCTGTAACGATAACACTACGTGGTGGGGAGATGATCTCAGGTGTTGTGGATTGGTACAGCAAGTATGAGATCAAGTTGGAGGTAAAGAAACGAGTGGGTGTGCTGATCTTCCGGCATGCCATCTATCATTTTGAAGTGCAGTCAGCAAGAATCTAAACTACAGGCGTGATCACGCCAAGAAAAAGGGCAACACTCGGAAGTGAGTGTTGCCCTTTTTGAGTTGCGTAAAATCTAGGCGATATCAAAAATCTCTTTGAGTCGTTGTTGGCGAGCGGGACCGCGCAACTTCCGTAGTGCACTTTCTTCAATTTGGCGGACGCGTTCGCGACTGACTTGAAACATCGCGCCGATCTCGGCAAGTGTATGAGGTTCATCGCTCCCAAGACCAAAGCGGAGTCTCAACACTTGAGCTTCCCGATCGGGGAGTGTATCGAGCAACCGTTCAAGTTCTTCAGCCGCGACATTTCCGAATACCGTGTGATCGGGGGCAACGGTGTGCTCATCCTCAATCAGATCCAGAAGAGATGCATCTCCTTCTTCGCCGACTGGAACATCCAGTGAAGCGGTGCCACCAAGATGACAGAGGGCTTTTCGAAGAATATCGACCGGAAGATTGACTTTTTCAGCCAGCTCTTCATCGGTGAGTTTCTGTTGACGCAGACTACCGCCATTCGTGCGATTGAATCGATTCAGTTTCTCGATGACATGGGCTGGCAGGCGGATAGTCCGTCCATGGTCCGTAATGTATCGGATGATCGCTTGCTGAATCCACCACGTACCATAGGTGCTGAATTTGAAATCACGACGGTAATCGAATTTCTCAAGCGCTTTCAGCAATCCCAGATTACCTTCCTGAACCAGATCGGACAGAGGTAAACCGGAATTCTGATATTTTGCCGCAATGCATACGACAAGACGGAGATTAGCAACGGCAAGCTGCGTTCGGGCATCGTGCGCGATACGTTCTCCTTCTACCAGTTGCTGCTGAAGGTGATATCGTTTCTCGGTGGGAAGGTTAGGGTGAGCCTCAAGCTGAGTTTGCGCAACCGAAGCAAGTTGCTTACCATATTCCAACTGCTTGAATAGGCTAACCTCTTCACTCTTGGAAAGTAAAGATATCTGGGAGATCTGACGAAGGTAAATCTTAAGTGAATCGTGATGAGCAGTTGGCATAGAAGATATCGGAATTTCTCGCTCCTCGCCTGCTAGTTTTTGGTTTATAGCTCTTGCGGATGCCTTAGTTTCTTCTCCAACTTCTTTTTTGTGCGATAGACTTTCTTCACGCATCTGGATCTGGCGTTCTCCTTACTAATCCAGTGAATTCTGAAATACTCCACTTGTTCTGTATTACTCATGTTCATGAGGAACAGATACTTCGCACATGGTAAGGTCATAGTAATGGGGATCCTGTTTTTCAATGGCTCTTCGAACAGCGGCAACAACGGCAGCACGCTTTAGGGGCTTCTCAATATAGTCCTGTACCCGCTCCTTCATAATTTCCACGTTATCATAAGCTGTCATTAGAATGACTTCGGCTTTGGGGTGATTCGATTTGACGGCTCGAAGTAGTTGGAGCCCATCAATTCTGGGCATCCTTAAATCTGTCAGTATAAGGTGAACAGGACGATTCTGGAGATATCTGAGAGCAGCCTCGCCATCTTCGACAGCAACTATCTCATAGCCTTCTTTGCGCAACGTCTTTGTTAGTGAATCGCGGATGCTTTTGTCGTCATCAACTATCAGAATACTCTTCAATGTTGCTATCCCCGCTTTTGTGCGCAGTATCTATGACTCCGTGGCCTCACTTGCAAACCACATGCCATAGAAGCTCCTTCAAGAGCGGAAGATCGTTGTTTATCCTATAGACGACATTATGACTGGGAATGATAGTCCCTGTCAATGAAGATCTTCACCGGTAGATCGGGCTTGATCCATGCGCAAACAAGAGCCACACTGACAATTTGTCGATTTACACAAACTTTAGGCTGAAAAGCCCGCCAAAATGTCGATGAGACTCCCGAACTCCTATGATCAAACGCCATAATGTCTTGAAATGTGTCGCCTGAAGACAACTCAAGCTATATAGAGCACACAAAGAGGCGGCGAAAAAGTATTCGCCGCCTATGGTTCCAGCAATATACTAGAAAAGAGCTTTGATAGCTCCCCATGTTACGCTTATCTGTCGAGGATCTTTTTGAGAGTTTGTATAGAAAACGAGATCTCCAAGTTTACCATCTGTTGTGTTGAATTCAGGATCTGGTGGCCAACTGATCACCAGGGGGGCTTCATTGAAATCCACGTCGTGATATTCGATACTGAATCCGATGGTAAGCTGATGATAGGGGATCTGATTAAGATCGAAACTTATTTCACAAACGTCGTCGACAGGCCCCCACATGGCGAAAGCCTTGGGGTAATACTCGTAAGTGCGATCCTCTTGAACAGGAAAGGTATAGCGATACTGCTCATTTTTCTCGCCGATATGCTCAACATCTACATAAAGCAACAGTCGGTCTTTGCCGTCTACGTCCGGACTTGCAGTATCTACCTGATCATCATGCAGTCTGATAGCAACATAGAGGACCTGATCGCGCCAGACAGCCTGGAATACACCCGCGAAATCATCTTCGGATGTCCACCGCTGTTGTGACAGAATGTTCCATGCGATAGGGGCTGGCTCCACCATCTCCCATGCAGGATCATCGAGAATACCGTCTATACTTGGAGCAACATCTACCATGGGAGCGATATAACGGAAGGGATCGCCTGTAGCAGGATTCACCGCGTCTGCAACAACCATCGCTGCGATAGACATCATCATCAAACACCATATTAGGATTCTTGTTCCACGCTGCATTTCATCTCTCAACAATCTGATGAGAACCTGAATCCACGGAATACTTCCTTACGCATCCAAAGCACAGCCACAACTAATTATAGCATGTCTTGTTTGCTCATGCAATTCTATTTTTTCTTGAGAGGTATGAAAGGTGCTCTCCCGGTAGGTTATGCTTTCTGTAATCGATGGATACAAAGATGCGTATGAATCCTCGCATCTTTGTATCCACTCAACGTGCTATTCCTTGCTGTCGTCTACGACCTCATAGTCAGCGTCAATGACATCCCCTTCCGGAGAGGTTTTTGGGCCTTCTTGATCGGTAGGAGCACTGCCATATTCGCCTGTTTGCTGATCGGCTGTTTGTTGATAGAGTTTGGCTGAAACTTCATGCCAGGCTTGAGTGAGGGCTTCAGTCGCACTGCTGATTTCCTCGATATTTCCACCTTCCAACTCCGTTTTGACTCGTTCTACAGCCGCTTCCACTTTGGCTTTTGAGTCAGCATCGATCTTGTCTTCAAATTCCTTGAGGTTCTTTTCGGTTTCATATACCATGCTATCAGCGCGATTCCGAATTTCAACTTCCTCGCGTTTTTTGCGGTCTTCCTCTGCGTGCGCCTCTGCATCTTTAACCATCTGCTCGATCTCTGCATCCGACAATCCGGATGACGCTGTAATAGTGATCTTCTGTTCGCGCTGGGTTGCCAGATCCCTTGCAGAGACATTCAGGATGCCATTCGCATCGATGTCAAAGGTTACCTCAATCTGTGGCATGCCACGCGGCGCCGGAGGAATGCCTTCCAAACGGAAACGACCGATGGTTTTGTTATAGACTGCCATTTCGCGCTCGCCCTGCAATACATGGACATCCACCGATGTCTGATTGCTCTCAGCCGTTGTGAAGATTTCCGTTTTCTTGGTTGGGATCGTGGTATTTCGTTCGATGAGCTTCGTGAAGACGCCACCTAGTGTCTCAATGCCGAGTGAAAGAGGGGTTACATCCAGCAGCAGGATATCTTTGACACCTTCGTCTCCTGCAAGAACCCCGCCCTGGATAGCAGCACCAATGGCGACGACTTCATCCGGATTGACACCTTTATGAGCTTCTTTGCCAAAGAGATCTTTGACGACCTCCTGCACTTTGGGCATGCGTGTCTGGCCGCCGACCAGGATCACCTCGTCAATATCACTCGCGCTAAGTCCGGCATCAGCAAGTGCTTTACGACACGGTTCAAGAGTTCGTTGGATAAGCGAATCGACCAGTTGTTCGAGTTTTGCACGGGTCAACGTAAGATTCATGTGCTTGGGGCCACTCGCATCGGCAGTGATAAACGGCAAATTGATATCCGTCTGCATTGCCGTTGAAAGTTCGCATTTGGCTTTCTCTGCGGCTTCTTTGAGCCGTTGTAGCGCCATCGAATCGTTACGTAGATCAATGCCCTGATCTTTCTGAAATTCTTCGGCGAGCCAGTTGATGATGGCCTCGTCAAAATCATCACCACCCAGGTGAGTATCACCGTTCGTACTCTTGACCTCAAAGACACCCTCACCGATCTCTAGAATCGAGATATCAAAGGTTCCTCCACCAAGATCATACACGGCAATGCGCTCATCTTTTTTCTTGTCGAGACCATATGCGAGTGATGCTGCCGTGGGTTCATTGATGATGCGCAGTACCTCCAGCCCTGCAATCTTACCCGCATCCTTTGTTGCTTGACGTTGAGAATCATTGAAGTACGCAGGAACTGTAATCACCGCCTGTGTGACAGGTTCACCGAGGTATGATTCAGCGGTTTCTTTCATCTTTTGGAGGATGAACGCAGAGATCTCCGGTGGCGAGTATTCTTTGTCTTCGACCTTGATTTTGACATCCCCATTGCTCCCTTGTACCATGCCATAGGGGACTCCCTGGATTTCATCCGAGACTTCGTTATATTTGCGCCCCATGAAGCGCTTGATCGAAAAGATCGTATTTTGGGGATTGGTAACTGCCTGTCGCTTGGCAACCTGCCCAACGAGGCGTTCATTATCCTTAGTAAAAGCAACAACAGATGGCGTAGTACGACCACCTTCGGCATTAGCGATAACTGTGGGATCCCCACCCTCAAGTACCGCCACACACGAGTTCGTCGTTCCCAAATCAATGCCAATCACTTTACTCATTGTTCTTGTTCCTCCAAAGCTATTCTAGGGATTTCCACCAAATGATGCGTCGACTCCATCGAATCCACATGGATGATCGTTGAAAACGTACTTCAGAATGTGTACTGCATAGAGCATTACTACGGCGTGTCAATGCGCGTGCGATCGCATTGCGAAGTACACTCAGGTTGATTGGTTTTGGAATGAATGAGTTCGCACCAGCCTCCAGAGCGGGCAACAGGTTCTGTTCATCGGCACTCATAATCAGAACCGGGACAGACGGGTGAAATTGCCGTATCTGCCGTAGGACCTGAGCGCCCGTTGCATCAGGCAGATTGAAATCGACAATCGCAATATCGATCGGATAGGTTCTCGCGGCTTCAAGGGCTGTATAACCATCAGAGGCGATGACCGTATGGTAGCCATCTCGCCGGAGGACTCGAACAAGGACTTCCAGCGATTGACTATCGTCATCTACAATCAAGATACAATGTGCAGATGCCATGCTCATCTACCTCCTGGTTCATTGCTTCGATCCAATATCGCAGCTACAGTCAGCGCCATACAAGAGCAAATGCTGTGCCAGGTGACGAGCTCCCGTAGTATCAAGTCACCGCATGGAAAGCATGGTAGGAACACTCCTGAACCTATGTCACTCTGACATGTTGGTGTTGGTTCCCATGAACCATGATGTCAGAGTGACATGCCTAGTCAAAGCTCGCTAACACATCATACTCCGTATCATATTTCGTGAATACACGGTCCAACTGTGTGATAGTCATTTGTGGTGGCAGTCTGGAACATTTCCTTTTTATTGACTCGTATAGAACATGCGTGTATAATTTAGACGATATGCGTCAGATGTAGCAAGAATCGTACATTTTTGCGGGAAGGGTGATCACGTGAACCAGGATACAAAACCACGGGTCTCCCAGAAACGGGAACAGATTGTCGAGACCGCGGAGACGCTGTTTTGCCGACACGGGATACGGCGGATTTCAGTCGAGGAGATCTGTCGGGCGGCCCAAGTGAGCAAGATGACCTTTTACAAATATTTTCCAAACAAACGCGCACTGGTCAAGCATATCTGGCAGCGATTGCTCGACGAAGGATGGGCGAAGATGGATGAAGTCAGAGCGATGGATATCCCCTTTGCTCGAAAGATCGAACTGCTTCTGGAGTACAAGCTCGAACAGACGTCCCAACTAAGCCATGACTTCATCGAAGAACTGCTTCAGTTGGACTTCGATGTGAGTGAATGGTATCAGCATTTCATCGAGTTCCTCCTGGAGGGACAACGCACAGGGGATGTCCGTGGAGATATCCGACCTGAGTTCATCTTCGCCGTATTGGACAAATTACATGAACTGGGGCGCGATGAGGAGTTGATGCAGCTTTATCCCGACTACCGGGATCTGACTCGCGAATTGCACCATCTCCTGTTTTATGGGATTCTCTCGCGTGAACAAACAGAGGCCAATAGCAGTCGTGAGCCATAAGTTATGAGTTGGTCGATACATCCCGGTTGTCACCGGGAAAAGCACAAATTGGAGGTCACCATGATTCAGCTTCGCCACACGGTACGATTCGTCGTATTGGGGTTGCTTGTGTGCGCCAGCCTGACAAGCGCACAGACAGATGAGTTCGACGTGGACGCCATCGTCAAACAGATCGATGAACTCTATCGCAGTAACAGCAGCTATGCTCGTGTGGAGATGCAAATCGTCACACCTCATTGGGAAAGGACGCTGGCCCTCGAAGCGTGGACGAAGGGCAAGGATAAGACGTTCATTTTGATCTCGGCGCCCAAGAAAGAGAAGGGCACAGCGACGTTGCGTATCGGCAATGAGATGTGGAACTATCTGCCCAAGGTGGACAAGGTGATGAAGATCCCACCCTCGATGATGATGGGCTCCTGGATGGGATCTGACTTTACGAACGACGATCTGGTCCATGAATTCTCACTGCTGGAAGACTACACTTATCGGTTGATCTCTCCTGAGGATGCGGAACCGGATGCGCTGTACCTGGAATTGATCCCGAAGGAAGGGAGACCGATTGTGTGGGGTAAGGTACTCATCGCCGTACGCGAAGTCGATTACCTGCCTATCTGGCAGAAATACTATGACGAGAAGGGCCGACTGATGCGCGTGATGCGTTTCTCGGAAATCAAGAGCTTAGGTAAACGGAAGGTCCCTTCCGTGATGGAGTTGCTCCCTCAGAACAAGCAGGGACACAAGACCGCCATCCGTTACCTCGACATCGCCTTCGACACGAAGATCAAAGAAAGCGTATTTAGCCTGCGGAATCTCCGCAAGAAACGGTAGGCGTCTGTGATGCTCCAATTCAAGATCGCGCTACGTAACGTGCTGCGTCAGAAGCGGCGAAGCATCCTCACGGTACTCACGATGTCTGGTGGATTTGCTCTGGCGGCGATCTCCATCGGTTGGTCCGACGGTACGTATTCATCCATCATCGATACCCTGACACGTAGTCGCATTGGCCACATTCAGATCCACCATAAAGGTTATTTGGATCGTCCCTCGCTCTACAAAAACATGCAACTGAGCCCCGAACTCATCGAGTCTTTGATGCTTGACCCTGAGATCGAAGCATGGGCTCCGCGTTTGTACGCCGGAGGACTCGCTTCGGTAGAGGAGAAGAGCGCGGGTGTTCAGATAATCGGGATCGATCCTGCACGCGAAAACGCGATGACCCATTTCAATAAGAAGATCACGACAGGGCGTCCACTCGCCGGGAAAGCTGCGCAGGAAGCCCTGTTGGGACAGACCTTTGCGAAGATACTCAAGGCACAACCTGGAGACTCCATCGTACTGGTATCTCAGGGAGCGGATGGATCTATCGCCAACGATATCTACCTCATCGTCGGCCTGGTCGATGTCGGCGACGAGATGAGCAATCGCATGAATTGCTACCTGCACATCGAGGATGCACAGACGCTGCTGACCCTGGAGGGACGAGTGCATGAAGTTGCGCTGGTCGTCACATCGTTGAAGCATGTACCTGATGTCGTGGAGAGGCTTCAATCAAAACTTGAGCCACTGAATCTCGACGTGCACCCCTGGAATGAGATCGCCCGGTCCTTCTATAATGCCATGAAGGTGGACCAGGAGGGGATGTGGATCACGATTTTCGTGGTCATCCTCATCGTGGCCGTGCAAGTGCTCAACACGGTACTGATGTCTGTGCTGGAGCGAACGCGAGAATATGGCGTACTGAAGGCCATCGGTACACGTCCCACGCAGATCATCCGTCTCGTGATCTATGAGGTCAGTATCCTCGCTTTGTTGAGCCTCGTTGTGGGATCTGTGGTTGGTCTGGTCGTCATCTATGCCCTCTCCATCCACGGGATCACATTGTCCGAAGGATTCACGTATGGTGGCATCGAGTTCCGAACGATGGCTCCTGAAATCAACGCCCGCAGCTTCTACATCCCCGCGATCACCGTGTTCATTTCATCGCTTGTGGTCGCATTGTTCCCCGCGCTCAAGGCTGCGCGTATAGCACCTGCCAGGGCTATGCGTACACACTAGGAGATAGGATCATGTGGATTTTCATCAAGCTCGCCTGGCGAAATGTGCTCCGCAATAAGCGTCGCTCTCTGCTCGCCGGTATTGCCATCGCCATAGGGCTTGCAGGGCTGATCTTCACAGATGCGTTGATGATCGGCATGATGGAGAACATGGTGTATTCCGCGACAGCTTCGTACCTGGGGGAAGCACAGATCCACCGTGAAGGATACCGTGATACTCATGAGGTGAATCTGACCATCCAGCAATACGATTCGGTCGTTTCGCAGCTTCAACAGGAGTCGATTGTGGAACGGTGGACGCCTCGTACCTATGCCTTCAGCATGGTGAGTTCAGCGGCAAACGCAGGATCTGTCGTACTGGTGGGCATCGATCCGAACGCAGAGAAGGCGATCTCGCAGATCGACGATGCCATGGTGGAAGGCAACTACGTTGGCGCAAGCGGCGAGAGGGATATTGTGATCGGGCGATCCCTGGCGGAGCTTCTGGAAGTAGAAGTTGGAGGACGTGTGGTCGTTACGGTTGCTCAGGCAGAAACAGGCGATCTCTCGCAGGAGATGTTCCGGGTTGCCGGCATCTACTCGTTCGGCATCCGGGAGATGGACCGGGGAATGGCATTTGTCTCGTTGGCGAGATCTCAACAGATGCTCGGCATTGGGACCAAAGTGCACGAAATCGTCATCAAGTTTACCGACACAGAATATGGACGCACCTCGGATCTTCCTTTCTGGGAGCATTATTCTCAGTATGGAAACGAAGCGGTGGGTTGGACCACACTTCTGCCACAGCTCGAGAGCGCGTTCAAGCTCTCTGAATTCAGCATGTTCATCATCGGTGTGATCCTGTTCGGAATCGTGGTCTTCGGCATCATCAACACGCTGTTCATGTCGCTTTACGAGCGGATGTTCGAGTTCGGTGTACTACGTGCTGTGGGTACACGGCCGATGCGTCTCGCGCTGCTCATTCTACTCGAAGCGGCTGCGTTGGCGGTACTGAGCGTTCTGCTCGGTGTGCTCCTCGGATTCATCGTTACGCTTATCACGATGAAAACGGGCATCGACTATCGCGGTGTGGAGTACGCAGGTGTGACCGTGCGGGAGATGATCTACCCTGTGATGAACTGGCAGCAGTTCGTGAAGTACCCCATCTGGGTGTTTTTGTTCACCCTCATCGCGGGCATCTATCCTGCGTGGCATGCAGCCAGAATATCACCCGCGAAGGCCATGCGGCGGAGCTTTTGAGTCCTATCCATAGGAGACTACCATGAGAGAAGCTAGAGATACCATCATCGTTGCAGAAGGTGTGACCAAGATCTACCAGGGAAATGGCGTACCGACGCATGCGTTGCGCGGGGTCGATTTGACCATCGATCCCGGGGAGTTAACAGCGATTGTGGGTCCATCGGGCTCCGGCAAGACCACACTTCTGAACATCATCTCAGGGCTCGATCTGCCTGACGAGGGGGACGTGCAGCTTCGAGGGAGATCGCTCTCGAAGATGAGTGGTAGGGAGCTTTCCGATTTCCGCCGAGACTCGATCGGATTCATCTTTCAGGCATACAATCTCATACCGGTCCTCACCGTTGAGGAGAATATCGAATACATCATGCTCCTGCAGGGAGTATCCAAGAAGGAACGGCATGAGCGAGTGCTTCAAATCTTACAGCAGGTTGGGCTCACGGGGTTCGAGAGGAGACGTCCCACACAACTTTCCGGAGGGCAGCAGCAGCGCGTCGCGATAGCCCGGGCGATGGTGTCGCAGCCCTCGATCATCCTCGCAGACGAACCCACGGCAAATCTCGATTCCAAAACAGGTGGGGAACTGCTCGATATGATGCGTCAACTCAACGAACAAACCGGCATGACGTTCGTCTTCTCCACGCACGATCCGATGATCATGGAGCGCGCTAAACGCTTGGTCACACTCAGAGATGGGCTGATCGCGGAGGATGAGACGAGGGTTGGAGTGTGAAGGATAATGGCTGACTCGCTCCCACAGGAGAAAAGAATGTCTAAATCGCCAGTCGTGCTGCTCTCTCTGTTCTTGATGATCAATCATGTGGGCACAACGTCTTCTGCAGCGGCTTCGGACGCACCATCGATAGCAGGATACTACAAAACCTTCTTCACCGTGTTCGACACGCCCGGGGAACAACTCCCGGAAGATGCGGGAACATCGCTCAAGGGAGTGATGACACAACGCCTGCGGATGAACACTTCCTATGCCCCCCGGGAATGGATTTCTTTCGATGTGGCATACGACTTCTCGCTTCAGATACAGGATTTGAATCTGGCTGCGCTCGGTGTGGATACGGAGAGCAGAACCGCGTATCGTGGCATCGATCTGGGCAGACAACTCTATCCGGAGGAAACAGCGTGGAGTTTCGGTGTGCTGCAAAATCTGGATCGCGCTCGCGTCACGCTCAGTGTTTTAGAAATCGACATCTCACTCGGCCGCCAACCGCTCGCCTGGGGAAGCGCGCGTGTGCTCAATCCCACCGATATCCTTGCACCGTTCACTTTCGATGCGTTGGATACTGAAGATCGGCCCGGCGTGGACGCCGTGCGCTTGCGCATCCCACTCGGGATGATGAGTGAACTCGATGCAGGGGGAGTCTTTGGGGACGATTTCGATCTGAGCGAGAGTGCGCTGTTCCTGAGGGCAAAGGGATATGCTCTTGAAACAGATCTGGCATTGCTTCTGATCGACTTCCGCGAGAACCTGATGGTGGGATGCGACCTCACGCGTTACATCGGAGGAGCTGCAAGTTGGCTCGAAGCCGCTTATGTTCTCCCCAACGCCTTTGCCAACGATGCACAAGAAGAGAACAGCTACCTGAACCTATCACTCGGCGCTGATTTCAGCCTCTGGGGGACGACCTATCTGTTCCTCGAATATCACTACAACGGGGCTGGCGTCGGCGATGCTGCACACTATTTCGAGAATCTGGATCGCACGGCCTATTCAGAGGGGAGTGTCTATCTCATGGGACGTCATTATCTGATCCCCGGGATCAGTTGGCAGATCACACCTCTCCTGACATTGAATTCGACCGCACTGTGCAATCTCAACGATCCCTCCGTGCTGATCTCGCTGAGTTCAGAGTACAACATCGCAGAGGACATCTATCTCGCTGCCGGGGCCTTCATCGGCATCGGCAGGTCCGCATCAATAGATGGCGATTCGCCCCAACCTCGGTCGGAGTTTGGCGTCACCTCTGACATCTACTACTCGTCGTTTCGCATCTACTTCTGATCGGATCGGTAGACCCCCAACGGTTCGAAGCGCAAGCTCGCATTGAATCACCAGTAATGTAACTTGAACAAGGCGTTTGCCTCACGAATAATGTAACCCAACGTCAGTGAACAAACTGAACGGAGGGAACACAATGAGGTCAACCATGGGATTCAGAGCCAAACGAGAACTACTGGCACAAGTAGCACCAAGGTATCACCAAGCAAGCGAACCAGAGAAGACCATCATCCTCAACGAATTGGTCGCGGCCACTGGATACGCACGCAAGTATGCGATCCGGTTACTGAGTCAACCCTCATCTCTGGCCACCAAAGAAATCAGACGTCCACGGCAGCGACGCTACGGCAAGGAAGTGCAGGAAGCACTGGCTGTGGCCTGGAATGCGGCCAATGGCATCTGTGCAAAACGCCTGGTTCCCTTCCTGCCAGAGTTGGTTCCAGCCCTGGAGGAACATGGACATCTTCAACTCACAGAGGAGGCACGCTCCCAGCTGCTGGCCATCAGTCCCGCTACTGCGGACCGTATCCTGGCACAATTCCGAACCGAGGCGCGACGACACAGAACCACAACGAAAGCAGGTCTCCTGCTGAAGCATCAGGTACCGGTGCGCACCTTTGCCGACTGGAGTGATACGCAGCCTGGCTTCTTCGAGATGGACACGGTCGCCCACTGTGGCTCCCGTGCTGAAGGCGCCTTCCTGTGGAGTCTTGTGCTGACGGATGTGGCCACTGGTTGGACAGAGTGTCTTCCGCTACGTCATCGAAGTCAGGATACCGTTATCCAGGCACTCGAGAGGGTGCGTAAGCTACTCCCCTTCAGACTGCTGGGTCTGGACACCGACAATGGTGGTGAATTCCTCAACTACCAGATGCTAGAATACTGCAAACAGGAGGAGATTACCTTCACACGTGGTCGTGCCTACAAGCAGAATGACCAGTGTTTCGTGGAGCAGAAGAATGGCTGCATCGTCCGCCAACTGGTGGGTTATGACCGCTATGAAGGTGAAGTCTCGTATCGTCAATTGAGCGAGTTGTATCGTGCGGTTCGGTTATACGTGAACTTCTTTCAGCCGTCGATGAAACTGGTCAGCAAACATCGAGACGGGAGCAAGGTCCAGCGGAAGTATGATGCTGCCCAAACGCCCTTCCAGCGTTTGGTTGGGTTCGGCACTCTTACTGAGGAGCGGAGCCAGCACTGGAACCATGTCTTTCATGCTCTGGATCCAGTACGTCTGCTGCAACAGATTCAGTCTCTGCAAGACGCTCTGTGGCGGCATGCGGTGCAGGAATCGTCGATACCCCATGCCGATACCAGCACCCAGCATGTCCGTTTTGACCTGGCAGCTTGCTTGCCACCTGGGACTGACAACGATGAGATGAGTCTGTCATCGACGGTAGAGACAACGGCCAAAGTGCAGAAGCGTAAGTATCGGCGGACGCAGAAGTCGAGGGGGCCTCGGACCTATCGGACACACCCGGATCCATTCGAGGCTGTGGCGGCTGAACTGCATCAGTGGTTCCTGGATGCTCCAGAGCGCAC
Organism: Candidatus Poribacteria bacterium; assembly: GCA_024278235.1. Taxonomy (GTDB): domain Bacteria; phylum Poribacteria; class WGA-4E; order JAJRTO01; family JAJRTO01; genus JAJRTO01. The sequence goes on from JAJRTO010000008.1 coordinate 15,123, forward strand.
CGCCAAATCCCTCCTGCAGAAGCTGCAGGAGCACTATCCAGGACGCTACCCGGATAATCTGTTGAGGACGATGCAGCGACGTGTTCGCACATGGCGCAGCCAGATGCTCCTTGAGTTCGACGACGGTCTTGCCCATGAGGATGCGCAGCTGAACACCTCACTACCGCCATCGCTACGTGCCGTTCCCCTGACAGATACGCGCCCAGCGTCGGATCCTGACACAGAGACTTGATGGGGGAGGATGCCCATTGCGCTGCTTCTGCAGGTACCTTTATGAATATGAGAGTCTGGGCGTTCGAGCTTGCTCTCAAGTCTACCAAGAACCCATGTCAGTGGGGAGGAGTGGATGAGTCTCCTACCATGGTTTCAATGCGTGGTTTCTTTGGGGGTCTCCCCCAATCCCCCGCTGGGGACACGTCCCCAGACCCCTCATTGGGGGCAAAGGTGAGGAACAATGAACGTGATGTTACGTTGCCTGTTTTCGGCGAAACATGATATTGAGGGTAACCATAGTCGATCAGAACCATCAGACACCGGGTAAGATTATTGGTGAGTCAACATAGTGACTTGGGGTAAGATTCTATCGTGAGGCAATACGATGGGTAATTATAATTGTCGTTGAACAGCTCAAACCACCATCAGGAAACTCAGCCTGATTCTGACCACGTTCGTGATAAGCAGCCTGCTCTGTGTCGTTCTATTTGGAATGCGTGATTTCGGAAAGCTCTACCTCAACTTTCTCTCGCCGCTTGGCGAAAGCCGACTGATGGCATCTGTTGGAGAACTGCTCGATATCGAATTCAGGGGATTCCAGGGAATCTTCCGATACTTCCTTATCGTTTACACCGGTGGTCTGTTGCTCCTGTTCTACGATGTGGCTCGGAAAACGAACGAACGCATCTGGATCGCCATGTTCGCATGGCTCCTGTTCCTGCTGGCTATCGTGACCAGTTCGTTTCCTGTGGTACACAAGCTTTACCCACTTCTGCTGCCTTTCCTGGCTCTGAGCATGTCCCGGCGGCACTTAATCTTCCAGGTCCTGAATCATGAAACCTCCGCATTTCCGATCAGTTTGAACGAACTCATTGTAGGATCATAATCTGCCCATCTGCGTTGTCGAACATCTTCATCGAGCAGACTCCAATCGGTACTGTTAGCGTGGGAATGAGTTCGGCAATCAAGACCTCCGGGAGTGGATATTCCGCATTGGTCGGTAAGAATGAATCGGTCATGCATCGACTCAGAACCTGGTAGAGACTCCCATAGAAATACCCGGAAACGATGACCGTCCGCAGCGATCAGCGGGCGAAGCTTTTGCTCCCATGCGGTGAGATAGTCTCCTACGGTTCGACCGTAGGGCTTCTGTTTCCCCGCCTCAGCATGGATATCGATGCGGCCTTGACGTCTGGCATGTCCTCTTTGCCCCATCACGTTCGAGCAGATGGTAACGGTGTCGAAGTAGCGCGACTCCTGCGCGTTCAGCCAGGGGTCGATTAAGACTAGGGATTTCGCATACCGTAGTATCGGAGCAAGAGCGGAGCGGTAGTCGGTATCTGATTTGGTCAGGGATAACGTCCTCTTCCGACGGCCATTCCATTGCGCTGAATCCAAGGAGCCGAAGAACTCGACAAAGGCATCGCATTCGCGGCCGCAACTGTCTATTAACACTTGGCTCAGAATAATAGCGTGAAAGGGAATCCGGTCGTGTGAGTCGAAGGCCAGATTCAACCAATCTTGATCTGTGTCGGGATCGCCCGCCATGCACTTTGGATGTCTCACCAGCCGATGCCGGTCATTCAGTACTTTAAGGCACGTAAAGACTTTATCCTTCAAAGCGGGCGGCAGTGCCGTCGCTCTGTTCTCTGTCACATGGCGTAACCATCGGTCTTTATGAAGGTTCGCCAAAAGCCCGTTTTCGGCTATCCCCCGGAGCAGCTCGGTCAAAATGACGCCGGCGCTTTTATCTGTGTTGGCTACAGATGCGTCGAAAAGGTCGGGGGTCATGGCGAATTCATAAAGCACAGGTATCCCCTCCTTCATGCAAACCGCTCGCGGTAGCCTTCTTCGAAAAAGCCGCCCGGCCAGGCATCC
>JAJRTO010000057.1 GCA_024278235.1 Candidatus Poribacteria bacterium
CTTCAAGATCTGAAGTGGCGTGACGACGGCACTCCATTTCATTGCGTGCCTGACTACAAACCACCATTGTGAAGCACTGAGATGATACGATCACTAGTTCAGTAGGTAACACTTTTGTAAACAGGTACCGAAATCACAGAAAGCAGGAAGACGAGAGAACGAGAAAGTGAGAAAGTGAGAAAGTGAGAAAGTGAGAAAACGGGAATTGGCCCGTCTTCCCGCCTTCCCGTCTTCCCGTCTTCATGCCGTCGTTGAAGGGATTTGAAAAAACGTTCGCGACTGAATGATCGCCGGTTTTTAACTCAGATGATTCTTGAGAAACGCAGTTGCCGGCTCCAGATCGATCTCATGCACACCCTCAAAATGGTCGAGCACAAGATGTTGGGACGCATCTGCTGCACGATAGATCCCTTCGAGATGGGCGAACGCCGCCAACGCATCGTCTTCGATGAAACAGTTGTCCCGGGAACCAATTTGCACCATGCAGGGGCGTGGAGCGATCAATCCCGCAACATCCGGGATGTCTCCGTCGCGACGCAGTCCGAACATGAACTGTGAACCGCACGTATTGCCCCGCCCACGGTCATTCAGGGCATCGGTGAGAGTGCTCAGGTAGCAGACAATGACAGCGGCCTTGATGCGTCGGTCAAGCGCTGCGACATACGTGGTCATCGTGCCACCGAAGGAGCAGCCCATGCAACCCAACCGCTTTCCATCGACATCAGGACGGGATTGAAGATAGTCAAGGCAGCGTTGGGCATCACAGATGTTGAGGTAGAGTAGCTGGTATCCAAAATAACCATACGCGAGATACGCTACATTGCAGCCATCACGTCCCGGTCGGCGAACCCACTCGTCACGATCCGTTCGTTCACCAAAGCCGCGCCAGTCAGGAGCGATGGTTACAAACCCCTGGAGGGCAAGGGCTACGGCCAATTGCTTCTGATAATCCCCATCCACAATTCCTACCAATGAATCCTTACCCACTCCGTGCCCATGAGCGCAGAGCACAGCAGGACGAGGGTTGCTTGGTCCGGCCTCTTCAGGGATGAGCACATAGGCAGGTACGGAGGAGAAAGCATCTGGATTGAAGATGATCTTTTCTCGTGTGTAGCCGGGCATCTCGGTGCGTTCCAGTATTTCGATTTCGAGTGGCACAGGCTCCGGACCCGGGCCGAGGTTCTGCATCAGTCTGCGTCGGAACGCGCTACGCCATTGTTGCCAATCATCCTTCGATTCGCCTGCAAAATGGAGCGGTGGTGTCTGTGTGAGTAGTTCCGTAACGCCACTCTCGGCTGTTAAGAAACGTTTGGGTTTCGTGGACATGGTGTTCCCTTTCTCTGAAAACAGTCGATGGCCGCTCGTCGAGAGTCCCTGGTCAAGAGCCTTTCACGTATCATGCCATTGATTCCATTATTCGTGGGTGCAGCAACCCTCATGATCAACTGCTCTATTCTAATAGAATGACGAACCTATGTCAATCGTATAAAACGACCTCAGCATAGCCACACTATGCTCGTTCAGGTCGCGAAATTTATACGAGTTTTTCACTTACGGAGGAAGTAGAGCATGCTGCCAGCTTGTTGGCCAGGATGGTTTGGCACCGAAACGAGCAAGCTGCACGCTCTACGGGACTCATTGAAAAACTCGTGAAATTTAAGCGAAACATGGACGTTGGAATGGCAGCGGAGTTATGGTATAATGATCTCAATCCGAGGATGAGAGTTTCTCAGAGTCTGGGAAGCCGCTACACCGAATCCAGGAGGAGAATATCGAATATGAGAGACATCCGAATCGGTGCTGCGCAGTTCGAAGCCCGTGATGCCGATAAAACATACAATCTCCAGCGCATTGACGAACTTACTCGGCAGGCAGTTCATATGGGGGCTGAGGCCGTATCCTTCCATGAATGTTGTATTCCCGGGTACACGTTTCTGATGACCCTGCCCCGAAAACGTCTGATCGAATTGGCAGAAACTGTGCCCGATGGCCCCTCTACGCAACGGCTGATCCAGATTGCCAGAAAACACGGTGTACCTATCCTGGCTGGGTTGCTCGAAATCGAAGACAACCAACTCTACAACACGTATATGGCCGTTAGCCCTGATGGATTTCTCGCAAAACACCGGAAACTGCATGCGTTCATCAGCAACTTTCTGTCATCAGGAAGCGAGTACACCGTCTTTGATCTGTGTGGCTGTCGTTGCGGCATCTTGATCTGCTATGACAATAATCTGCCAGAGAACGTACGCATCACCACCATGATGGGAGCCGAGATTATCTTCATGCCCCATGTGACCTGCGGTCTCGAGTCAGTGATGCCGGGACGAGGCAAGATCCCCCCGGAAATCTGGGAGAACCGCCACCGGGACCCTGTACGCTGCCGGCAGGAATTCGTGGGCCCCAAAGGACGTGGCTGGCTGATGCGTTGGTTACCCACACGTGCCTATGAAAACGGTGTGTACGCCATTTTCACGAATCCGATCGGTGTGGATCATGATACGATTAAACCTGGACTCGCGATGATCATCGATCCCTTTGGGGAGATCCTGGTCGAATCGCACGCTCTGGAGGATGATGTGATCGTGGGATGGCTGACATCTGAGAAGATACCTGTTTCATCGGGATACCGCTATCTCCGTGCGCGCCGTCCGGAACTCTACGCCAAGCTCGTCGAACCACTCCCGGAGGAAATGCAGGGAGGCACCCATCCAGGTTGGAAACTAGAAGAACCGGATGCCCAATGATCCGTGCGGAAATGAGGTGTCCGTTTTCAGGCTTCAGGCTTCAGTAACTGGCTTATTTGCTGATAGCTCGTAAAGGATAGTGATTTGCTGCCGGAAAGAAGCGAAGAAAACGCCAAAGGGAAGAATCCTCCTTCGGCGTTAGCGTACTACGATTGTGCGTAATCGCGCCTTGGATTTTCCCCAGATTCTGATTCTGCGATATGGGTTGCTCTGTGCTGACTGTATGGCAACATTTGAGATAGGAATTCCAATGCGATAGCGACGAAGACGTTGCATCATAGACCTCCTTGAATTTCTTGTTGACACAAAATGTGATTTGGTTTATACTTGAGTTACCAATTGAATGTTACATTGAAGGCCAGCCTGTCCGCTGGCTTTCTTTTTGTGTTGCTACAGGGTACTACCAGATATTTGCCGTTCTTCCACATCCATTTTCTCTGGTATTCTTCTGAAATGTTCATCCTGCGTGGTGTGCAATCGTATGTAGCAACTTATATCTATAGACGTTTCAGCCTGCGAGAAGTTGCAGGAATCTCACCCTTCCTTGTCCTCCTCCAATTGGGAATAGGATGAGAACGCAATCCCTCGCTTGCAGCAGATCTTGCGGATCTTGTTAATAGCCCCACCCACATGCTTACCACTGCGGCGTACTCCAAAGAGATGTTGCCCGACCACCCGACGACTGATGCCGAGACACTGGGCAATCTCTTCCTGAGTGCGTTGTTGGAAGAAATACTGCTCCACGCACTGTTTCTGGATGGGGGTTAGAGATGAATCGATGATTTCACGGATGGCGGTCAGAATGACCTGACGTTCGGCATGGCGTTTCTCACGGTATTGACGCGCTTCTGTCGGCTCGTACCAGGGCAGGACTTCATCAGAAAACTGATCCAGGATCTCCGGATCAACCAGAATCTCCCAGAACTGGGGATTAAAGCAAGACATTCTTATCTCCTCTTAGGCACAAAGAGCCCCCACTTCAGGAGATAAGGTATATCATGTCATGAGAAAAGTTATGTCTGTCCGGAAGCGGTGAGCCGCTCTGTGAGTAAGTAGCAAACCTTCATGAGAGTTTGTTGAAAAAACAATGTGCCAGTCATTCAAATATACCTCCCTTTCATTCCAGGTTCAGCCAGGATTGCTCTCTGTAGCCCGAAGCATCAATTGGCAGCGATACTCGTGGAGTGTATGTTCTTTCAGGTAGCGTTGCTGGAGAACGTAAGTTCCCCAGCAACGTTTCACACGGATAGTCGACGACTAAGTCGCCAACCACCTCGGTGATTTCAGCATAATCACCACCTCCTTCTTCCGCTAGGCGGTCGGAGTTGGATCCGCTGGATCCACTTATACACAGAAATGGATGCACTTTTCGTCGACAGCTTCATTATCTATGTACGAATGAACGCCCGTGGCATCCGTTCTATGAAACCCAGGTTGGTCTGAAAAATTCGTGACATCGGCCTGTGGATAAAGTAAAATGGCAATGCAAATGTATGGATGTGTCCTACTTATTCCGTTTATGGCCCAAAACGATATTCTCAGATGCAGAGATTGCAGAGGAAACGCAGATGCAAATTCACGCTTACGCACCGCAGGCACATGGTAGAGATCTCGTCTCTATCGAATTGGATGCGATGAACGATTCTCCACAGCTCTATTCTCCAGAAGGTGATAAGGTTCCATGTCAATACGACGTGCAGACCCATCGACTCTCGTGGATTCTCGAGAATCCATTGCAAGTTGACGAAACCCGAACGTATCATGTTGAGTTTGAGACCTCTCCGGAGGCCAGTTCTCCACAGATGAAAATAGAGGAGAAATTGGATCATCTCAATGTTTATGCGGAGGATCAGCATTTTGCACGTTACACATTTCTCGGTATGCGTCGTCCCTATTTCTGGCCGCTCAATGGCCCACATGGAAGCGTTGTTCGGGGAGCCGGCGGTGGGGATCACCCACATCATTATGGTCTCTACATCGCCTACGGTGGACATGGTGAGGATGGCAGCACGAATATCTGGTCCGATTGGGATGAACCTCCTTATGGCCCCGGTGGGAAAATGTTGCATCGCCGCTTTGACGCGCTGAGTCATGGCGATGTCTATGCTGAGATCAACCAGACGCTCTGGTACCTGAAGCCTCATGCGGACGTGATCCTTGAAGAGAAGCGGCGTATGCGTCTCTGGCAGATCAGCCCTCAAGCACGTTTCATCGACTGGGAGATCGAGACCACGGAACCAGACGATGCGGGTTCCAGACCTTTCCTCCTGGTAGCGCGCATGGCGACGGAGATGAATGTCTCCACCGTGGGGCATGTGCAGAATTCGGAAGGCCATATCGGACGATCCAATGTGAATGAGAAAGCAAAATGGTGCGATTATTCAGGACCTATCGGAGATGGTTGGGATGGGATCGCTTTCTTCGATCATCCTGAGAACCCCGAATATCCTGGCCGCTTCGGTCAGCTCGCCGTCGGCCAGCAGATGTCACTCACACACCATCCCCCTACTCCGTTGCTGAATGGCAAATTCCACTTGCGCTTCCGGGTGTATGTACATGAAGGCAAAACGGATGAAGCTGAGGTCGCAGAACGCTATGCGGATTATGTGAACCCTATTGAAATCACCGTAGGAGGATAACAGATGTCACTCCATGCAAGCGTTGCAGCCGTCAACATCACCCCACCGGTGGGTATCGATATGTCTGGGTTTGGGAACCGTCCCTCGTCCTCCATCGGTATTCACGATGATCTGTATGCACGGGCATTGGTGCTCTCGAACGAGGGGAGCACGCTGATACTGATTACCTCCGATCTGATCAGCCTCGATTTCGACATTATCAGGCGACTCCGTGACCAGATCGAAGCACGGTGGAAAATCCCTCCAGGGCATGTGATGATCAATTCCTCACATACCCATTCAGGGCCTGCAACGGTGATGCTGCGGGGGCTTGGCGAACGGGACCCCGACTACGTGGAGGGGTTGACCAAGAAGATCCTGGGTGCTGTACAGATGGCTTATCAGGAATTGCAGCCTGCCCTCATCGGTTGGGGACGCCAGAATGTACAGGTCGGTATCAATCGGCGCCGGAAACATGATGGAGGACGAATGGTCATCGGGCCTAATCTCGATGGGCCTGTGGCTGCTTATGTGGATGTGCTGCGCGTTGAGGATGCCGTATCCCATGAAGTGATGGCGATTCTGTTTGCCCATGCAGCCCATCCCGTGGTACTTGGCGGCACAAATTTACTGATCTCTGCAGATTTCCCGGGTTACGCAGTACGACTGATAGAGCAGGTGGAACCTGGCATTGCCATGTTTGCCCAGGGTTGTTGTGGCAACATCAATGCCCATCCCAGGGATGGGACGTTCGAGGGAGCACGCCGGCTGGGGACGATTCTTGGAGCGGCTGTCATCGGTGGTGTGGAGCAGATCGAGACCACAGATAACGTAACCCTCCGGGCAACATCCCGCACGATTCAACTGCCCTTCCAGGATCCAATGCCAGTTGTCGAGGCACAGGCATTGGTCAACCATTATGAAGAGGACTTCGCTGAGGTGCACGATAAAGGTATTGGTCGTCCACAGAGCTACATGAGTCGAGCGATGCTGGAATGGTCCCATGCCATGCTTCAGGCTGCTACAGGGGAGGATCGCCCCGAATCCCAGCCTTTTGAAATCCAACTTTTCCAGATTGGCAATACTGCGGTCGTCGGCCTGCCTGGCGAAGTGTTTGTGGAGTACGCCCTGCAACTGGATAGCCGTTCACCCTATTCACAGACAGTCGTACTCGGATACACGAATGGATGCATCGGTTATGTTCCCACTGCCACGGCTTACGCAGAGGGTGGCTATGAAGTGGACACAGCCTATCGCTATTATGGAACGCTGATGATCGCCCCTGAATCAGAAGAACTGATCTGCAAGACGGCTCTTGAAATGCTGTGTCAGCTTGCCGAGAGATCACCGATGGGTGGTGCGAATGGATGAAAGATTCTATGAGATCCAGCCAATCCAGACGGGCGCGGAAACTTCTCATTGAAATTGCCCGGCGAAAACAGCAGGGAGGTACAGGCACATTTCTTGGCTGTCTCCGTGAAAGGACAATACGAATGATATGGCCTGATCTCACACCTATTCTATCACCTATACGATGGGCAGTCGTCGGGGCTGTTGCAACGCGTTTATATATGCCGGAGCGCATGACCCGGGACTTAGACATTGTCGTTGAGGCGACGAATGGTTCCGAGGTACGCAGCAAATTGCAGAGGGCTGGATTTGTTTATCAGGGTGAATTGAGCATTGGCGGATCCTCATGGCAGATGCCTGACGATGAATTACTGGACGTGCTTGAGGGACACGACGCATGGTGGAAAGAAGCCATCAGCGAAGCCCAAG
>JAJRTO010000058.1 GCA_024278235.1 Candidatus Poribacteria bacterium
GACCATCCAACAGCCACGTACCCGCATCGTGACCCACGCAAGAATCCCCGGTGTTCGACAAGAAAGGGAACCGATTCTGGAACCGATTCAGAACGAGGAGCAACTTGCGGACCCTGATGTGAATGTACGGATTCAGCAGCGTCATCGGCAAGGAGATGCATCCGAGGTCCATCGCCCATTCTCCCGGCGAACGGACGAGAGGAAAGTTCTTCAGATGAGTTCTCGTCGGGATGCGGCCCGTGATGGCGTTGGAGATGCCATGATGGCGATAGCGGATGCCCTGACGGATGGAAACATCTCTGGTAAGCTGGATGTGGTTTTCCTGTTGGATGCAAGCGGCAGCATGGATCCCCACATCGCTGCGGTTGCACGCCATCTTGGGGAGATGGCCAGGGAGATCACGAAGCGTGATGTGGATGTCCTTTTTGGGATGGTCACCTTCAAGCGGCTTGAACGCCAGAACATCGTGAAAAGATGGGAACTTACGGAGGATCTGAACCTTCTACGTCAGGCAATGCGCTCAGTACGTTGCGAGGGAGACGAACGCGCCCTGGATGTCATCTTCACGACACGGCGGGAGTTTCGATTGCGAACGAACTCGCTGAAAGCATTCATCCTCGTGACGGATGAACGACTTACCGGAGTGACCAGCCTGAGTGTCGTCATCAAAGCCTGTCGGGACACTGGCATCCGCCTGAACGTGCTGGGGATCAACGATCCTGCGCATCGACAATTGGCGGAAGAAACGAAAGGGCTCTGGTTCCCATTGCCGAAGGGGTATGAGTAGCGGATCTGACAGGGCACTACTTGAATACCACCACGAGTTTTCTTGCAGTGACCGTGCGATCCGGGGTCCGTGCCACGATCAGAAGCAGATAGCGCCCATTAGGAACCAATCTATCAGAGCTGTCCCGACCATCCCATTGCAGAGCGACATCCCCGGAGATTTGGGGTTCTTCATCGAGTAGCGAAGCGATTTTCCGACCTCTAAAATCGTAGAGCATAACAGAGACCTGAGCGTGTGGGTCGTTTCCCGTGGCAAGACGATAGGTGATCGTGAGCCGATTGATGTCCGGTGCATAGAAGATCGCCGGATGGACCTGCACGCGCTCCACCTGCAGGATGTTGGAAAACGGCTGAGGTTCAGCCGATTCCATGATAGCAAACAGTCCCAGATGATTCACATGGGTCGTGATCGTGTTCCGCGATCTGTCCGTTCTGCCACCCGAAGGCAACCAGTCTTGCAGGAATGGGTCCCAGAAGTAAACCTGCCACTGGTCTTCATCCCCCATCCCATCCGATATATCCTGTGTCACCGATATCCGTAATTCCGCAGGTCGCTGTAGAGTCTGATTCTCCGGCCGAATCCGAAAGATCGGGCTGAGACGCCGGCTAACCGTGGATGTCTCCCCGATGGCATCGGTCGCATCGCCCGTGGATCGAACCAGATCGATGGATAGGTCGACCGGGCGTTTGAGTGCCCGGGCCGGCAGGTTCAACGTGATCCCCGCGGGACTGACGAGGATGCCCCCGGAGGCTCCCACTTCCTGATGGTACGCCTCCACCTGTAGTGCAACTTCCTGAGTCAGCCCCTCCGCTGAGGCGATGAGTCTGCCATCTCCGACAAATCGCGCCTTGATCCTGGCATGAGCCCCATCCGCGTCCAGCGAACCGATGTCACCGATGAGATTCCATTGGGCGATTGGCACGATCTGATTGCCTGCAGCATCTTGACCTTCCACCCGGAATTGATAGGTCGCTCCGGAGATGAGGGCATAGGGCTCCGTTGCCTGGGACGGCTCGACCAGGAAGATCTGTAGCGTCTGCAGCGAACCAGCCTCAACCGTAAGCGGAATCTCGACCTGCTGACCATCTGCATCGACCAGGATCCTGCCTTCCCCCACGCTGTGAGCCGAGACCTGCCAATCGCCGGATGCACTGCGGGAGACCGTACCGAGGGAGGACGGAATCACTTGAAAAGCCGGGTTCCAGTCCTGCTCATCCACACGATTATCATAGGTATCATACGGTTGGACACGGAGAATCGTCTGGGAACCCGCCTTGAGTGTCAGTTCCTGTGGAGAAACTTCCAGCCGCGATACCGTTGCCGGCGTCACCAGAACAGATGCTGCCTCCAGAATGTCCCCCAGACGCACTGTCAGTTCATGTCGACCGGCAACCTGGGATGTGTAAGTCACTTCCAATCCATCAACGGTAAGTTCACCAGTGGATGCACTCCATTCGGGCTTCGCATCCTCGATGCTGTTGCCATAGGTGTCCAGGACTTCGGCTCGGAATGTGACCGTTTCTCCTGCTGCAAGTGTCAGCGAAGGCAGATCGATCTGAGCAGGATTTGCAGGCACCAGCGTCACCGAGCTTTCAGCCTCGAAAGCATCGATCACGGCCCGGAAGGTCACTTGGGGATGGGACGGTAGGGTCTCGAGAGCACGATAGATCCAATGTCCCGGCGAGACAGCTTCGAGGTCTCCTGATGAGGGAACGATTTCCAATGTGGCCATCAGATCTGGTAGAACATTCCCCTGAGCATCCCGGCCGATCAGTCGTACGGTTGCCTCTGCTCCGGCAGAAAGCATCTCCGGACTGACATCCAGCTCCAGCCGGGCAAGGGGGCCACGTTCCCCGGTGATGCTCACGCGTGCGCTTCCGGACACATTGCCCACGGATGCGATGACCGAACCGTACCAGGTCTGGTCTGCAAGAATGGCATGGGGTTGGAATACGCCGTCGGGGTCGATACTTCCGATACCACCGAGTGTCGACCAGAGCGGCTGTATCGGGATGGGGTTATCGAAGCTATCCGTTCCCTGTGCTTCAAACACCTGGACATCCTGGGTGAGCACCGAGATCGCGGACGGGATCACTTCGATATGTGCTAACGCTCCGGGCACGACTTTCAGATAGAAACTCGCCTGTGTATTGCCGATCCGTGCCTCCACCCGGGCCTCGCCGGCACGTTTCGCGCTGAACCTATCTGTCGGAGAAAGTGAGCCAACGAGTTCATCGGACACAAGATCCCAGTCAGCATCACTGTTCCGTAAGACGCCTCCCTGATCGAATAGATAGAGATCCACGGTTTCTCCGGCGGCCATCATCCAGGGAGTCGTGCTGTTCTGTCCGGCAGCATCGGGATCCAGGAGATCATATTCAGGTTGGGCAACGATGACGAGGGATGTTGGGCTGTCCTCTGCAACCGATAGGGGGACGAACGCCGTCACACCGGACTGTGAAACATGCACGATACCCGTTCCGGGGGCGGACGTGCGAAAAGTCGCCGTGCGTGGGGTGGACACGGAGAGCCTCCCGATTTTTCCTTCGAGTTCCCATTGCGGTTCAATCGCCACCGGGTTCCCATAGAGATCCTTGCCTTGAACCTGGAAGGAGATCTGCTCTCCGATCTGTAGCGAGGGAACTGTCCCAGGCTCGATCTCGATCCGTGTCAATGCACCTGCCTGTATGATCACCTCCGCCTCAGCGGTCAGCGTCGCAGGATCATCCAGAAGAGCGATCACCCGCAATGACTTGCCCAGGTATTTCCCAGGGGGGATCTCAAACCATCCGTCCGCGTTGATCGCACCGGCCACGATTTGACCGCTACTCTCCAGTACCTGCCAGCGCGGTGTCTCATCGACGATTCGACCTTCAGCATCTATCGCCAGCACGTGAAACTGCACCCGTTGACCGGGGATGACGGTCATCTGCGATGGCTCTACATACAACTCCACGGGGATTCCCTGGATGCCATAAAGATAGACAGTTGCCCGCCCAAGTAGGTTCTGTGTCGGAATGATAGCCAACACTTCGCCATGTCGATTCTGGGGTGCATCCGTGAAAGCCTCGAACAACCCGTCTTGCGTGATAGCGCCGATCCCGCCAGCGGCTCGCCAAAGCAGATCCCCTGTGGACACTGAAGAAATCATGTTTCCTCGGCCATCATAGGTGGACGCTGTGAACTGGATAGGACCGGGCATCCGGCGTGTGAAAGTCGAACGTTCTGGGATCACGCGCAGGAACCGTGGATCGTCCGGGAACACGTCCACAGACAGGCGACGCTGCTGCCCTTGCCACTCGGCGACGAGGTGCGCAGACCCCGTGGTTGTTGCCACCGCCCATCCCGCCTCAGTCAGTGATAGCACCTGCTCCAGTAC
>JAJRTO010000059.1 GCA_024278235.1 Candidatus Poribacteria bacterium
ACCGACTGAGTCATGGTGCGTACCATATATGCGGGAGTTCGTCGATGCGTGATCAGACTTGCTTTCACGGCGATACACTGAGCATCCTGGGAAGGTACGGCAGGATTGCCAGAATAGGCTGTGCGAGGAATCCGATATGAGAAGAGAGCTGGATTTTTGAATGTGATCGCATCACTTTCATAGATAGATACCAGATCGTAGTTTCCTGTTCGGAGCAACTGAGTCAATGCAGGGGAAAGGATTCCTGAAACGATGAATGCCGCCTCCAATTCGCCATTCTGAAATGCTGTCACCGTTTCAGTGAAATTAAGTGTGCGCATACGAAGATCCTTGACCTTCATATTGAAATGAGACAAGATCTCTTCGGTCATCAGATAGGTGCCACTGCCCTCAGCACCCACGGAAACGCGTTTCCCTTCCAGATCCAGGACACCTTGAATCTGCGCATCTTGACGGGCAATGATGTGCAATACCTCAGAATAGAGATTAGCAACCCCCCTGATTTCGGCATGGGTTTGGCCGCTGTTCTGATAGAATGCGAAATCGACATCTCCTTGAATGAGCAACTGGAGATTTTCAGCCGAGCCCGCAGTATTCCGTATTTTGACCTTGATACTAGGATGCTCCTGTTCAATCAACTCTTTGAGCTTGAGTGCTAATTGATGATACATCCCCAGATTAGAGCCGGATGCGATGGTGATCTCATGGGGCAAACGGGACACAAACTGATTATAACTGACACCGGCGAAGATCAGAATCAGACCAACAACAAGCCAAAGAACCCAGGTTTTCGTATTCATCCTCCCCCATCCTTGTCATCGTTTGGAACTGTGAGTCTCACGAGCAGTTTTTGCTTCAGCCCTTGTTTGGGATCGCTCCATTCGTATTTGCGATCCCCAAGCAGGATGAGTCCATCACCATCCTCGATAGGGAAATCGTTGGGAGGAGTCAGGATGATCCGACGCCCACGCATCACCCCCTGTAGGATCACCTGCTCCTCCATATCGACCAGGCATTTGGCAATCTGGGAAAATGTGTATCCTTCAAGCCGGGCATCTTGAACGCTGTAGAGAGTACAACCTGTGCGCACGTCGAGCATCTCAAATATGGTAGGCCCTATTCCCTTGTCAATCGCTGTCTTTGTCATAACGAGCGGGATGATCTCACCCGTATAGACGATACGGTTGCATCCGTTCATGCGAAATAGACCTTCGTTCCGCCGATCCAGACACTCAGCGACCGTTTCGACCCCGGGATTCAGGCCCTCAATCACACCGACCGCTGCCGCAGTAACCGCATCTGCACTTGACTCTGTTCCGCTGGTCAGTATAATAGCTGTATGCGCCTGTGCCACACTCGCTTGTTGGTAGGTCGTCTGGTCCGTGGGCGATCCATGACAGAAGTAAAGATTGTGAAAGGTGTTTGTCAGCGTATCGGGCAGTTCCTCAAAGGCTTCCGAGAGGATGGCAATCGGCGATCCACTGGTATCCGGATCGTCGCGCAAATTCTCGATGATCGTGGTGATCTTACTCAGATTCTTGTTCCAATCCACAATGAGAATATGATCCCTCAGATGGAGGCGTCGCAATCCTTTGACTCGATCTTCATGGATATCGGTGAGTTTGGTAATGAGTTCACTGGCAACGGTGGCAAAACAGCCGAGTGTAATGATACTGAAGATCATTGTAGCCATCCGACCGGGAACCGTTGACGCTGACAAGTCTCCATATCCAATGGTTGTCATCGTGATAAACGAGACCCATACTGAGTCGAAGATAGTCAACTCCGGCTGTGCTGGGCGTTCCCACATGTAAAAGCCTACCACGTGCAGTGCGAAAGCGACCAACATGATCTCAAAAACGAGCAGAAAAGTCGTGTTCTTCCACCGAAACGAAAGACGTAGCTTTCTGATAATTGTCGTCAGCAAAATCATGATGGGATTATATCATAAGTGGAAGACCACGGAAAGATCAAAAACGTAGGGCGGAGCTTTCGCTGAAGTGAACGTCGGAAATCTAAATGGTGGACAGGTTGGCAACGTGTGCCATAAACTAATGGCAAGAATCTTGTAAAGCATGGAGTAAAGGACGAAGAGTACGGGAACACACACATACTGCGAGGAGATCTGCGATGCAATGGATACTCGAAAGCGTACAGCATCTGGTGAATCTTGTTTTTCTACTGGTCGTGATTCTCAGCGGCGTTGGGACTTACATAGCCTATCGTATGTACGAGAGACGGCATATGGAATTCCCCTGGCAGAAGCCGGCCGCTGTCATGGGCGTCGAAGTTGCCACCTGGATCCTGTTCAACATTTTCTGGGATTGGTTCCAGGCAAACTTCTGGGCCATCCTGATCATCGTCCTCATTATCGTGTTCATTCTCTCACGAAAGAAACGCGGATAGATCGAAACCGTGGGTTGCAAGCTGTGCGTTCACCATGATGGCCCTCGCAACTCACGGTTTTTGAGCGACATCCTCTCCAAAAACGCCAATCTTGCGGAATTTCTCGTATCGTTCCTCCAATAGAACCTCTGTATCCTTCGCTGACAGCTCGTTGAGGTGCTTCTTGAGCGCGCGTCCGACACGACGTATCGTGAGATCCGGGTTTTTGTGAGCACCGCCCAGGGGTTCGGGGATGATCTCGTCGACGATGCCATAGGGGAGGAGATCTTCAGGCATCGGTTTGAAGCCATCGGTCGCTTCTGGTGCATGTTCGCCCTGATCTTTCCAGAGGATTCCACTGCATGCCTCCGGGGTGCAAACACAGTACATCGAGTGCTGGAGCATCAGTATACGATCCGCAAGCGCAACGCCCAATGCCCCGCCACTGCCCCCCTGGCCGATCACGACGGCCACGAATGGTACTCTGAGTTGAGCCATGACATATAGATTCTCAGCAATCGACATGGCTTGCCCCCGTTCTTCTGCTTTCGCACCCGTATGCGCGCCCTGAGTATCCACGAAACTGATCACCGGACGCTGAAACTTCTCGGCAAACAACATGAGACGTTTGGCCTTACGGTAGCCCTCAGGATGCATGCACCCAAAATTTGTCGCCAGCCGCTCCTCCATCGTCCGACCCATTTGCTGTCCCATAAAGACGACAGGCTGGTTCCCTAGCCAACCCAGGCCACCGATCAGCGCAACATCATCCCCGTGGATTCGATCACCAGAGAGTTCGAGAGGCCGGCGAATCAACCGCTGGATGTAGTCTACCGACTGAGGTCTGTCACTGTGGCGAGCCAATGCGATGACGCGATCCCACCGGCTCAATTGCCGGTAAGCGCGCTTCTTGATCGCTTGAGCGTCCTTCTCCAGTGCAGTGAGGCCATTGGTAAGATCCAGG
>JAJRTO010000060.1 GCA_024278235.1 Candidatus Poribacteria bacterium
AATGTGGGCTCTCCCGAAAGAGGAAATACTCAAACTCACAGGACATGAAAGGCTCAAATCCCATATCAGATGCCCTCTGGAGCACCCGTTTCATCAACTGACGTGGACACACTTCAAGGGGATGCCCATCCGAATGGTGGAAATCGATCAGGAAAAATGCTGTATCCGGTTCCCAGGGGACGAACCGAAGCGTTGACAGATCGATCTTAGCTAGTGCATCCGGATACCCGGTGTGCCAACCTGTAACCACCGAACGGTCATACAGTTCATCATTCGCATCCCAGCCAAACACCACGTCACAGAAGCCGAATCCGTTCTCAGCGGCCGAGATGAACTTCTCCATCGAGATATATTTTCCACGCAGGATCCCATCGATATCGACGCCAGCGAGTTTGATCTTCTGGATGTTCCTTTCTTCAAACAGATGGACTACTTCACCTAGTTCCATACGTGCCCTCCTTCCAGGACCAAGTTCATGTGAGCTTCAGGATAGTCCTTCCACTTTGGGGATTCAGATGTTGAGAGATAGAACCTCCCTGATGATAAGCCGATGAAGCCTATCTGTCAAGCCTGTTCTAAAATTTCCCCAGGGGAATTGCATATGGGAATCGTGTATTTGCACGGCGAAGGCTTGTATCACGCTCCGATTAACTGACAGGGATGCTCTCTCTGTCAGCAGCCTGGAGTCCTCTTGCGCCCCTTCTGGAAAAATGGTATAGTTACATCGTGAACGATTAAGCCTGGTAAAGCCAAGATAGTATCATCAATTTTGCATAAGGCCAATATATGTATCAACGTGATCGGGCGACGACTTCTGCATTTCTCATCGCTCTTGTGCTTCATCTTATCGCCGCCATTGTGCTGGTTCTTACGACGGAAAAGGTCTATAAAGAAGTCGAACTCATATCGCTTACGTGGGTCGATGTACCACCGCCAACTCTACGACAGAGAAAAATGCCCTTGACCAAAGTGGTGCAGCCACGGGTCAATCTCAATCGGGACATCAAAAATACGCAGCAACCGCTTATTCAGGTGGCAGGCCCGGACAACATTGCCGAGGTTGTGGCCGAAGCACCAAATGTCATCCGCGAGAGTATACAGGTAGCCCAGATCAACGATCCAACAGCACCGATCAGCCGTGCTGCTACCTACACGAATGCGAGAGAGATCGGTGAGCCAACCCTCGTACGTGGCGGAGCTAATACAGGTCAGATAGATTCAGGGCGTGGTGAGATGACCGGGCGGGTGCGTGCCCAGGGTGCGGGAGGACGAGCCAAAGCGGGCATCGGCTCTGTGGTCGACACGGTTCAGTCAGAAGATGTAGGAATATCGGGTTCGGAACTCACCGACTTTATGAGAGTCCCGGAAGGCAAATTGGGAGCGGTACTCATTGGCGAAGGTCGAAATGTCTCAGGACACATCCGCTTTATACGATTGAAACACTATCTCGCTGATTGGTGGCAGGATCCGACAGCTCTCATAAGCTTCATGGACTGGCTCAGGGAACATACCCGGCTTGAAGCGGACATGAAGTTTGAGGGGGGCGCCCTCGAATTCACGGACCCACGTATCATGGATGCACCGTTGGTTATCATGACCGGACATGATAAGGATGTCGTGATCAATAACAACCTGGCGCGGGGAAATAACAAACAGTTGATGGATGCCTTCAGCCAGGAAGAACGCATTGCCCTGAGACGTTATCTGCTTGAAGCCGGGGGCACTCTTTTCTTCGATGACTGCGGTTTCAACGGCCTACTCGCAGAAAAAGTACGCCAGGAACTACGCCTTGCCCTGCCAGAATACGACTTGAAGGATATCCCCCATAACCACGAACTCTACAATATGTACTATTCCCTGCCGGTCCCTCCCACCGGTGGAGACGTGTTCTGGGGTTCGGAGAACAACCCGCATGTATCCCTCTTCAAGTACCACAAGGGGATCACGATTGACGGCCGACTTGCTGTCGTATTCAATCGCAAAGATTACCTCTGCGCAATGGAAACTGCAGAGATCAGGAGCCGAACATTGCTGCGCATGCGTCGTTCAATCGATGTGCATCGATTCATGACAAATCTGCTGATCTATGCGATGAAGTACGGAGGGAACACGGATCGATCCAGTTATAAGCGCTAGAAACCGATGAACCGGCAAGCCATTGGATAGGAGTAGATCAACTGTCGAATCGATCCGGTTCAGGATTGTCGGATGAGCCAGTGCCGATTCGCGATAACGGCTGCGAACAGAAGTGCCAGTCCGAGAAATTCCAGTATCACAAGGAATGGATTCAGCGAGACAACCGGTATCAGAAAAATCAAGCGTTCAAGGAAGATGCCGGCGATGATAAGCATTGACATTGCCTGAACCAGACCTGAACGCGACTTTGAACGCTGTGGAAGGAGAAGCGTGAAGGGAGCAACAAAAAGGGCAATTAACACGAGAGGCGATAATTTGCCGAGGACGGGATCCGATAGCCGCGTGACAAGGAAGCTCGTTTCTTCAGGGATGTTGCCGTACCAGATCACGAGATACTGAGCGAAGAATAGTCCCACCCAGAAGAGAGCAAATCCAAACATCAGTGTTGCGGTGTCTTTGAGGGTCTTCTCCAGTTTATCAGAGTCCTCTGTCGATTGTTTCAGCAACCAAACGCAGAGAATCCCCGCCAGAGCAATCCCCGAATAAAACGATTCCACAAAGAAGAATCCACCGAAGAGCGTACTGAACCAGGGATACTCCAGTGTCATCACCCAATCAAACGCTACCAGTGATTGGGAAAACACAAAGAACAGTATATAGAGTACGGCGTAGCGGTTTTTCTTCTCACTCTCCTTGCCGGACTCGACGGCGAACTTCCAGGCGAAAAGAAATGCCAACAGCAAAAGGATGAAATTACGGATGAGGAAGAACGGCTTGTTCAGCCACGCATTTTGCTTCGCCGCCCACGGATATATGTCGAGCTTGAATCCCAGAAAGAGGAAGAGGATCGAAATGAACAGGATGATCGGGTAAACAGAAAGGAGGGCTCGCTTGATAGGCAAGATCCACTGGGCGTGAGACAACTCAGCGGCAGCCACGAGTGCAATGCAACCTTCCGCGAGTGCCACCCAGAATACCAGTGTAAGTAATAGAGAAGCGTTCTGTGCTCCTGCTACGAGGACTTCCAGGATAACGATTGCAGTTCCTACCACAAGGAAAATAACGGCCAGACCGGTGGAATTCATCCGTAGCTTCTGCATTATCATTCCTCATTATTTATCAGAATTGCGAACTGGTTCCCATATTCTTCAGGTTCCATCATCGCTCTGATGTTTGGTAGTTTCGTGAGTATCAGGAAGCCCGCAAAGGATACCAACGCCCCGAACAGAATCGTCAAGGCGAATGAGATAATAATAAAGGGTGGAATGGAGACGATGGGCTTCCCACCGGTAATCAGGGGCCAGTCCTTAGCTGTATAGATAGTAAAGGCAAAACCGGTAAGTAGACCTGCCAGAGCACCAAAGAGCGTGAAAACTCTCAATGGGCTTGGTGCAGGATGCCAAATATCTTCGACTTCATGCAGCGGATAAGGGATGAGGATGGTCACCGCTTTCCGCGAAATTCCCTTATCCTTCAACTCCTGCAATTTGCTCAGAAACTCAGCTTTGTCCTCAAATAGGTATTGCTGTTTCATTCATGCTCCTCTTTCAATTCTGTCATGGAAAGAACAGGTAGCACTTTTGTGAATATGAGGAAGAACGTGAAGAACATGCCAAAGCTACCCAATGTGATACCAGCTTCGATGATACTTGGCTTGTAGAGCCCCCAGGCATACGGATCGAAGTCCTTAGCCAACGAAGTTACGATCAGAATGAACCGTTCAAACCACATCCCAACGTTTGCGAGCAGGGAGATAATCAGAAGGCTTGGAAGAGATCGGCGAACCTTTCTGAAAAAGACCAACAGCGGGATCAGTGAGTTGCAGCTTATCATAATCCAATAGAGGATTTTGTAGTCCCCCATCATGCGGTACTTGAAAATGGCAGTCTCAAAGACATTGCCACTGTAAAAGGCGATCCCAAGTTCAACGATGTAGGAGTAGGTCACAATAAGCGATGTCAGGAGCAGAAGTTTAGCGAGACTCTCGAAATGATCGAGGGTGATGTATTTCTCAAGGGAGAAGATTTTGCGCATTGGTATCACCAGCGTGACAACCATTGCGGTACCCGAAAAGATCGCCCCTGCAACGAAGTAAGGGGCAAATATCGTGGTATGCCAGCCTGGGATGACGCTCATCGCAAAGTCCCACGAGACAACAGAGTGCACAGAGATCACAAGAGGCGTCGCAAATGCAGCCAGGAACAGGTAGAGTCTGTTGTAGTGCATCCATTCGGAAAGGGAACCTTGCCAGCCCAGCGAGAGGATGCCATAGATTTTCTTTCTGATTCCTGTGGTGAGCCGTCTTACAATCGCCAGATCCGGGATCATACCGACATAGAAGAACACTGCACTCACCGTGAGGTAAGTGCTCACAGCGAATACATCCCAGATAAGGGGGGATCGGAAGTTCACCCAGAGCAATCGCTGGTTCGGGTAGGGAAAGAGCCAATAAAAGAACCACACGCGTCCGAGATGGATAAGCGGAAACAGTCCCGCCGTCATCACAGCGATGACGGTCATGGCTTCGGCTGTCCTGTTAAAACTGCTGCGGAACTTGGCGCGAAAGAGGAATAGTACGGCGGAGATGAGTGTTCCCGAATGGGCAATTCCGACCCAGAATACGAAGTCCGTAATGTACACTCCCCAGCCGACAGGATTGTTGAGACCCGCCGTCCCCATCCCTATCTTAATCTGATACCCCCAGGATATGAGACCGATAAGGAAGCAAGTCGCTGAGAAGCCGAGTGCCACCCAATACCAGCGATTCGGCTTGGCCATTGCGGCAAGGACGTCTCGTTCCAATTGTTCTTTGTAATTGATTTCTGTTCTCTCTACAACTTTTTCCGATTTCATCAGTTTGAGTCTTCCTGATGTCCGCGATCAACTTCTGACTTCTGACTCCTGGCTTCTGATTTCCCTAGATAATATACCCCAGGCTCCATACCGAGATGTTCAAAAACACGGTAGGCGCGGAAAGAATGGGCCAACTGGTACACCCGTGACCGTTTATCTTCGATGTTCCCAAAGGTAATGGCCTGAGTCGGGCAGCTTTGAGCACAGGCAGGCACGACTTCTCCATCCTGTATCTTGCGTGATTCGTCTTTGGCCGTATCGCGAGCAGCGCGGATCCGTTGGATGCAGAAGGTGCATTTTTCCATGATGCCTTTCCCTCGGATAGAGACATCAGGATTGGCCATCTGAATTTCATCTGAGGGGCCAGGTCTTTCATGCTTGAACCAGTTGAACCGCCGAACCTTGTACGGACAGTTGTTCGCGCAGTAGCGTGTCCCAACACAACGGTTATAGACCTGGGCATTGAGTCCCTCTGGATTATGATAGGTTGCATACACGGGGCACACCGGTTCACAGGGCGCGTTGTAGCAATGCTGGCACATCATGGGCAGAAATTCTGCGGAACCATCTTCCTCATAGTATGGCTCCATACGGATCCAGGACATCTCTCGACCCTTGAGATGCTCCTCAGGGCCAACGACAGCCACATTGTTCTCAATATAGCAGGCGGCCACGCAGGCAGAGCAGCCAATGCACGATTCCAGATCGATCACCATTGCCCAGCGGTAATCTGTGTGTTCATGTTCAGGATACATGCCGGGCCCTCCACGGTCATGATCCTCATCACCGCGCTCCATATCCGGTATGATACCACGCCCTTCCTGGGAGGAGGAACCGGAAAGGTATGGGATCGGAACAGAGACTCCCCTGCTCACCATTTGAACCCCATCCATGTAACAGATGCTTTCGCCAGTTCGTGGATCGACCTGCAACATGAGAGGCTTCAGCATGTCCCAATGGATAGTAGAGATTCCTCCAGGAAGTCCCGGCTGGGTTTTCACCGGCAACCTGATAGAACCACCCGGGATCGTGAGTTCGATCTCGTCCAGATCTTGCCACTGATTGCTGCGGAGATCCTGTTCCGAGACAGAAACCCAATCCCCATAGGAGATGGTGGTCAACGGGTCAGGGATCTCGCTCAAAAGTGGCAAAACACGGCTACGCCCATCGAAGGTACGGAGAGATGGGATCGCGATAAGCAGCGGTTTGCCAAAGTCCACTGGATCAGATGCGGTCGTCAGAAGTTCAGCCGCAGCAGTTCCACTGAGCCGGACGAATTCCCCGGATGGGGAATCTTCAAAGTAGCCCTTATGCAGCAACGATTCGATGGAGTCTTCACCATATTTTTCTCTCCATCGGGTGAAGAGATATTCCCGAAAAGTTTGCACACCTGTATTGCCGGTGCGCCTCTGCATAAGCTGAAGGAGAATATCCCCCTCCGTTCGGGTGTCAAAGATAGGTTCGAGAGCCGGCTGAATCACCGTTCTCAATCCTTTGCGTGATTGAGTATCTCCCCACGATTCGAGTGTGTGGGACAACGGCAGGACAATATCACACGCCTGCATGGTGTCATCGAGAAAGTCAGAGAGACCCACGCGCAGCCGCGCCTTCCTTAGATTCTCCTTGAATCCATATGAGGCGGGAACGTTGGGCATAGGGTTCGCCCTGGAGATAAACAGGACACCAACATTTCCTTCCTGCAGCCGTTGAGAGAGTTCTCCCATATCCAACATGGTTCCGACATTCGCATCATTCTCCGCCCGCGAGAAATCCACCACGATATCGGTCATTCGCATCATCCACTGGATGAGCCCCGCCAACGCAGCAACTTCAAGGCCAGAGGTATGACCGGTCGAAATACCTCCTGCGATCAGCAGTGGTTTCTCTGCTTCAGCAAACTGACGCGCAAGTTGATTTAGCTCTTCCGAAGGGATTCCCGTCTGTGCTGAGACTTCCTCGCCGGAGACATTTGGAATCGCACGGGCGACAGCATCCGGCAGCCGTCTCGCATAATCCACATGCTCCAGAAGATAGCGTAGTAAGAATCTCAATAGATGGGTTTCACTCCCCGGCTGAATGACAAGCCGCTCTGTTGCCTGCAAACCTGTCAGGGAGACATGCGGTTCTGCATGGTACCACAGGAACTGACCTAGCTTCTTCGCACGGGCAAGTTGGGTGGCATGCGACACAGGACTGACGAATGTCTCCAGAATATCTGCCCCCAATGTCAGCATGAAATCGGCATCTTCGATACGATAGTGGGGGATTACGGATTGATTGAAAAGGAGCCTGTTGGCTTCTTTGATCGCTGCGTACGAATAGGACTCAAACTCGGGTAACCTTTCGATGTTTCGTTCATCACAGAAACCATCGATCAATTCGGAAAGTGTGCCGGTCGTTCGCCCCGCCAGGTAAAGGTGTTGTCCCCCTTGCCCAAGTGTCTGCATCATCTGGTCATAGGCGTCACTCCAGCTAATGGGTTTGAACTGACCCTGCGTATTGCGTCGCAGTGGGCTTCTGATACGATCCGGATGATAAAGGCGAGTCAATGATGCCTGGCCACGAATACAAAGGCTCCCGTCATTGATGGGATGTCCGGACAGCCCTTCCAGCTTGACAGGCAACTCTTCTCGCACCTTGACCGAAATACCACAGTTTGCAGGGCATTCGGTGCAGGTCGTGTTGTAGTAGACGGGAACACCCGGGATAGTATCGTCTTCTGGTGGAACCAAATAGGGGATGAGCTTCTCTGCCTTCTTATCGACCCCACAGGCACTGAGCACCGTCGAACTTGAGGCAAGCCCCATCAGTTTCAAGAAATCCCGTCGTTTCATGTTACCCTCTCTATTTATGACAAATCAAACAGTCCGTTGGAGCCTGCTTCTGCCGATGACACGAAACACACCAGCCCATGTTCAGTGAACTCACCTTGCGGATACGCTCCATGTTCTTGACATCTCCGTGGCATGCCGAGCAATCGACGCCTTTTTTTATGTGACGCTTGTGTGAGAAATAAACGTAGTTGCGAACGCGTACCGAATAGACACGGCTCCACGGGATCGGCTCCCGATCCTCCCAATACCGATGGATCTTCTGCACTTCCGGTTTCTCGACGGCAACCGTCTTATGGCACGACATGCACTTCTCGACAGGGGGAACTCCCGCCCGGGGTGATTTCTCTACAGAGGTATGACACTCGGTACAGGCCAGCTTGAGTTTCCCTGCATGGATCTTGTGGCTGAACGCAATCGGCTGTTCAGGGGCTAATTTGGTACGTGACGACGAGTAGCCCAATCCCAACAACAGAAAGAAGAAAAGGCCGAAATACCCCACAAGAAGTAGTGTAATAACGCTCTTTTTCACCATCTTCTCCCAGAAAACAGGTCACTGAAATGATCGAAATACCAACGACGCGATACGATCCATATGACCACGCATTGCGTTTCACGGTTCATCATGAGCATCACCTGCTGGTTCATCGTGAGCATCGCTTGCTGGTTCATCGTGAGCATCGCTTGCTGATTCGTCGTGAGCATCGCTTGCTGATTCGTCGTGAGCATCGCTTGCTGATTCGTCGTGAGCATCGCTTGCTGATTCGTCGTGAGCATCACCTGCTGGTTCATCGTGAGTATCACTTGCCGGTCCATGAGCATGATCTGCCGGTGGAGCTTCCAATTCACTGTCTATCTGACTTAGCACATATTCCGCAACAGCTTCAATTTCAATCTCTTTAAGTCCTAGCTTGGGCATGGCCGGAT
>JAJRTO010000061.1 GCA_024278235.1 Candidatus Poribacteria bacterium
GTTTGCCGTAGAGCGTGCAGCTTGCTCGTTTCGGTGCGAAACCAACCTGGGCAAGAAGCTGGCAGCATGCTTTACTTTCGCCGTCAGTGAAAAACTCGCAGGATGGAATCTTTGCCATTCAACGAAAAAAAGGGTCCACCTGAGCTTCCTCCTCACGCCAGCGATCAAGGGCAGCGCGTTGCTTACGTCGACGCCTGTAGTATGCCAGGATCACCACAGCGGAGATGCTGCCCCAGAAAGGGAACGAACTGGAGAGAAGCAAGAACCAGTGATACTGTCTCTGAGTGTCATGCAACCACTGTTCTTCAAAGTTATCCAGGTTTACATGTATGATTTGAATAAGAGCATCGTCAAAGGCGTAACCGACTGCAAGCAGATCCATGATAGAGCGAAGCGCAAAGGGACCTCCCTGTTGAGCGATAGCCGAGACCGCCGCGAGGCTCTGTGTGTAGGCAAGTTGTGCCTGGGGAGTGCTCTCTGGGAACTGGGTGCGCAGGGACTCCAATGGAATGAGACGTTTCCAGAAGCTATTCCCAAGCATCCGCCATCGATGTGTCATATCCCATTCTTCGGAAAGGTACATCGCCATCCCTTCGCTGAACCAACGGGGAACAGAATTCAGAGCTGGAAGGGCCCGCTGCCCAAAAATCACGTGGACGATTTCATGTTTGACAATCGTGTCAAAGTTGAGCTTCATCGGGCTAAGGAGTCCGGGACGTTGCACGACAATCCGGCGTTCCGCCGGATAAGCGCAGGCAGCAGCCCAATCCTGAATCGGGGCATCGACCGTGGTTCGGAAATGTTCTTGAGATTCGGATAGCCATACGTCGATCCGAGGCTCCTGCGAAATCGTTCCCAGGCTGACAACAGCTTCACGGTAGAACTGCTCACACATTCGGGATAGGTGCTGTGCTGGTTCCACGGCCTCCACATAGAAAATACGGAAATGCTCGGTTTCCAGGGAATTCCAGATAGCATCAGCCTGCGGGAGATACAGGAGGAGGAAAAGGATCACCAGGTACGAACACGATAGATGATGTGTGAAACGTGGTGCGTGGCGCATGACATCCGATACATGAGGCTCATGGACTCAAAAGCAGCTCTGCAACTGCGGGTGCGCT
The DNA here is from genome assembly GCA_024278235.1 of Candidatus Poribacteria bacterium. GTDB lineage: Bacteria > Poribacteria > WGA-4E > JAJRTO01 > JAJRTO01 > JAJRTO01. The sequence continues at coordinate 1,122 of JAJRTO010000061.1, forward strand.
CCTCATGTGGTCGGCCTTCACAACAGCCCGGATCTGCATCTTCGTTTCATCGCCCATCGCACTGATATGCAATGGGATCACGACGCGCTCCATGCTATTGAGTTCCACATGGTGCTGTTGTGGATTCACGCCTCCGTTGCCAGTTGCCTCTAATTCCAATATCCCCTCAAAATGGTTGTCACCAAACTGGTACACCTCCACTTGAGCATCCACAGAGGAAGTTGGCATCTGATAGCATTCGTTCGCTTTGTCGATCCCGAGCGTGGAAAAGTTGAGTCGAACGACGATTTCATCCAATGCGATCTCTTCAGCAGCCCTTTCATTCAGAGGTCGTGGTGCAGGCGGATCATATCTTTCCAGGATTTCCCCTCCTTGAAAGATGAGGTAGCAAGGCTCGTCTGTCTGAAGGCATAACGGCTTCCGAACGTGGAGTTGTTCCTCCTGCCCCATGAGATTTAGCCGGCGGACGTCCCCGTGTAGAGGCAGCGTGACCTCTGCTGAACCCTCATCGCACCAGAGGACGATTGCCTTCTTGTCGCCTCGATCAAACAGGTGTACTTGCACTGATTGGGGGATCCCGTCAGTCAGCTTCCCGAGATAAACTCCTTTGCCGAGCACGTAGGTGAGGGTGGAGAGGGCCACGTAACCGGGGTAGGGTGTCAAATCCGCTCGCAGGGTGCCAAATTCGATGCCGCGTTCGAGGTAGTGGGGAAATACAAAGAAGAAGTGCTTGTCCACACCGGAGGCAAGGGAAGCGACATAGCTCTTCGGCACAAATTCAGCCTGACGACGCTGATCTTCTTTGGTCAAAAGCTTATCTGACGAGTGTTCCAGTCGAATCCCCGCTTCTGTGAGCCATACAGGCATCTGTGCGTAGCCATAGCGTGCCATGAGTGCGAAGTGAGCATCGGCCCTTTCCGCATACCGCTCTGGCGGAGCATAGATATGGTAGTTGTACAGATCGCAGTAGGCGATAGATCCATTGATGAACAGTTGCTCTGCAAACTTACCAGGTCCCATCGCTAACGATGGCATCAGCACCAACGTGTCCGGATCTCCTGCCTTGAAACCGAGTGCCGCCGCTTTGGTATGGGCCGCAAACTCATCGCCGGGCACATGACCAAATACCTCGATATCCGGCTCATTCCATACCTCCCAGGCTTGTATCCGTCCTCGAAAATGAGATGCCGCTCCTTTTGCGAATCGGTACACATCCCGGAGATCTTCTGCAACGCGTTTGGAATCCCCATCCGAACGGGCCCAGCTTGTAGTATCGTGAAAGATCTGATAGACCTCGATGCCGTGCCTTTTCGCCGCATCGGCGGACAGATCATACCGCCCCCAGGAATACTCATTGCGTTCATGTTGGATTTCTCCCCA
>JAJRTO010000062.1 GCA_024278235.1 Candidatus Poribacteria bacterium
CTCAAAACTCTGACCGATCCGATGAGTGTGGGCGCATGGGTCAATCCAGATGCACATGGTGGTTGGAGAAACATCGTCGAGATGGATGGTGCGGCAGGTTGGAAGTTTGGTTTCCAGGAGACACATCTCGTTTGGACTACATACCATGTGAAAGATTTTTCTGCTGCGGATGAAATTGAAATCTGGCAGTGGACTCACGTAGCTGCTGTGTGGGATGGCTCAGAGGCACGGATCTATGTCAATGGTGACGAGGATAGCGCCAGCCCTATTGCGGGCGGCGGCAAGATCAACGTGGAAGGTGAGCCAAGCCTCGATATCGGATACCGAAGCACTTCTGGATCTTCGTTCTTCGAGGGCTGGATAGATGAACTCTGGATCGCCAACGAAGCACTCAGCCAGGACGACATCCAGAAGTTTATGGATGGGTTCGACACACTGCTAAGTGTTGATCCCCAGGACAAAGTTGCTGTGACCTGGGGTGACCTCAAGTCACGCTAGAAACATCGAACCATCGAATCATGAACCCGGGGGTTGTGATAAGAGTTCTCTTGTTCTCTCCCGGGTTCATCTATGTCAACGAAGAATTGTTCAAGCAAAATCAAAAAGAAAAACGAAGACAAAAGGGAGTGGGCAGACCGGCATTCACCCATATTTCCCGTTATCAAAGATCACCTGGAGGAACCGATGGCAAAAAGAGACATCTATGTACTGGATTACTGGCCCCAAACGGTTCAGGTTCTGAACAACGAAGGGATTCTTCTGGTTTCACAAGACGCGGAAGGGAAACCCAACGCGATGACTATCGGTTGGTGTACCCTGGGCACGATATGGGGCAAACCTATCATGTCCGTGTTGGTGAGACCTTCGCGTTACACCTATGGACTTATGGAAGTTACCAACGATTTTACGGTCAACGTTGGATCACGCGAATTGCTAAGTGCTGTGGCATTCTGTGGCAGGGAGTCCGGACGCGACGTCGATAAATTCGATCACCTCGGTCTGACAGCCGTACCGAGTCAACATGTCAAATCCCCTATTATTGGGGAATGCGTGATCCATTATGAGTGCAAAGTCGTCCACAAACATGATCTGATCCCTGAAAACCTTGCATCCGAGATCGTCGCAAGTGCCTATCCCAACGGTGATTTCCATCGCGTCTATCACGGCGAAGTGGTTGCTGCCTATGCGGATGAAGATGCTTGCGAGCGGATTTCAAAGTAGGTTTTCCCTGGCATGTTTGATGCACCAAGTCGCAGCAACTCTCACTGAAGGTGGTGCAGTAGTTGATGGCTCTCTATCATCACGGACGTCAACGGGGTGTCCGTTCCTTATTGATGTCCCTCGGTTTGCACTTGGTGCTCCTGGTACTGTTTAGCATGATGATGGCATCTCAGAGAAAACTGATGGAACAAGAATCTGTTGATGTCAGCCTGATGGAACTCGACATGAATCCTCCCACCAAACGGAGACGCCCCCCTAGAATCAGACACACAACCCGGCAGTTGACCACCCAAGCCATATCGAATGAACGGGTGACACCTGCTTCTGAAACCATACCTGAGACGATCCGCCGCTCGCAACACACCGTGGTTTATGATGCGACCATGCACCGAAATCGACAGAGGACCGATCGACTAACGGATCTCACGACAGTCGCAGAGAATCTGCGCTCTTCGGATGACATTCACATCTCGCGCGCCATGTCCTCACGGCAACTCCCGGGTACGGGGGATGGCATCGAGAGCTTTCGGCAACGAGCGAGCGGTGAGAAACGTGGTGGCCTTCGTCTGAATGAACCCACCAAGATAGCTCCCATGGACATTCCTGTCGATAAAGCCGAGGCCGCCCCACCATCGCCTCCTACTTTGGAAGACAAGACACCTTTCGGCGAAGCACTCTTCAATATTGGTGAACATATTGCCTCAACAAGTACCAACGGTATGGTGGATGTCATGTTCGTGATCGATACAAGTCTCAGTATGCAGGACAATGTTGCAAAAGTGGCCGATCATCTTTATAGCATGATCGATGCGTTTGATCGAAAAGTTTTCGACTATCGCCTTGGTGTCCTTGAGTTCAGTGTACAAAAGGGAGGGAACCGTATCCGTCGAGAACCGCTCACAGAGGATCCGGCTATTCTCCAGCAACGTATGCGAACATTGCGTATCTCTGGCGATGAGCACGCGCTGGACGCACTGATGAATGCCCTGGCGTATCAGGATTTTCGTGGAAGCGCGGACAAATATCTGATACTGGTCACAGATGAACAGGCTTCCACCGCATGGAAAGCTCCGGACGGTTATGCACAACTTCGCTCGCAAATCATAGATGAGTGCAAACGGAGAGGGATCGCCGTCAACGTGCTGGGCCATCGTGAAAACTTTCAGCGAAATCTGGCGAATCTCACCGGCGGCTTATGGCAGGAGATCCCGGGTGGGCAACGTGGTTCCATCGGCACACAGGTCATCCCTTCCGGAGAAAAATTCATCCGACTGTTTCGGGATATTGGGAGGCGGATCTGGCACGCATCGCGACAGGCTGGAACAGCCGACATCGTGATCGTCCTCGATTATAGCGGCAGCATGGGAAACAAAGCGATGGCCCTTGTGGATGGACTTACAGCGTTAGAGTCACAGCTTAGCCGTTACACGTTGGATGCTCAATACGGTATGATTCGATTCGCCGAGCAACCGGACAATCTGGGAGGACTCAAGGGGAGCGCCGTGATCCAGATACCGATTGACAAGGGGCGGGTTGCGGCTCTCCTGGAATATCCCTTTGCCGGAGACGAGCATCTGCTGGATGCGATCATGGTGGGACTCCCCAAGATCCAGTTCCGGCCCAATGCGGTAAAATCGCTGATTATCTTGACGGATGAACCTTCAACCGGCCGGGCCTCCATCCATCAGGTCATGCAAATATGCGATGAACTCGGTGTCCAGGTACATGTGATCGGGGTCCTGCCGTCGGGAGTCGATCCAGGTGAGATCCGAGACGGCGGCTCTATCCGCAGCAGTGAATTCCAGGTACTTGCACCGGCACAGACGGGGGGGGCCTTTCATCCGATGCCGGGAAGCCTCGATTCCCCGGATCATACACAGTGAAAAACGAATGCTTAGTGGCTTATTTGCTGAAGCCTGAAAGCTGGAATGCTCAGGAGTGTAATGAATCGAACCGATTTGAATGCTTACATGCTGGAGGTCCGGCGGCTAACCGATGCGAAAGGGTTCTCTGCCGCACCGGATCGCATCTGGGAAATGCTGGCCTTGATCCATACCGAGATTTCAGAAGCGACAGATGCCTACAAGAAGGGCGCCTCATACGACGAAATCGGCACAGAACTTGCCGATGCCATCATACGCATCCTTCATCTATGCTCCACACTGGAGATCGATATTGAGGCCCTCTATCAGGCAAAAATGAAGAAGAACTGGGAGCGCCCCTACCGCTATAACACCGTACGTGGCGGATGAACCGTTTACATGGCCACCAACTCCGAGAAGCCGACCGATTCTAGTTCCCCATGAAGCTTTTCCCGATTTTCCGGACACAACGGTAGATTAGGGAGCCGTGGCCTGCCACAGTCAAATCCCAGTGTCGTCATCACCTCTTTGAGTGCCCCGGGAAAACCGAACGAGATCATCACGCGGGTCACCTGATTCGCTCTTATTTGGAGTTCCCGTGCCTTCTCGAGTTCCCCTCGCCGACAGCATGCACGGATCTCCCGGTAGACGCCAGGCATGAAATTCAGTGTGGAACCGATATTCCCGCTCGAACCGAACATGACGGCAAAAACGCACTGCTCATCCATTCCGGAGAAAACCGTCCAGTTGTCCTCTCGTAATTCGACGATGTGTCTGAATTCGTACATATTGGGACCTGTGTATTTTGCTCCGGCGATACTGGGTATCTTCATCAGTTCTCGCACGAGTGCAACGGCATCGATCGGGCCACCGAAGATATAGGACAGTAAGGGCAAATCGGGCACAGCCGTACCAATCGCGGTGAAGTAAGCAACAAGACTGTCTGTGTCACGGTAAAGGGGTGGCAGTACGCTACTGATACCAGCGGCTCCCTGCTGTTGGGCATGTTGGGCGAGTGCAATCGCATCACCCGCAGCCATGCAGCCAACATGTGCCATAACAGGCACGCGACCGGCGACCTGTTCAAGCACGGTTTTTGTGACGAGTTTCCGTTGCTCCACGGGCATGAAGATGCCTTCTCCCGTCGTACCACAAACGTAGAAACCATCGACATTCTTCTGTATGAGATAATCGACCATTCCACGCAGTGCAGTTGTGTTGACTCTGTCATCCTCCGTAAAGGGTGTGACCAAAGCTGGCCATACACCGCTAAAAGTGTGCATAAACATCCTCCGTATTACTCTGATTTCCGAATGGCTCCCCAGGTAGTGAGAAGCTTGCCGATGGGATTGACAGGCTGAAAATCCCTGTTTGTGCTGAAACGAAGCCCTTCATCATCCTCGAAACGTACACTCATCGCCCACCCGCCGCTCTGTTCACTGACCTTGATGAGCAAGTAATTCTGGCCTTTGTGGAGTGTTACCGGGATAGAATCCTGATCGGGTATCAACCCTCTCAATCTTGCATAACGCCATATCTCCTCACCAGCAAACCAGACGACCACACTATCGTCGCTCCCAATGCGCATGTTCGTGTAACGATTATCGGGTGAATAGACCGTACAGAAGGCGTAGAGCGTGACATTGTTGTGATCTCCAGCCCAGCCGAGGGAACGATTGACCATCTCATTGATATTGTTGCCACCAAGATCCAACAGTCCCGTTCGGACCCATTTCCGATCTTCTACCGGATCTCCTTCCACAACTCCAGCCTGCGCGATACTTTCCTCTGTGAGTTTACCATCATGCTTCCAGATCAGATCGGTCCGACAAGCTTGTATCGCGGAACCCGGCGGCGGGTTGGGCAATAGCAGAATCAACCAGTTGCGAATGTAACGTCCCGCTGGTGGCAGTGCCTTCCCATCTTTCGTCTTATCTATCGAAAAACGCAAGCCGCTGACATACTGGAAACGTGCAACGACGGCCCAATCACCTGTGTGTTCTGCCACCTTGAGCATCAAAGCATTCTTGCCTTTCCTGAGTGTGACCACGAAACTATCCTGATCCAGAGCGATGCGACGCCGTACAGCTTTGCGATGTACATTGATACCATTGAGCCATACACTGATACTGTCATCGCTGCCCACAAGCATCCGCATTTCACGTTCTACAGGAGAAGTCACATAGGTGAACAGATAAGCGGTGCTATGTTCATTGTTCACTTTGGGCTGGATAGCCGCATCGATATCCAGGATGCCCTCACTCCGCACGACACGCCAGTCAAAATCAGGATTTCCTGTCAGTTTGTCCCCTACGGATGGCCCGTGATGAACAGTGGCAAACTCAGCTTCTTCGATCTCCAGAAGTTTTTCCAGATGGTCGTCTGTGATACCTTCAACATGGGCGTTACCGGTATCCGGTACAGCAGCCAGCAGCCATTCCTGGATGACACGAGGACCTTCGAGTGGTTCATCCCACGGTACCGATGCGGTGACTGAAATCATTGGCAACATGATGAACAGCAAGCAAATGGCGAGTGGCGAGTCGAGGAGTGCACGGCCTCGTGATAGATGTTCTTTGCGCAAGGATTTCATTGGCAAAGCCCTAATGTGGACAAACCAGAACCAAGAGGGTTCAACGTAAGACCGCGATCCTGTCCTGAGTGTTGGGGTGGGAACCGATAGCTCAACACTCATTACTCAACATTTTTTGCACATTGGGCAAGAATTTCACTGGTAAGATACTAATGTACCGTATTTTCATACGGCTGTCAATGTCCGAACCCAGAATTCAGTGATGTGTAAATGTCACAACTCATCGCTTGAAACTTGCTTTGCCGGGTGAAACGGTATCGCCACTTCCAGGCCGTCTTCGCCAACGATCACTTCTCCGCTGTAACCCTGTCGAATCTGATCGGCCATCTTTTCAGCGGCCGCCAGATCTCCGGTAATATCTTCCATCACAAGATGCTTGATCATAACTCGCTGAACCCCTGCACGGGAGGCCATTGTAGCTAAAGTTTCTGGCGTGGTGTGCCAACTCCCCCAGGGCTGCCACGCCAGAAATTCCCGGGTGCCGGAACACTCGGACACAAGCAGATCCGCATCCCGACAGAATTCAGTCAACCTGGGAGAGGGGATCCCATCTCCTGTGATCACAATGCGATGATCGCCCACGTCCACCCGGTAAGCGACACTCGGCATGCCTCCTCCATGCTCGGTGAATACCGCCGAAACCTGATAGGTTGCCTCTGTGAAGAGTACCCCTTCTTCCTGAATCTCGACAACTTCCGGATCGAGACCGAACGGATCTTTCCCATGTCCCAGACGGCTGGCAATATCCTGTTCGAAAGGTGGCCGGATCATCCGGGCGATGAATTGCTCCGTGCCTTCTGGCCCAAAAACGCGTAATGGGTTCCTCCGTCCGTTATTCCAGCCGACGAACACGAAGTAAGGCACATCGCAGATATGGTCAAAATGGAGGTGCGTGAGAAAAAGCCGATCAACCGTTTCAACGCGCACCCCGGCACGAGCAAGGTTGGTACAGGCAGACCGCCCACAATCAAACATCAGAACACGATCTCCTACGTGTAAGATCTGGGCAGGTCCCCCCCGACGGGGATTATTTCGGACAGCACCACTGCCAATAAGTACGAAACGTAGATGAGAAAATCCATGCACCGGTTAAACCTCCAAGCATAGCCCATTGCAGCTCACGGTAGAGCCATCTGTTCTCCGCAGGCGTGCAAAGTCGAAGTGCATTAAGTGTATCGTGCATCCCGAAAAGCGTCAAGTGCGAGTTTTTCACTTACGGAGGAAGTAGAGCATGCTGCCAGCTTGTTGGCCAGGATGGTTTCGCACCGAAACGAGCAAGCTGCACGCTCTAC
>JAJRTO010000063.1 GCA_024278235.1 Candidatus Poribacteria bacterium
TGATCAGGGGAACCCTTATCGCAGGCTCGTAGAAGTAGGGCCCTTTGAGATAAATCCCATGATCCCCCAGCATTTCCCCATGATCCGATGTGAATAGGATGAGCGTATCTTCCAGTTGACCGGTTTGCTCCAGCGCATCCACCACCCGGCCTACTTGATCATCGATCAGGTCAACCATCGCCCAATAGGATGCCCGGAGCCACCGATGATCATCGCTTGTCATCTCATCCCAAGCGAAGTTTCCTTGTGAACCGTAAGCGCCACAATGATCGATCTGCTGGAAGATCGGTTTGTTATCAAGTTCTCCCGGGACATAGTTGGGCAATGGAACATCTTCGATCCGATCTGCATAACGCTCCAGATAATCGGCGGGTGGATCGAACGCATGGTGGGGATCAAACATGTTGACCGAGAACAGCCAGGGGCGTCTGGATGAAGCGTTGGCTTCGATGAAGTTGATCGCCTTCTGGATGCACCAGGTGGTCTGATGGTGTTCTGCCGGCATCCCAATCCGCACGTATTTCGAGCCACGGAACGGCGAATGCTGATACCGTGCACCCTTCTCCCGCAGCCAGTGGATATATTCGTTTGTGGGCCAATCAGGGGCGGGATGGTGCGACCAGTGGAATTCGGCGTATCCGTCCTCAATCCGCCGTTCTGTCGTCGGACATGCTCGTGGATTACAAGTGGAAAGATGCAGTTTGCCTGACAAACCACAGGTGTAGCCGGCTTCTGCCAGTATCCGGGTGATCAGCAGTTCGTCTTCCGGGATGGATTGACCGTTCTGTCTGGCCCGTGTCGTGCGGGGATAACGGCCCGTGAGAAAACTTGATCGACTCGGGGTGCACACAGGACTCTGGCTGTAGCTGTGCTCGAACAGCACACCGTTCTGAGCCAGCCGATCCAGGTTCTGTGTGCGGACAAACGAGTTGCCACAACACCCGAGTGTATCAAATCTCTGTTGATCCGCGCAAATCCAGAGGATATTTGGTTGGTTCATGAGATGGACACCTGATGGGCTACCCGAGTTCCGGATGTCTCAGGAGATATTCCTTGATGGCCCTCATGTACTGGGCGCGCTCAAAGGCAGTCGGATCCGGGCTGTTGATCTGACTCAGACTGCCCTGCATCTGTTGTACCGATTCGTACTCATGTTCTTCCATCCACTGAATAAGGTTCTGTTCAATGGCACGGATCTGCCCGATACCTTGCTGAAAAAGAACCGAACAGAGCATGGTGACGTTTGCACCGACCATGAGCATTTTCAGAACGTCTTCTGCCTGATGAATGCCACTGGTAGCGGCCAGATCCGCCTGGACGCGCTTATAAAGGATCGCGATCCACCGCATCGGAACCCGCATCGCCAGAGGCCCCCGTGGCGTGCTCAACAGAACATTCGGGTGAACCTCCAGCGTCTCCAGATCGATATCCGGCTGATAGAAGCGATTGAAGAGCACCAGGGCATCGGCGCCGGCTTCATCCAATCGTCTGGCCATATTTGCCATGCCGCTGAAGAAGGGGCTGATTTTGACAGCCACAGGAACCTGGACAGAGGATTTGACCGCCCGGACGATGTCGATATAGTTTTGCTCAATTTCCTGGCCCGTCAGATCCATCTCGGTTGGGATATAGTAGATATTGAGTTCCAAAGCGTCCGCGCCCGCGTCTTCCATCTGCTTGGCGTAATTGGTCCACCCACCAACCGTTGTTCCATTCAAGCTGGCAATGATAGGGATGTCCACAGCCTCTTTGGCTTTTCGGATATGCTCCAGGTAGCCTTCAGGGCCGATGAGGACATCTTCCAGTTGTGGAAAAAAGCTCAACGCTTCGGCAAAGCTATCCGTATGATAAGAGAGATAGTGGTTCAGTTCTCTGCTTTCAAATCGGATTTGCTCCTCAAATAATGAATAGAGAACGACGGCTGCTGCACCTGCATCTTCCATTCGTTTAATATTGTCAACATCCTCGGATAATGAGGATGCCGAAGGTACCAATGGTGTACGCAACGTCATTCCCAGGTAGTTCGTTGTCAGATCCATTTTCATCGTTCCTTTTCTCTGCGGAACCTATACTTCGCGGTCTGCCAAGTATTCATACAGTCCCCAACGTGCTTCAACGGCTTCCTGAGCTTGTTTGAAGAGTTTCTTTGCTCGTTCTGGTTTGCTCTGCAGGAGCATCCGGAAACGGTTTTGCATGTTCAGATATTGTAGCACTGGCATCTTCGGTGCCCGTGAATCGAGCGACAATGGGTTCTTGCCTTCCACGACAAGGTCGGGATTGTACCGGTAGAGGAGCCATTGTCCTGAATCGACAGCCGCCTTCTGTTGTTGAAGGCCGGTTGCCATCGAAATACCGTGTGCGATACAGTGACTATAGGCGATAATCAGAGATGGACCTTGATAGGCTTCTGCTTCGAGAAATGCCCTGAGCGTGTGTTCATCCCGGGCTCCGATCGCAACACTTGCCACATAGACATTGCCGTAGGTCATCGCGATCAATCCCAGATCTTTCTTCAGGGAAGGTTTACCAGAAGCGGCGAACTTGGCGACAGCACCAAGCGGCGTTGCCTTAGACATCTGTCCACCCGTATTGGAGTAAACCTCCGTATCGAGAACGAGGATGTTGACGTCACGTCCAACGGCAAGAACATGGTCGAGACCGCCAAATCCAATATCATACGCCCAACCGTCGCCACCGATGATCCAGACGCTCTTTTTTACCAGCATGTCAGCAACACTGAGGAGTTGTCTGGCCTCCTGGGCATCGCTCGCCTGTAACTTTTCCTTCAGAAGAGCAACACGTTCCCGCTGCTCGAAGATATCGGCTTCATCCTGTTGTTCTGCGGTCAGGATAGCATGTGCCAATTCATCTCCAACAACCCCTGATAACCGTTTCAACAGTTCAGATGCAAACTGCTTCTGTTTGTCAATAGAAAGGCGGAAGCCAAGTCCGAACTCGGCGTTATCCTCAAACAGGGAGTTGGACCATGCCGGACCGCGTCCATCTTCGTTCTGCGACCAGGGAGTCGTCGGCAGATTGCCGCCATAAATGGAAGAACAACCTGTTGCGTTCGCAGCGACGATGCGATCACCAAAAAGCTGACTGATCAGCTTGACATAGGCTGTTTCACCGCAACCGGCGCAGGCACCTGAGAACTCAAAGAGGGGTCTCTGAACCTGCTGCTGTCGAATGCGGCTGACGTTTATCTGACGTCGATCCAGGTCCGGGATACCCAGGAAGAAATCCCAGTTCTTACTTTCCTGCTCCCGTAAAGGGGGTTGTGACGTCATGTTAAGAGCTTTCTTACGCGCTTCCGACTTGCTTCTGACCGGACATACGTCCACACACAGCTCGCAACCTGTGCAGTCCTCAGGAGCGACCTGAATGGTGAACTTCAAGCCTTGCCAGGAACGATCTCTCGCATCGGCTGATTTGAAGGTTTCAGGGGCGCCTTCGAGGTACTTCGGATCATATGCCTTCGGGCGAATCACACCATGAGGACACACAAAAGCGCACTTGCCACATTGGATACAGATGTCCGGTTCCCATACGGGGATTTCGAGGGCAAGGTTTCGCTTTTCCCATTGCGTTGTCCCCGTTGGAAAGGTGCCATCCTCCGGGAGCGCGCTTACAGGCAGTTCATCCCCTTCATAGGCGATCATCTTGCCGAGCACATCCTTCACGAAAGGTGGGGCCTCTGCAGATACAGGTGGAGGCATTCCAATCTGTGAGTCTGCCTGATCCGGAATTTCCACCTCGAACAGGTTATCCAGGGTATTGTCAACAGCACGCATGTTCATCTGGACGACTTCTTCGCCTTTTCGACCGTACGTCTTACGGATGGAATCCCGGATCTGCTCGATGGCTTCCTCGCGCGGCAGAACACCCGCAAGCGCAAAGAAGCAGGTCTGCATGATCGTGTTGATACGCCCGCCCATGCCACTATCGCGTGCCACTTTTGTCGCATCGATGACATAGAATTTGAGGTCTTTATCGAGGATCTGTGCCTGCACCGTTTGCGGAAGGTGCTGCCAAACTTCGTCCGGAGGATAGGGGGTGTTCAACAGAAAGATCCCTCCGGGAATGATAGATTTGAGCATATCGTAGCGATCAAGGAATACCGGTTGATGACACGCGACGAAGTTCGATTTATCCACAAGGTAAGGAGCTTGAATCTCACGCGGTCCGAATCGCAAGTGCGAAACGGTCACCGCTCCTGATTTACGGGAGTCGTAGACAAAGAACCCCTGTGCGTAGTTGTCCGTATTTTCACCGATGATCTTGATCGAATTCTTGTTGGCTCCCACGGTCCCATCGGAACCAAGACCGTAGAATAGTCCCCGAAACACATCATCTGCCTCAATCGAGAAGTCCGGATCGTAGTCGATACTGGTGTGACTCACATCATCCCGGATGCCAACCGTAAAATGCAGCTTGGGTTTTTCTTCCTTCAGATGATCCAACACACCTTTTGCCATCGCCGGTGTGAACTCTTTTGAAGAAAGCCCATAACGGCCGCCAATGATCCGTGGCATTCGTTGCAACGATGCCCAGCCCGCTTCGATTCCTTCCTGGATCGCTGTGCGACAATCGATATAAAGGGGTTCCCCCGCGCTTCCGGGTTCTTTGGTACGATCCAGGACGGCAATCACCCGGGTTGTCGCCGGGAGTGCTTCCACGAAACGCTTCACATCAAATGGGCGGTAGAGACGTACTTTGAGGACCCCAACCTTCTCACCTTGTGCAGTAAGATAGTCCACCGTGCCCTGGACGGTCTGCCCGCCCGAGCCCATCATGATGATGATGCGTTCAGCATCCGGCGCGCCGTGATACTCATAGAGACCGTACTGACGCCCCGTCAGCTCGGCGAATGTATCCATCGCTTTCTGCGTAATATCCGCACAAGCGGCATAGTAAGGGTTGGCTCTCTCCCGTGCCTGAAAGAAGACATCAGGATTCTGCGCGGTTCCACGAAGCACTGGATGATCCGGCGAGAGGGCTCGCATACGATGTTGCAGGACCAATTCATCATCAATCATCGCTCGCAGGTCATCGTCAGACAACTGTTCCACTTTGGATATTTCGTGAGAGACTCGGAATCCCTCGAAGAAATGTAGGAAGGGGATGCGGGATTCGAGGGTTGCAGCCTGTGCGATCAGCGCAAAATCACAGGCTTCTTGTACAGATCCGGAGGAGAGGAGTGCAAATCCTGTTGCACGCGTTGCCATGACATCACTATGGTCACCAAAGATCGAAAGAGCGTGTGTCGCAACGGTACGAGCCGAAACATGGAACACTGTGGGCGTCAACTCACCGGCAATCTTGTACATATTAGGAATCATCAATAAAAGGCCCTGAGAGGCGGTAAAAGTGGTTGCCAGCGAACCTGCCTGAAGAGCCCCGTGTATCGCACCAGCAGCACCGCCTTCGCTCTGCATCTCGGTCACAGACGGAATCGTTCCCCAGATGTTCGGCTTCTCCTGGGAGGCCCATTCGTCTGCCCATTCGCCCATTCCGGACGAGGGTGTAATAGGATAGATCGCAATGACTTCGTTCACACGGTAAGCGACCGAGGCGGTAGCCTCATCGCCTTGCATGGTCTTATAAATCTTCATACTTATTCCTTTCAGTGGTGGTTCTCCAGGGCCCGCTTCTTTCGCTCGTGCTGCCAGTTTATGCAAGAATCTACCAAGCTAAAGTATAACATAAAAGAGGCCGTCGAGTAAGGGGACAATGAGGGGATGACGGAGGCATCGCACCGGGCATCCACCCACTAATCTGAGACAGGCTCCCGGAAGATACTGTGTCTTGCTTATGAACTGAGAATACCTTATAATTGGATACACATTCCATCCCATATCGGTTTCAGTTTGAAATGATAGCATGGCTCGATAAAGGCGGGAGGTTCGAAGACGAGAGATGCTCCCTTTCGCGCTATCCGTCTACCTACCTTCCTTCCTTTCGTTCTCGGCTCAAAAACTACCATTCTAAACTGCAATCGATAGGATGCGAATATTTGCGAAAAAACAGGAGGAGGTATATAGGAGGCAATCGAGCTTCTCAATATACCAGAAGATATTATGGGTAAAGTAGGAATTGCTGTTCTAAGTTTCGCTCACGGCCATGTGAACGCTTATTGTCATCAGATACGGGGATACGACGATGCAAAACTGGTTTGCTGCTGGGATGATGATGAAGGACGGGGTAAGAATGCAGCGAATGCATTCGGCATCCCGTTCACATCCCATCTGGAAGATGTGCTGCAAAATCCCGAAGTAGAGGCCGTGATGATCGCTAGTGAGACCAGCAAACATACGGAACTTGCCGTGGCTGCCGCAGAGGCAGGAAAATCGATTCTGCTGCAAAAGCCAATGGCACTCACCTTAGAGGATTGCGATCGGATCATCGAGGCGGTGGATCGCGCCAAGATCAAGTTTATGATGGCCTATCAGATGCGACACGATCCGATGAACAAGAAGATCGCCGAGTTGGTACATTCAGGTGCCATTGGCAATGTCGGTGTCATACGCCGTCGCCACTGCATTCCTGTTCTGTTCAATGAAGGCTTCATCAACGGCCCATCCCGTTGGCACATTGATCCCGAGAAGAACATGGGGATGTTTATGGATGATGCCTCGCATGCTGCTGACTTCCTCTATTGGATCATGGGTTGCCCCACCAGCGTCATTGCTGAGATCGACAATATACTCACCGATGTCGCTCCCGATGATAATGGCGTGGCGGTCTACCGATATCCGAACAAAGCCATGTCGATCTTGTTCAATAGTTCAACAACCTGGGCCGGAGAGAATACGACGGAAGTGTATGGTGATAAAGGGGTGATCATCCAAAATTACGATGACAGCCCATCCACGAACGTACCTCGTCCGCCTGATGCCGTCGGATTGAAGATGTACCTACAGGAAAAAGGGGACTGGGAGTATTTCGATATTCCATTGCCCGATGGGCATGGGGAACGCATTGCAGCCGTTGCTCGTCCTTTCGTCGATTATCTCCTGGACGATAAGGCTCCCACGATAACCGCCGAGGATGGTCGGTGCTGCATCGAGATGATCCTGGGGGCTTATCGTTCCGCACAACAGGGGAAGCGTGTGATGTTTCCTCTCTGATCTTCTCCATGCTCCGACTGGATTGTCTTACCTTAGTTGCATTGCGAGATAATGCGTGCTAGAATATCGCCGCTCAGATAGAACTGCCTGTATTCTGACTGTTGCCTAAAGGATCCTGACACTGTGCAAATCATTGGTGATTATCAAATCGGTTCCCTTATCGGATCAGGTACCATGGCACAAGTGTATCGCGGTACCGATACTCGAACAGGAACACCCGTTGCCATAAAAGTGCCCCGCTTTTCTTCTCCGGATGATAAGCAGCATACCCTCAATGAAGTTCAACTGACGACTCAACTACGCCACCCCGCAATTGTGAGTGTCCTCGATGTCATTGAACATTCAGAGGATCTCTTCATTGTGATGGAATTGGTTGAAGGGAAAACATTGCGGGATCTTCTTGAAGAGCAACCCCGGCTCGAAGTTGACCAGGTTCTTGCAATAGCAAAACAGGTTACGGTAGCACTCAATGTGGCTCATGCACAAGGGATCCTTCACCGTGATATCAAGCCAGACAACGTCATGATAGCGTCGGAGCAAGTCGTCAAGGTCATGGACTTTGGGATCGCCGAAAAGGTGGACCCGGATCGATTGTCGCTTGAACAGAGAATCGCTGGTACAGTGATGTATATGTCCCCTGAGCAGGCGATGGGGTTGCCTCTGGATGGTCGCACAGACCTATACTCCCTGGGTGCGATGATGTATGAGATGGTTACAGGGCACGTTCCATTCCAGGGAGATAACCTCATCTCATTGCTCTACAGACATATCAACGAAGCGCCCCTCCCACCCCGGCGAGAAATCCCTGAATTGCCCGTCGAACTGAATCGACTGATCCTGCGATTACTGAAGAAAGATCCCGCTGAACGTTATCCCTCTGCCAACGAGCTTCTCTCTGTGCTTGAAGACTGCCAGACCAGTTGGCAGACGACCGGTGCATTGGCGGATCAGGCCAGGCAGAAAGAGGAGGAATCTGCCTGGGAAAGTGTGGAAAGACTCGAGGCCACGTTTGTCGACAGGGATGAGCAGATGGCCCAACTCCACGCCATATTTCAGGAAGTCGCAGACGGCAAGGGGAAATATCTCCTGATTGAGGGGGAGCAGGGAGTCGGAAAGAGCCGCCTTGTGGAGGAGTTCCTGCTCTCTCTCAGTACGACACGAGTTCTTCGGGGGCGGTGTGCGGATCCAGGGATCTCCGCTCCGTATTTGCCCTTTATAGAAGCCTTGCGCACGTACTCATCAGCAGATATCCCGGAGGAACTCACCCAACTTCTGGAGACAGATAGATCCAATATCAGCACAAGCACTCAAGGTTCATCTGAGCTTGAGGCCGCCCGCGATCGTTTGCTCGACGCCTTGACCCAGACATTCCTCTCGATAGCAGCAGAAACTCCTGTGATCATCTTCCTTGAGGATGTGCAGCACATCGATAGTGGATCCCTCGAACTGATGCAGTATCTTGCTCGGAATGCCAAAGAGGTCCCTCTGCTATTATTGATGAACTACACGCCGAGCGAGACAACCGTTCAGGAAAGCCATTCAGTGGAACAACTGTTCCAGTCACTTGAATCGGAAGGTATCCTGCAGCGGATGCGGTTACAACGTTTGGATCAGGCAGCCGTTTCGCTCCTCATAAGCTCACTATTTGAGCTGGCCGATTTCAGTGATGCTTTCCTGAAGCACATCTACCGGGAAACGGAAGGGAATCCGCTCTTTGTCCTGGTAACATTGGAGTGGTTGCGTTCTGAGGCGATCATTGCCCAGGATCCATTGGGCGTCTGGAGCCTGGTCCATCCCCTCGAAGCCGTTGAGATACCTCAACACGTCAGTGATCTGCTCAAGCGGCGGCTGGCAGGACTTTCACCGGAGCAGAGAGATCTGTTACAATGTGCTTCTGTTGTGGAAGGTGAACTCTTTGACTTGAGCATGCTTGCACCCATTGTCGGTATTCAAGGGCTGGAACTCCTGGACATGCTCGGTTCTCTGGAGCGTGTGCATCGTTTGATCGTTCCCGTCGGGGAGTCCTATCGGTTCGATCACGTGAAGCTCAAGCAGATTCTCTATGAAGAGATTCCTCCGGAGCGTCGCCGTCAATATCATCTACGTTTGGCTCAGGGATTGGAGTATCGGGAAACAGATACAGATGTGTATGCCCTTGCCTATCACTATGAACAGGCAAATCGACCTAATAAAGCACGTGAGTATCTGCTCAGAGCGGCTGCGAGTGACGAGAATCTGTATGCGAATGATCGGGCCGTAAATTACTATCAACGTGCTCTGCGTCTGATCGATCCGGGAGAGCCGGATTACCTCGATGTGCTGCAACGGATTGTCTGGATACAATCCCATCTGCTTGGCGAAATCGAGGATGCGATTGCAGCTTATCACGAGATCATGGAAATCGCACGGCAAAGAAATGAGTTTCAGCAACAAGCGGAAGCGATCAAACAACTGGGCAATCTATATGCAATCCGCAGTGAATGGGACGCATCTCAACGCAGTTATGAGGAAAGTCGAGAGATATTCGAACGGTTGGGGAATCTGCATGAAGTCGGCAACATCTGGAACAACATCGGGCTGAACTACTCTGAGACAGGCCAACTGGATGAAGCTCTGGGCTGTTTCACAAAGGCTTCTGAAATAGCCGATCAGATCGAGAATATCCAGCTCAAAGCGGATACCGATCGTTGTTTCGGGATGATATATGCCATACAACAGAAGATGCCGGAGGCCATCCGTTATTACAAAGCAAGCATCAAGGGCTATGAAGAGGTCGGTGAACTCCGATATCTGGCCCAGGCGCAGATGCATCTGGGCATGATATACAGTAGACAGGGCGATCTGGAGCAAGCCGATTACTACTATGCAGGCAGCGAAGAATCTGCACGCCAAACGGGGAACATCCGCTTCCTTGCGTTCGTCTGTGTGAATCGAGCTGAGTTGTTGAGTCATGTGCAGCCGGCTGTCGCCAAGGAACTCTGTGATGAAGCACTTCCGCTGTTACGGAAGGCTGATGATCGGTCAGGGATCATTGTCGTGTATCGCATTTATGGTCGGATTTACTCGGCACTCAAGCAATGGGAACTCGCAGAACGTTGCCTGAACACGAGTATCGAATTGGCACAGGAGGCGCAAAATCAACTGGATGTGGCAGATGGGTACAGAGATCTGGGAAATGTGCTACTCGATTCTGGCGATAAAGAACGGGCTTATCAGGCACTTATGAAAGCCGCTACCGTCTACCAGGAACTGGGGATCCAGGAACAACTTGAGCAAATTCAAGAAATACTGGACCAAAAGGACTCAGCCCATGTGGGTCAATAGGTGAAGATAGCTTTTGTAGGGGCAGGCCCCTGTGCCTGTCCTGAGCAACCACAGGAAGTTCGGAAACATTAAGGTGCAGCCTGTAACATAAGGTGCAGCCTGTGATCGCTCAGAGTACAGGGAAGTATGAGGAATACGATGGAAAACATGATTGTGCTACCCAAGTTGGAGAAAGATGTACGTCTTTCCCGGCTAATACAGGAAGCTCACATTGACTTTGAGAAGGCAGAAAGTCTAAGTATTAAAGGCCAATACACGCATCCGAAGTATCAGAATGACTGGGTGATGGCGATTCGTATCGAGGCCCGGGAACTGACCAATGCAGGTTATCGCTTTTTACAAGGCATCTACAGTGAGCGAGCCGTGAACCGCACGGTAATTATCGTTCATCTATGCGATTTGCTCAAAGAGGACCCTGAACAGGGGGATGACGCACTGGAGGATTTTGAGCAAACAGTGGCCAAGCTCCGTGATTTCATCGAGAACACGTATGGCTGGGCGGATGTGCGGCCAACCAGCCTGCTCTCTGTCAATCGAGATGGCTTCACACCTCCGAGATCCCCCGAGCTTCCCGAAATGCGAACGGTTACCATGCAGCAGGCGGTTGCATCAGATTCAACAGATGAAAGAGAGAAGCTATGAATAAGATCAAAACGGCTGTGATCACCGGACACCATCCGTATGACGTACCAAATTTCCAGATGTTGTTCCGCGGTCTACCGGAGATCGATTGCTATCCGCAGCATCTGGAGGAGTTTGTCAGTGACACGTCAGGTATCCGTCAGCAATTCTATGATGTACTGGTCTTCTATAACTTCCACCAGGAAACACCTTCAGATGAGGGCAACTGGTGGGAACAAGGTATGAGGGCCGCTTTGGAGCAATTAGGGGAGACGAAGCAGGGCATTTTTCTTCTGCACCACGCCATCCTTGCATTTCCAGAATGGAAACTCTGGGCGGATATCAGCGGCATTTCGGAGCGAGCGTTTGGATACTATATGAACCAGACCCTCCGCACCGATGTTGCAGATAGAGCGCATCCCATTACACAAGGACTCGCTTCCTGGGAGATGGTTGACGAAACGTATACGGTGAACGAGCCCGGTGAAGGCAGTCATATCCTCTTAACGACGGATCATCCCAACAGCATGAAGACGCTGGCATGGGTGCGACACTACAAAAAGGCACGTGTTTTCTGCTATCAATCGGGGCATGATAAGCAGACGTTCTCCGATCCAAACTTCCGTACGGTTGTCGGGCGAGGTATTCAGTGGCTTGCGGCCAGGATCTAGAGAACGGACGATTTCCCACTATCGGAGTGACGCTTGTCGAGCGAATAGACAAAGGCCAGGACTTCTGCAATGACCTGGTACAGGGATTCCGGGATCTCTGCTCCTATGTCCAGCCTGGCGAGCACTTCGACAAGGAGCATATCTTCATAGATAGGAATATCATGTTCTTGTGCGATCTCAAGGATCCGTTCGGCAAGGACACCATGCCCCTGAGCCACGATGCGTGGCGCTCGATCTTCCTGTGCACGGTACTTAAGCGCGACGGCTGTCTTGCGAGTCGGGTTCATAATGATCTGGCCTTATTCATAAATCGAGAGTCTCAAGTTGCTGAAGGCTTTTACTGAGTCACACAATCAGTATCCTATCATAAATTTTGAAGTCGCTCCATGAAAAACGTAAGGAGTGTCGGTTGAGTGTACCCGAAGAGTCAGTGACCGAAAGGGGTTGAATCGAATGAATCGTCGAGAATTCTTAATGAAACTCGCTGCCGGTGCGGTGACGACTTACACGCTGCCTCACCTGTCTGCGGAAGCTGAAGACGTTAAAGATTTCCCACCTCTGAAGCAGCGAGAGTTGGGTAAAACAGGCCGGAAGCTGTCTATTATCGGTTTCGGCGGAATTGTCGTCAGTGGGATACCGCAAGATGAGGCCAATGCTGCCGTTAAACATGCCATCGAGAGAGGTGTCAACTACTTCGATGTCGCTCCCACTTATGGAAATGCAGAGGACCGTCTTGGGCCCGCGCTTGAACCTTATCGAGATCAGGTTTTCCTTGCTTGCAAGACTCAGAAGCGCACCCGAGAAGAAGCAGCA
>JAJRTO010000064.1 GCA_024278235.1 Candidatus Poribacteria bacterium
ATCATGCGAACGAATTTCATCCCGAAATGGGAACCGTATTGGGTTGAATTACCCGACAACAAGGGCGCCTATCGCAGTACAGATAATCGTGCTGAACGGTTCCCAGGCCGTCTACTCCCTCACAATCAGTACGCGATGCATGCTCAGACCTACCTGGTGCTGCAATCGATTGATGAACTCCCAGAACTGCGTGAGAAAGCCGTGAAAATGGCACGTTACTTCCGGAGCAAATTGCGCCCCACTGGCAAGGGATGGACCTGGAATTACTGGGACTGGGGAGAGGGAGAGGGGGATCACAGTGGTCCCGAAGACAGCAGTCATGCCAGCATCAATGTCGGTCTGGCCGTGGAGGCGTTGCACCGTGGTGTCGTATTTGATCGGGATGAGCTCCTCCGCTTTGCGTACACGCTACTGGACCGGATGTGGAATGGTTCGCTCGATGATCCGAGTGTCGGTGATCGTATCGACAGCAAAGAAGGGGATCGCTATTTTCCCATTCACCGCTGGGTTGAACTCTGCGAGTTTGCCCCCCGGGTTTGGGATGTGTGCCTGGCCGTTTATCATAAGCGTGATGAACCGGTGTCTCTGCTGCCGACGATGCTGTATGCCCAGGAGGTTCTGTATCATCATGGCTCATCGAGGAGCGAGAGAAGATGACACATAGACGCACGAAGATCGTATGTACCATTGGACCTGCCAGCAGCTCGCCGGAGGTTATGCGTGCACTTATCGAAGCTGGAATGAACATCGCTCGTCTGAACTTCTCGCATGGGTCTCACCAGGAGCATGCGGAGGTGATCGCGCGCTTGAGGCATGTCTCCGAAGAACTCGGGAAGCCAATTGCCATCCTGCAAGATCTCTCCGGACCAAAATTGCGCATCGGCCGATTGGCTGAGGGCACCATTGAACTGCGACCGGGTTCATCGTTTATTCTCACGATGCGACGTGTCCCGGGGGATGCCGACTCGGTATCGATTAACTATCCTGATCTCGTCGCATCGGTGAAGCCGGATGACCGTATTCTCCTGGCAGATGGTGTGCAGGAGCTACGTGTTCGATCCACCACAGAAACCGATATCCTCTGTGAAGTCATCATCGGTGGGGAACTCCAATCCAACAAGGGTATCAATGCACCTGGAGTTGCGCTGAAGGAGCCGGTGCCAACCCAAAAGGACATCCGGGATCTCCTGTTTGGCATCCAACATGGGATGGATTGGATAGCTCAATCGTTTGTCCGAAGTGCCGATGAGTTGCGGACACTCCGCGCATTGATGCAGCAGCACGGAGCGGATATTCCCATCATTGCCAAACTGGAAAAACGTGAAGCTCTCGAAGATCTGGACCGGATTCTTGATGTGGCAGATGGTGTGATGATCGCGCGGGGAGATCTCGGATTGGAAGTGCCTATTCAGGAGGTCCCTGTGATACAGAAGGAGATCATTAAAAAAGCGGATCTCATTGGGATACCTGAGATCACAGCGACTCAAATGCTGGAGTCCATGATCACCAATCCCCGACCCACGCGGGCTGAAGTGACGGACATAGCGAATGCTATCTTTGATGGCACAGACGCGGTGATGCTTTCCGGTGAAACGGCCATCGGCAAATATCCTGTCGCCGCTACGAGCATCATGGCGGAAGTCGCTTGTGTTACCGAAAGAAACATCGACTATATGGAACTGTTCAGACTTCAGCCGATGACCAGAGGGGATATTCCCACAGCCATTGCCCATGCAGCCTGCCACATGGCTCTGGAGCTGGATGCGAGACTGATCCTATGCTGCACCCGAACCGGTCAGACGGCTCGACTTGTGTCCCGGTATCGGCCCCACGCTCCCATCGCCGTTGTGAGCCCTCACGAAGAGACACTCCGCAGGACAACGCTCCTCTGGGGAACGTACCCCGTTGGCATTGGGATAGCGAAGGATACCGATACCATGATTGCCAGTGCCAAGCAAGCTGTGTTGCAGTCTGGCCTGGCACAATCCGGAGATCGCTTGGTGATCATCGGAGGAACCCCTGTGGATGTACCGGGGACAACCAATATGATCAAGGCTGAGGTGCTCTAAGCACGTTTCACGTTCAACGTTCCAACGTTCCAACTCCGAAACTTGCCAGGATGATGGACCAACGAAAATCGATATAACTTGTGGAGGAATATCTCATGTCATGGCGTATCTGGACCCAAAATTCTATGTCGCGTATTTTTCCGCATCAGCGCGTTCCCAGGCGCGGACCCGGCAAGCCCATGCTCTATGCAGCGCGTGGCGAGGTCGAAGCGTTTCAGATCGGTGTTCACGGCCCGCCGAATGAACTCAATGATCTGCAAGCCAAAGTGAGCGATTTGACGACCGCCCGAGGGGAAGTGATCTCCTCGGAGACAGTCGATGTTCTTTTCGCCGAATATGTCCCGGTGCATTGGCATTCGGCGGGAAATTCGCCTGAGGATCTGGAGGGGAAAGCCCCTGGGTTTTATCCCGATCCCCTTCTGAAATCCTTCTGGCGGGGCATCAGTCGCATCCAGTTTCCCGATACGCTCAGCCTCTGGATACGGGTGCGCATACCAGAAGATGCGGCACCGGGGCGTTACCAGGGAGAGATACGGCTCTCCTGTACGGCGGGAGAAGAAACGATCCCCTTTGGTATAAAAGTATGGCCGTTTCGTCTGCCAGAACGCTCCCATTTTCTGATGACCAACTGGCTGCTGCCGGGACTGATTCTGAAATTTCACCATCTGGAGCCACTCACGGAGGATTTCTGGAAGGTCATCGAAATCTATGCACAGAATCTTCAGGATCACCGTCAGAATGTGATCCTGACACCGTTGTTTCCCATGGCGAACACGGGAGGGATCATAGACGGCCGTGTGCAGGATCAGCTTATCGACATCACAGAGCCAGAAACAGGACAGTACCGCTTTGATTTTGCGAATCTGGATCGCTGGATAGAGATCTTCTTCAGACACGGCTTCGAGATCATCGAAG
>JAJRTO010000065.1 GCA_024278235.1 Candidatus Poribacteria bacterium
ATCCTTCCCGTCATGAGATCCCCAGGTCTGGAACCAGGGAATCCTGCCGCCGAACTTCTTGGAGAGAGGGCCGACGTGGTAGTTATGGACGTCATCGTAAACCCCTCCATCCGTTGCCATGTCGCCGACGGCCAGAGCGAAGTCGATGTGACTGCCCACCATCCTGTCCAGCAAAGTCTCGAACATCTGGGGGCCGGTCTGGCTATCAGCCCAGATGGCAAACGTGAACGGTGTCTCCCGATGCGGCGCCGTCCTGAAAGTCGCAGTCGGACTCGAATGAGAACCGCTGATAACCCGATAGTGATACCAGGTCTCTGGGGAGAGTCCCTCGATAGCAATCTTATGGATGAAGGTATTCGCCTCCGTCTTCTTTGCTGTTCCAGATGCCTGCTGTCTGCACGATTCGTCCGGGCCATACTGCACAGAGCCATCCTCAGTGTGATCTTCCCACATGACGACGATGCTCGTCTGCGTTACGTTCTGAAGGTATGGTTGGACGACGAACGGCGATGTGACGAAGCGGGTCTCATCCGACCATTCGCTCCAGAGATCGTCGCTGGCCTGATACCGAACCCGCCAGTAGTAGGAGGTGGATGGTTCCAATACACCGTAGGGCAGGGTCACCTCGTGTGGCTTATTGGAGAGGACAATCTTTCCCGATGTATGGTGCATATCATCTGGGCTGAGGCTCTGATCCCAAACAGGGTCCTCATAGCGACTCTCGGAACTCCTGACCTGCCACTGGGTAGCTTGCAGGGTCTTTCTCTGAAACCGATTCGCAAATGCCTCTTCTTTCGTGTTTTTCAGATCCCGGCTCTCGAAAACCGTCGCATAGAGAGTCACATTGAGCGGTTCATTTCCCACCCCATCCTCAGGATATACGTTCAGCGGTTGGTTAGGTCTGTGGCGACCATCTGCTTGCCTATTGGGATGATTCATGAATGATACTCCATTTTGTATGGTTGATGAGCAAATGGGTAGATGAGTTCAGAATCCAGGCGTAATCCCTGGGAAGGTCACTGCTTTCTGTTTGCTGAATGATCTCAACGGAAGTGATTTTCATGGTTCCTCCTATCAGGCTCATCCATCGCTCTTGAGTAGTGCCTAAAGCATACCTTGCCGTATTCTATCAGAATCCAGATGCCCAAGCAACTTGCCTCTCACGCTGGTTGAAGCAGCACCGCATATTGTGGTGAAAAACTCAGCAAGACGCTCTGTCCCTCTGGAAGGAGCGGTGTTCGCCGGGTATTCAGGGCGTTGACACGGACGCATTGCCCTGAGGGTAGCTCAACTTCATACTGAACCGCAGAGCCAAGATAGACAGAAGCCACGATCGTGCCTGGAATCCGGTTGGATGGACTGGCGATCTCGGACGTTTCCGTTTCGATCTGGATGGATTCCGGGCGCACGTTGATCAGAAGTGCCGTACCCGGTGGAGGTGGACTCTCAAGCCATTCCCTCCACGATATGAGCAGGGACGGCAAATTCTGCAAATCGAGTCGGACATAATCGTCTTCCACCTGGACAACGTTCCCCTCCAGGAAATTCGAGACCCCCACAAAATCAGCGACGGTTGGGCTCCGGGGCGATTCATAGATCTCCTGAGGTGTTCCCTGTTGAATCACGATCCCCTGTGACATGACAGCAATGCGAGTCGAGATGGCGAGTGCTTCCTCCTGATCATGCGTCACGTAAATTGTGGTAATCCCCAGTTCCCGCTGAAGCCGGAGCAACTCGTTCCGCATCTGAATCCGCAGCTTGGCGTCGAGATTGGAGAGCGGCTCGTCCAGTAGCAGCAGTCGTGGTTCGATCACGAGTGTACGCGCGAGTGCCACACGTTGCTGTTGCCCCCCGGAAAGCTGGGATGGACGACGCTTCTCCAGGCCCTCCAGACTGACCATCTTCAGTGCAGCGGTGACCTTTTCGCGGATCAGGTGTTTGGGAGCTTTTCTCTCCCTGAGTCCAAACGCGATATTATCGAACACGGACATATGAGGCCACAGCGCGTAGCTCTGGAACACCATCCCGACATTTCGATCCCAGGCTGGAATGTCATTCACGCGCTGATCGTCAAAATAGATGTCTCCGTCGTCTGGCGTGGTAAATCCCGCGATCATCCGCAGCAGCGTTGTTTTCCCGCACCCGCTCGGCCCCAGGAAGGTGAAGAAATCTCCCCGCTCGATATGCAAACTGACATCCCGTACAGCGATCAAGTCGCCAAATCGCTTGTTGAGTCGCTCAATACGGACTTCCGCCGCACGATGTGTGATATTCTGTGTGGAGTTCATTGGATATTTCATTTCAGCACTCACATCTTGAAGGCGCTTCCCGCTCCCTCCTTGAAGATTCGATTCACCACATATGTCCCAATCGCTACCACGAGGATGGCGACCACTCCGAGACTGGCACCGGGTCCCCGGCCAACGGCACTCTGCATGTAAACATAGATGCCATAAGACAATGGGCCATACTCGTTCTTCGGGACCAGCATCATCGTGGAACTCAACTCGACGGACGATGTGATGAACGAAATGATCCCACCTGCGACCAGTCCACCTGTCATCAGCGGGAACGTCACCTTGAAGTACGTACGTCGGCGGTTGGCCCCCAGGTTCATGGCCGCTTCTTCGAGAGATTCATGGATCTGTTGCATGGCTGCGTAGCACGAACGTAGCGTGTACGGTAGCCGTCGAACCGAATAGGCGATCACCAGAATGAGCCAACTCGAGGTGAGCGGCCCACCCAGGATGGGAATCTCGTACGAATGAAAAACCCGCAAGTAGCCAATCGCCAGCGCCACGCCGGGAATCGCCAACGGCAACGTTGCGATCAGATCGAGGATCCCCTTGCCTGCGATGCGCCCCCGGACCAACAGAAAGGCGATCAACGCCCCCAGCACCACGTCAATCCCGGCCGCCATCAGGCAGTAGACAAGCGTGTTCCTCACAAAATGTGGGGTCTGCACGAAGATCTCAGCGTAGTGAGATAGGGTGTATGCCTTTGGCAGAAGCGAGAAACTCCAGAACTTGGCGAAAGACATGAGCACGATGCCGAGATGTGGCAACAGGCTGATGGTCAGGATCAGAACGCAGAATCCCAGGACGACTGTCAGTTTCCAACCCGTGATTTTCTTGGCGATGCTGGAGCCGGTGGTGCCACGCTGTGTGGTTGCATACTCTGAGAGCTTCAAATACCGCATGGCAATCCAGAGCGAGAACAGCGATAATAACACCAGAATGACTGCGATCACGTAACCCGCTTTGTCTTCCACTCCGATGTTCGTGATCCGGAGATACGCCTGCGGCGCCAGCATGTTCGTGTAGTTGAGCATGAGCGGCGTGCCCAGGTCATCCACCGTTTTGATGAAAACGAGCAGCGCGCCCGCTACATAGCCGGGCATCATGAGCGGTAGTGTGATCTTGCGAAACAGCCGAAATCCATGTGCTCCCATATTCTGCGCCATCTCTTCCAGAGAAGGATCCACATTCGC
Source organism: Candidatus Poribacteria bacterium (assembly GCA_024278235.1). Classification (GTDB taxonomy): domain Bacteria; phylum Poribacteria; class WGA-4E; order JAJRTO01; family JAJRTO01; genus JAJRTO01. Next base: position 3,491 of record JAJRTO010000065.1, read on the forward strand.
CAACGATGCAGAGGCGTTGAGCAGGATAAATGGAAAGTAATGGAGCGTCTGCACGATGATAACACCGGGAAGTCCGTCCATGAACGGAATCGTCGTGCCAAACCATCGCAGCAACAACAGATTCACGATGCCACTACGCCCGAGTATCAACTGCATGGCGATAGCCCCCACAAAAGGCGGCATGACGAGCGGCAGAATACCCAGTGTGCGGATCAGGATCTTGCCCCGGAAGTCATACTTCACAGTGAAGTAGGCCAACGGTAGACTGATCAGGCTTCCGAAGAGAACGGCCATCAGCCCGGCCAACAGGCTGTTCCACAACGCTTCTCGAAACAGATCCCGCTCGAAGAAGTTGAGAAAGTGCGTCAATGTCAGCGTATTTCCCAGCGTGAACGCCACATACAGCACGCGCAGGATAGGGTACACAATGAACATGCCCAGAAGCGCCAACAGCAGCAGAAATACCACCAACTGAGCGCGATCAGTTTCCTGCGAACTGAACCTGGCCCGAATGCGGTCAAGAATTCCTGCCATCAATCCATCGCCTGTGTCGCCAGTCGCTTTGCCCTGGCATAGTTGGTCTTCGCCGCCGCATCCCACTCCGTCTCATACTTGGCCTGCAACCCGGCGGTCTCCCGGGAAAAATCCAGGTTGAACGCCGGATCATTTGCCCGTTCCTCACGGATGGGCACACGGCTGACGAGCGTGCGTGCTTCCGCCAGCAACGCCGTGGCCTGTGCGACATCCTCGCCGCGCGACTTGCGTTTCTGGATCGCAGCCTCGGCCTCGTAGATGGTTTTCCAGGCATCCTTCAGCGATTTGAGGCGGTACGTCACTACGTGATCGAAGAGGGCATTGATCAATCCATACCGTCGCTGAGACAGGTCGATGTCGAATGTCATATCGGGGTTCTGCATCCGGAAGGGATTTGGGAAACCCTTTGGGGCCTGCGCGTAGAGTTCAGGAATCACCGGCAAGCGACTGATTTTTGGATCGAATAGCAGTCGCTGTCCTTCCTCGCTCAACAGGAAGTGGATAAACCGTTTGGCATCCCCAGGGTTTGGTCCCCCCTTGATCAGTCCGATATTAGCGGGCACAATCGGTGTGATCGAAGGATACACGAAATCCACGGGGAGGCCGCTGGCAATCGCTGATAAACCGAAGAAATCGATCACGATACCGAGACCGAACTCTCCGTTGATCACACCTTGAGGCACGCCGAAGCTCCGCTCGGTGATCACGGCCATATTGCCTCCCATGTTGAGCAGGATCTCCCACCCTTCGTCCCAACCATATCCCTGAAGGATGGCCTCCACGGTGAGATGGGTTGTGCCGCTACGCGATGGTGCACTCATGGCGAGATGCCCATGATAAGCAGGGTCGGTGAGGTCGGTCCATTCCTTCGGGGCCTTGAGCTTGTATGCCTGGAGATACAGCGTGTTCCACATCATGCCGTAGCCACTCAGGGCGCATCCAAAGTACATACCATCCGGGTCGTGAATCGGATAAGGGCCGATGCTCGCGGGGATATGCTGCGCGACTTCCTGCGGCAAGGTATGGGGAGCCAGGAAACCTTCCTGCTTCAATACGGCAAAGGCATCCACTGCGCTGGCCCAGAGGATGTCAGAATCGGGCCTCGAGGCGGTTTCCCGGATATAGGCGACGGCTGCTGAAGTCTTCTTGGATTTGACCACAACCTTCGTTCCCGGGTATCTGGACTCGAAAGCCTTCGTGTAAGTCTCGAACAGATCTTTGGGCAAAGAAGTCACGATGACGATTTCACCCGCAGCTTGCGCATCCTGTGCCGTGACGAGGATGCTCAGGATCATGCCCAGAAGCATGGCAGACACAAACGTCATTTTCATCAAATTGTTCTCCTTGCAGGATAAGCAAGTTTCACGCGAAACGTTCGACGTTGAACGTTAGAAAAGCACGGTGGTTGCTGGGTTCTTGACATTTGAAACTTGACATCCATTTCTGAATATTGCTTGCCTGGCTTTCATGCAACAGAATAAATCATGTTAGTATACATCTTCGTGCGGACAGATACAAGATGAAGCGCCAAACGGCTCCTCGGTTCAACCGCCATTCCCCATCGGCGTAGGACACCCGGGTCCTGTACTGAAAAATGCTTCCCTGAGCGACATATGCATGCTATGATATTAGGGTTGAGTGTGGAAATGATATGTCAGTAGTCAGTTCTTAGGCTTCGGGCTTCAGTAACTGCGGTGCATCATCGTAATCCATCCCTCTTGCGATCCCGCATACATGTGGTGGGTTGCGAGTTGGCACGTTGGCACGTTGAACGTTGGCACATTGAACGTTGGACGGCTGCTGCTCGTCTCCCTGTCTCCCTGTCTCCTCTTCTCCCTTTCTCCCGGTCCCCTCGTCTCCTCATCTCTCTGCGCTGGTTCCAGGGGGATCCCCCGGAACTGTTCGTAGTAGATTTCGATGGCATCCTGAGCCTGTTTCACCCGCCAGTCAGCGACGCTGGGATTGTCGGTCAGCTTGCTCAGAAAGTCCTCGATTTCGGAATCGGTGCGGATGGGGAGGGCGCTTCGCGCTGTTTGCGGGTTGACGGGTTTGCGCGTTTACGGGTTGAGGGCTGTCGTCAGCGCGGAAGCGAGGAAGACGGATAGCGCGGAAGGAAATCC
>JAJRTO010000066.1 GCA_024278235.1 Candidatus Poribacteria bacterium
CAAGCAACTGCTGACACAGAGGCCAACAAGGAACTGGTTCGGCGGAGCTGGGAGCCGAGGAGTCAATAAGCCACTTCTTTGCTCCCGTGGAATTTGCCCATCCTGCGGGAGCAGCCCCCTCATCACTTTCTCTTGACGACATTGTGAGAAACAAGTACAATGCGTTCAACGGTTCAGTCTGCCATCCTATCGAGTTTTGGAGATTGGGCCAACAGGAAAAATCGAGAGTCTGTATATGGCGATCAGACGAAATCTGGACAGCCCCCGTCGCAGAAGTCGCCAGGAAGATTGCCGATTTCCAATTGAGGGAGGGCAAAATTGGATAATACCATCTTCTGTTGCACGGAATGCAAATGACCAGGAGGAGTGTATCGAATATGAAAATAGGGCTTCATATGTGTGGCTGGGGTGAGACTCCCTTGCCCGATCTGCTGGTGGCCGCGCGTGATCTCGGCTACGATGGCGTCGAGTTGGCCCCCACATGGCTGGAGCGACACTACGACATGGCAGATGTGGATGCGATGCTTCGGGAATATGGTGTGCCGACGGTCCCAACGGTGTATGCGGGGGCATCAAATTATACCGATGTCCATGCCCTGCCCCAGGCAGTCGAGAGTGCCAGGAAGTTCTCCCGGTGGATACAGGAACGGGGTGGTCGAAATGTTATCTTCGGCCCCGTTGCGGGCAAGGGGGGAATGCGTACCGACGAGGAGCGAAAAAACGTCCATCGCGCATACGAAGCTGTCGGTGAAACGGTGCGGTCCGAGGGATGTATGCCGCTGTATCACAACCATTACGTGGTGAGCCACGAGGTCAGCAAACAGATATGGCAGGAAGATCTCGATGGTATGGACTGGACGAAATGGCAGCTTTGCCTCGATACAGGTCATCTTGTCTTGGCACTGCAGGACCCGGTCTCGGTGTGTGAGCGATGGGCCAAGTCGATTGCATGGATGCACTGCAAGGATGTCCGCACGACGCGGTTCCAGCACGTGGCTGCCCACCAATCCATGAGTGAAATCGTGCCGTTGTTCACCGAACTTGGGTGTGGCGTTGTCAAGTTCCCACAGATCCTCGACATCCTCAGAAGTGCGAACTACGCCGGTTGGCTCGTTGTGGAGCAAGACCAATGTGTATCACCTCGCGAATCGGCAAGATGTTCCCTGGAGTACCTGAAGGACCTGAAGGACCTCCTGGGGTGTTGACATGGTTCCACTCAGATGATCACTTTTTCCAGGCGTTCCTTGCGCTTTTATTTCTCGACTTCCTTGAATGCGCGAAACGTCGAGACGATCTTCTCGATATCCTCATCCCGCAGACGGTTCTGCTTCTTGCCGTGGTAACATCCTCAGCTCACGCTCCTGAGCCACTTCCCTGTTGTGGTTCAACCAGTTCATGAGCGTTCTCGGTGACTTTCCAGAAGGCATTGATGTATTGGTCCAGCAACGCTTTGCTTGCTCGCGGGAAAGCAGGGATCGTCAGCAAATCCCTGCGCGGGTTCTCAGAATTTGGCAAGTCTCCCGCTTCATATCTCACCTCGCGTTTGATCTCCGGGCGGGTAAAGGCTGGATGGTTCCGTTCCTGAAACAGTGCTGTCAAGTGATCGCTGCCACCCGGTGCTCCGCCAGTCACATTGGCGCCTTCCGCGTGCAATGCGCGGATGAATCTTTCTTTGGGTAATCCTCCCAGTTCTTCCGCTGCATAGCGCACATAAGGACGACTGTAATATCCACGGAAGATATACTCTGGTGGCTTCAGCGGGTCGATACCTCTGCACTCCGAGATGCCATCCATCAGATACATCACATTGTCATCCCGCTGCTTGTTGCGCTTGTCCAGATGTCGCAGTTGCACGCGGGCAATGGCGGCTGCGATGGGAGTAATGCGATACTTGTATCCAAAGCAGGTGCTGGCATACCTGTGGTATTTCTCATCAGGGAGCTTCGAAATGCGCTCATAGTGACCTAAGCAAACCGCTCGTTCATAGCACTCCAGATCATTTGTAATCAAAATCCCCCCTTCGCCGCTCGGCAGGAGTTTCCCCGCTTGCATACTGAAACAGCCCACATGCCCGATGGTCCCTACTTTTTTCCCTTTATAACTGGCACCGTGAGCATGTGAACAGTCCTCAATCACGATGAGATCATGCCGTCTGGCTATCTCCATGATGGCATCCATCTCGGTGGGCATCCCTCCCATATGCACCACGATGATAGCTTTCGTATACGGTGATACTCGACGCTCGACATCCGCTGGATCCACACAGCGAGTGAAGGGATCGATATCACAGAAAACCGGAATCGCCTGACAGGAGAGAACGGGCATGTAGGTCCCCCAGAAGGTGGCGGCAGGGGTAATCACTTCGTCCCCCGGTGCAACGCCCATCCCGAACAATGCGCCATGTATCGAGGCTGTCCCGTTGTTGTGAGCCAGGGCATACTGGATACCATGATAACTGGCGAACTCTTCCTCAAACCTGTAAATGGTATCGGAGAATGATATCTGTCCACTTTTCAGTTGGTTGACAACAGCTTCTACCACTTCATCGTCGATGATGGGCCACAATGCAGCTTCACGCTGGTCCAGAGTGATGGCTTTATCACCACCCTTGATGGCTAATTGGCTCATCCTGTCCTCCTCGTCCTTTGTGCATTGGATAAATGCTCGTTCCTTGCAGAGCCGCTTCATCTTCGCAGAAATTTATGATAAGGTCAATGAGAAAATCCAAACATAGCTGGCTCATCAGGGCTCAGATGTTTGACTTCGGCCAAAATCTCCTCGTACAATTGGTTTGAGCTGGCGTTGCGCGCCCAACGCGCACCCCCGGGTCCCGGATTGAGATTCCCACCAGCATTGGGATGGCATTTGGGACGGTCGTTCAGGTCGATATCCGCGGTCAGGACGTTGTTCACAGCGGAGACAGCCAATAGCTCACCACGAGGATTCACGATAGCCGCAGGTGAGTTCAGCGTGGCCGCAACGATGTAGACATTGTTGTCAATCGCTCGGACTGATAGGATCTTCTCTTCATATCCTGCATTCGGGAACAGGATGAGTTCAGCTCCCTTGAGCGCCAGGAGGCGTGCAGACTCAGGCCACCAGCTATCGTAGCAGATCATGATCCCAACGGTGCCGAAATCGGTATCGAACACCTG
>JAJRTO010000067.1 GCA_024278235.1 Candidatus Poribacteria bacterium
CTGAACGTGGGATCCGGGATCACGCAACTTAGCAGCCCACCTCTGACGGATGGAGAATGGTACGCCCACCTACGCGCTGGTGACAAATCGGGGAACTGGAGCGATCCGACCCATCTCGGCCCCTTCCGCATCGACACCACACCGCCCTCTCCTCCTATTAACCTGCAGAGCCCAAGCCACGCAGTGGCTGAGTGGTCAAGTCGGGCGCGGGTCGAAGTGCGTTGGCAAGCGGCTTCCGACATGACCAGCGGCGTTGCAGGAACGTTCTATTGGTGGGATCCCTCGACGAGTGTATCGGCGACACCTATGCGTCCATCCGCCCATTCGTTTACCCGTGATACCCGTTTGCTCAGCGAACCCCTCAATGACGGGGAATATTGGTTGTATCTCCAGGCGGCTGATCAGGCGGGGAACGACTCCGAGATCGTGTCCGCAGGCCCTTTCTGGATCGATACCACACCGCCGGAACCGGCGACATTTACACTGCGTCCAAAAAATGGCGAGTTGGTGGGGGAAACAACGGAAGACGAAAGGATCTGGTGGAATCAGTCTGAATTCATCCTGACCTGGGAGACGGGCAGCGATGATCTGAGCGGCATCAACACCATGATGCTGCGCCTTATTCCGGAATCCGGGGTGCGTGATCCTCAATCGGAACTCCCACCATCGGTGATCCTCGGCCAGCAATCCGAATGGCCCCTGCAACTGGATGATGGCATCTGGCGGATCGTGCTGATCACTCAGGATGTCGCTGGAAATCAGAACAGCACAGAGCAGACCTTGCGTGTGGATACCCAGCTATCCTCTCCTCGACTCCATAGCCCCAGCCATCCGGACTCCACGGTCTGGTATGCCGATGGAAGCGTGATCATGCAGTGGATTCCCCCTCAGGATCTCGCCGGGATCGACTTCTATCGTTGGGCTGCGGATGTTCAGCCGGAGAGTATTCCGACCGAACATGAGACGACCGATACGGAGGCCGCATTCGAAGTTGAATCGGGGATCTCCTATTTCCACCTGCTTGCTGTGGACAAAGCGGGGAATCGCACGATAGTCCATCGGAAGATCCAGGTGGACTCGATCCCGCCTGAGAAGCCAACGGTCGTTTCCACCAGCCACCCCGCAGGCACATGGACGTGGCACTCACAATTGACTGCGCGCTGGGATCTCACCGATCCGATCAGCGGAATGGCAGGATACGCGGTGCTCCTCGATACGCAACCGGATACAGAAGTCCAACCGGTGATCAATACGCAGCTTTCCACCTATCAGCAGCCTCTTGCCGACGGTATCTCGTACCTGCATGTGCGCGCTCAGAGTCTCAGTGGATTGTGGAGCCCTACCGCCCACTATGAGATCCGGGTGGACACCGTCACGCCGGAACTGCTGCTCACAAGTCCCAGCCATCCCGATGAAGAAAGCTGGAGTGCACAGCGTGAGGTGCGATTTCAATGGCAATCCAAGAAACAGTTGTCGGGTATCAGCCACTATCTGTGGGCCTGGGATCGATCCCCGCAAACGGAGCCTACAGAGCGATTGGATGCCACGATCACCGAACGGCAGTTTGTCGCGACCGAGGATGGCCTTCACTACTTCCATCTTCAGGTGCAGGATGGCGCAGGCAATGCCAGCCTCACACAACACTATCGAGTGCAGATCGACACCACAGCACCGGGTGCGCCCCGGGTCGAATCTCTCACACATCCCCGCGATAAGTGGGCTCGTGCTGCGCGCGTTCGATTTCATTGGATGGCCCCGGAGAGTGCGAGTGGCATTCGCGGCTACTCGTTTACGCTGGATGCATCTCCCGATACGCTGCCCGACGAGATCGCGGATAGCGATGGAACCTTGCACGAATACGAAATACCCGTCGTGCCGGATGGCGTCTCCTATTTCCACGTACGCGCTCAGAGCAATACAGGACTGTGGGGAGAGGCCGATCACTATCCGCTGTGGGTGGACACACAGCCTCCGGAGATCCGCATCACCTCGCCCAAAGGGGATAGATGGTACGCTCAATCCATCCGGAAGTACGGTGGAATAGCAGAGGATAGCCCATCCGGGATCGACTGGAAAACGCTGGAGTTCCGCTACGGTGACTCCGCCTGGCAACCTTTCCGTTCCGATTCGGACTCTCCACAAGCCACTGAATGGGCGGATGCGGACGAAATCCCGGATACTTCTGACACGAAAGGAACTTTGCTGCAGGTGCGCGTCGCTGACCATGCAGGAAATCGAACTCTCTCGCCGGCGGTGCTTCTCAAGGTGGATACCCAGCGACCGACCATCGAACTCACCAGCCCTACGCACCCGGTTCAAAACGTGCCCTCCGCTCTCAATCGTCCTGAATTCACATGGGAGATCGCAACGCCATACGCCGCCATTGCGGAGATACGGTGGGGGATCGATCTGATCCCGGATGGCCGGCCAACCCGGGCGCTTCCCACGGATGCCCGTGAGCTGACGCTCGAACCGATTGGGGATGGCATCCGGTATTTCCATCTCGCTGTCGAGAATGAGGCGGGGACAATAGCTGAGGTAGCCCACTGGCCACTGAACATCGATACGACTCCCCCGGTAGCGACGATCGATTGGCAGGGGCCAGCCGATTTTGCAGATCGAAGATACGGATATCGGATGACCGCTGGAAGGATGCGGATACGTCTGGAAATTTCAGAGCCGATCCAGGAAGCGACACCTGCTTTAATGTACCAGATAGAGGGATATCCGGCGGTTATGCTACCACTGGAAATGGGTGACGGTGATGTCTGGGAGACCGGCCTGGATGTGATGCCATCCGATCTCCCCGACGGCGCGGGGTATTTCTCCTGGAGAGGCACCGATCTGGCAGGAAATGTTGGGGATACACTCACCGGTGACACGATCTTTCAGATAGACACACTACTCAAGCGGGACGTGGGCCGGGAACAATATGTCTACGGGCTCGACGGGGTGTTTCTTCAGATCCCCCCCGGGGCACTCTCCCGGGATGTCCGGATCGCTATCTCGCGTGCAGGAGCACCGGGACGGCCGCATCCGGGTCGCATCTTGACCGGCTATCGTTTTCAGGTGTATGCCGCCGGAGGGGAGCCGCTGAAGATGCTCGATTTACAGCGACCTGCGAGGATCGGCATTCCTTATCCTATCTCAGGCGATGAGCTGGTGTATCGATATGACGGGGTTCAGTTTTACCAGATCGGTGGATGGCCCGATGATGCGGATACTGCTATGTATGCGGATGTTCAGCAGTTGGGCATCTTCTATCTCGTGAGCGGGGCAACTCGTTCGGCACGGTCTATCAGCTACGGCTGGGCTGCCCCTAATCCGTTTACACCGAATGGGAACGATGATCCCAGTGATCGAACGGTGTTCCATGTGGTGACACGGGAACCCGGAACCGTCTATCGCGTCCGCATCTATAACATCGCTGGGAGGCGCGTCAGACAGCTTTCCCCGGGTAGAAACATCTGGGATGGGCGTGATGAAAACGGCAGACTCCTGTCAGGCGGCGTTTACATCTACCAGATTCACTCAGGCGATGAGGTTTTGAGCGGCACTGTTCTGCTCGTACGTTGATGACGAAAGTAGGTCAGATGAAACCGTATGAATACATGGACCACACAGCAGATCTCGGCATCCGGGCATTTGGGACGGATCTCAAGACGCTATTCGAACATGCAGCCCAGGCCATCCTGGATGCCACAGCAGATACGGAGACAGTAGCAAGCGCACACGAATATCCGATTGAGGTGGAAGCATCTTCTGTCGAGGATCTTCTGGTGAGCTGGCTTTCTGAACTGATATTTCAGCACGAGGTTCAGGAAGTGCTTTTCAAACGGACAATGATTCATGAATGCGCGACGGATCAAGTACGTGCCACTGCCTACGGAGAACCCATCGACCTGGACAAACACGTGCTCTATACGGA
>JAJRTO010000068.1 GCA_024278235.1 Candidatus Poribacteria bacterium
AATGCTATCGGGGATAGTTTCCGGTGGATTCAGCATGGTACCGTTGATATGATGATCGCAGGAGGAGCGGAAGCCCCCCTTACTCCCCTCAGCTTTGCCGGGTTTGGCAAGATGCGTGCCCTGAGTGTTCGGAATGATGAACCGGAGCGCGCAAGCCGACCTTTCGACAAAGGGCGCGATGGCTTCGTCATGGGAGAAGGTGCAGGTGTGCTGATTCTCGAAGAGTTGGAACATGCTCTCAGACGTGGCGTTCGAATCTATGCCGAGATCATCGGCTATGGGATGAGTTCCGATGCATACCATATGGTCCAACCCGATGAAGGAGGTTCTGGTGCTTGTCGAGCCATGGAATCAGCACTTCGTGATGCACAGTTGATACCAGAGCAAATCGATTACATCAATGCCCACGGCACGTCGACGCTTGTCGGCGATATCGCCGAGACACGCGCTATCAAGCAAGCCTTTGGGGACTACGCTTACTCTCTTGCCATAAGTTCCACCAAATCCCTTATAGGACATCTGCTTGGTGCGGCTGGTGCCGCTGAACTGATAGCATGTATTGGTGCCATCAAGCACGGTTTTTTACCGCCGACCATCAATCAGGAATGTCCAGATCCAGAATGTGACTTGGATTATGTTCCGAATAAGTCACGAGTTGCTCATATCGATACAGCCCTCTCAAATGCCTTTGGCTTTGGAGGGCATAATGTAACACTGATCATCCGACGTTATGAGTAAGGATTCCTGCCCAAGAAGCCAGGCATTTGCAGTGCTCATCAAAGGCAGACCCGTTTCCTGTCAATCGAAATCCAATGTGTTCTATCCCGCGTGATCCTTCAGAACTGCAGAAACGGCTCGGGTATTGCTTCCGTGTCCCCTCGCTGCTAGAACTTGCACTCACCCACAAGTCTCTAGTCTACGAGGAAATCGGTGCTGAGGGACATAATGAGCGACTGGAGTTCCTGGGAGACGCCATTCTTGGGGCCGTTATCTCAGCCTATCTCTATGAGATCTATCCCAACTATGACGAAGGTGATCTCACCAAGTTGAAGGCTGTCGTTGTGAGTCAGCCCGTGCTTGCAGATGCCGCGCGAGAACTCGACCTGGGGGCCTTCATGCGTTTTGGCCCCGGTGAAGCGACCAGTGGTGGACCCACACGATCCTCCAATCTTGCCAGTTGCCTGGAAGCGATCATTGCAGGTGTCTTTCTGGATGGGGGATTTCAGACCGCTTATGAGTTTGTGACCCGACTTCTCGCACAGAAAGTGGAATGGCTTGCACAGGATGCGATCAAGTTGGACTACAAAACGGCCTTGCAGGAACGGTGGCAATCGCATGCTGCAGAAGCACCGCATTATGAGATATTGGCAACGTTTGGCCCTGCTCACGCAAGACTATTTGAGGTGGCCGTGAAGCTCAGCGGACAGAAAATGGGGCATGGGATTGGGCGCAGCAGGAAAGAAGCGGAACAGAAAGCGGCACACATGGCGATGCAATATCTGGATAGTGAGAGCACTGACAAGCCGCTGTTGAATCCATGAACGATCCAAAGTCCGGTAAAATCACCCCATATGATACTGCATATATTGGCATAGGCAGTAATCTTGGTGATAGACGAGCCAACATCGAGGAATCGATACAGCGGCTGACGAGCATACCCGGGATTGATTTAGCGGCTGTTTCTGATCTTTATGAGACAGAGCCAGTAGGCAACATATCACAAGGTTGGTTTCTCAACCTCGTCATTGCTGTTCAGACACGGTTGACATCCCTGAAACTGTTCCGATGGATGCAAAGAGTGGAACAGGATATGGGACGCCAGAGAACAACCCGTTGGGGGCCGAGGCAAATCGATCTGGATCTGCTGATCTATGAGGATCAATGCCTGGAGACTGCTGAACTGACCATACCCCATCCCCGGATGCACGACAGGCGGTTTGTCTTGGAGCCGCTGTGTCAGATTGCTCCCAATTTGAAACACCCTCACTTTCAAGTATCTGTGGAATCACTCTTGAACGCGCTCAAGGATGATAAGGTAGTCCATCGCTTATCTGAGATAAAGAACAACCGTCAGTGATATTGGGCGATAGGTCATAGGCCCACTAGCCATAGGAGGCTATGGATGAATCTGCCCCACCGGTATCTCGCTATTGAAGGCCCTATTGGGGTTGGAAAGACAACGCTTGCACGTTTGCTTGCCGACAAACTGGATGCCAGATTGGTTTTGGAGGCGGCAGAGGAGAATCCGTTCCTACAGAAATTCTACAAAGATAGCAATCGATATGGATTCCAAACGCAGATCTTCTTCTTGCTGAGTCGCTATGACCAACAACGTGAACTACTGCAAGGCGACCTGTTTGAGGAACGTGTCATCTGTGATTACCTTTTTGCAAGGGATCGCATCTTCGCCTACCTAAATCTGGATGACGATGAACTTGCCCTGTACGAACAGTTTTACCGTTTTCTGGGCGGTATGGTTGCCAAGCCTGATCTGGTCATCTACCTGCAGGCAAGCACAACGACGCTCCAGGAGCGAATCCGGCGACGCGGACGAGAATATGAGCTGGACATATCTGATGAGTACCTCATGGAAGTCAATCGAAGCTATAACGCCTTCTTCTTCCATTACGATGCGACACCACTTCTCATCGTCAACACGGATGGTATCGATTTTGTTCACTACGAGGACGATCTGGTAGAACTCATCGAGGAAATTCAGCATATGCATTCTGGCAAGCGTTACTACGTACCTGTGCTCAAGGGCGCAGAGATGTTTGGAGTTCAATAAATCTTGAGTTATGCCCTATCAACCTGCCAATCCCCTCATTGTCCAGGGAGATCGTTCCCTCCTGCTGGAAGTTGACCATCCCCTCTATGAATCTGCTCGGGATGCGTTGGCACGCTTTGCAGAACTAGAAAAAAGTCCCGAGCATATCCATACCTATCGTCTGAGTCCCCTGTCACTCTGGAATGCTGCGGCTGCCGGCATGAGTGGCGATGAGATCCTGGAATCCCTCCGTACGTACAGCAAATATGACATACCTCAGAATGTTGAAACGGAGATCCTCGACTACGTGTCCCGTTTCGGCTGCGTGAAACTACTCAAAC
>JAJRTO010000069.1 GCA_024278235.1 Candidatus Poribacteria bacterium
CCTCGATAAAACCGCCGAGAAAGCTCCTGGGATGCGCTTCATTCAACAGCCTCGCTCCATACTGGATGTGGACACAATCCATCGAGTCATTCCTCTCGAGCGCGAACGTGTTGGTTTCATGGGACAGTCGGGCGATTCCAACCCTCATTTTTCCTCATCCTCTCGCTTCTTCAATCCTCTTCGGTCTGATGCGGAATGCTGTTTGGAACGACAGGCTTGTGTTGTCGGGGAAGAGGGGAAGAGGGGAAGAGGGGAAGAGGGGAAGAGGGGAGTCGTGTTCTCTCACCGTCTCCTCTTCTCACCGTCTCCTCTTCTCATCGTCTATCGTGTGCTCGCTTTCAGCCAGCTTGGTTCCCAGTCACTTGTGATAAGCAGGACGTTCGGTCTTTCGTTCATAGTCGTTCCTCGAATCGCGCCCCCTTTCGCGCTTCAGCCAACACACGGATCGTCTCGCGTGAGGTGGCTGGATCCACCGGTGGCGGACCACCATTGCGGATTGCAGCGGATAGTTGGTCATAGAAGGATACACCCGTGTCCGCTGTGGGCTCCAGTTCGATCTCCTCGAACTCGATCTCATCGCCTCCCACGACGCCGTACCTGCGTTCTGCTGCCAACGGTTCTTCGATTGCTTCGAGCGGCTTCAGGTCACCTTTCACATAACGCAGCAGTGCCTTTCCCCCGTTGATTGTGAGCGCGCCGCGTGTGCCCATGAGCACCCACGATGGAAGCGATGCCGCACACGCCGAACTGAGTTCCAGATCGATCACGCGACCGTTTTCGCCACGCATCACGACCTTGACGTGATCCTCCGTGTCCCCCGGCTGGAGGATCTGTTGCAAATCTCCGAACACGTCCACGATGGGCGATTCCATCAGGATGACGCACTGATCCACCGCGTGGACGCCGTTGTTGTTGAGCAAACCACCGCCATATTTCCGTAACGTCTGCCAATCATTCCGGCGACGGTAGCCGTAGCTCCCCGAACGGATGTGGAACACGTGACCCAACCGCTCGTCGGAGAGCATCCGCTTGAGGAATGCGAACAGAGGTGACCAACGCGCGCTCTGATGCACGGTGAGTACGCGATCAGCTTTTTCAGCGGCCGCAAGCATCCGGTCGGCATCCTCGACGGAAGTTGCCATCGGCTTTTCGGTCAGCACGTGCCGACCGGCTTCGAGTGCCTCAATCGAATGGTTTGCGTGGTCGGATGAAGCCGTTGCGACGACCACGAGTTCGGCATCGGAATTTGCAAGCAGTGAGGTGATGTCATCGAATGCCTGCGCACCCAATTCTTCCTTCGCCTGCTGCTGGCGTTCTTTGTTGGGGTCTGCGACGGCGATTACCTGGAAATCCTCCCGGTCCCGCATCGCACGGACGTGGATATTCCATCCCGCCCGACCGAGACCGATGACGGCAGCGCGAATGGGTTTGGATTGGCTCATTGTGTGATACCTCCTTGAAGTCAACTGCTTTGTAGCTCTGGAGCATTGTACCGAGTTTTCGGTGCTCCGTCAACAGGTTCTTTGTTGACATGGACGGGGAGCGATGTTAGCATCTGTCTATGCAGGGCAAAGAACAGAAATACGCCAAACGAGAACGCATTTCCGTCCGGGCCATCCTGACCGGGCTGGTACTGCTTATCCTGAACGCCTACTGGGTCGCACTCAGCAGCGAGGTGTGGTTCGCCACCCAACTTACCATCGCGTCACTCTTCTTCAACGCGCTCTTCACGCTGTTCGTTCTTGTCCTGCTCAACCTTCTCCTGAAGCGATACCTTCCGCGATATAGCTTTTCCCAGTCCGAGTTGCTGTTCATCTACACGATGGTGGTGATGATCTCGACCATCTCCGGCCACCCGATGATGGGCTACCTTATCCCCGTGTTGGAGCATCCGTTCTGGTTTGCAACACCGGAGAACGAGTGGGCCGAACTTTTCCACCCATACATCCCCAGGTGGTACTCGGTGCAGGATCGACAGGTGCTTTCCGGCTACTTCAATGGAGAATCGAGTCTCTACACTGCGGAACATCTCAGGGCATGGCTGCCGCCGGTACTCGCATGGTCGTTCTTTGTGATTGTGCTCTGGCACGTGCTGATGTGGACCACGGTGCTGATCCGCAAACAATGGATCGAACACGAGAAACTCAGCTATCCCATCGTGCAGCTCCCGGTTGCCATGACGGAGAATCCCACCTCGTTCTTCAGAAACAAACTCCTCTGGTTGGGATTCGGCATCGTGGCGGTCATTGATATCCTCAACGGCCTGCATTTCCTCTATCCCCAGGTACCGGCGATCCCCGTCAAGAATCAGTACATCGGTTCGTTCAGTTCGCGTCCGTGGAACGCGATGGGCGGCGTGACGATCTCGTTCTACCCGTTCATCATCGGGCTGATGTTCTTCACGCCGCTGGATCTATCGTTTTCGTGCTGGTTCTTCTATGTGATCCGTCGCCTCCAGTCGGTTCTAGCGAGCGCGGTCGGTCTCCAGGGCAGCTACACACACGAGCAATCCATCGGAGCCTGGGTCGCCCTGGGGCTTCTCGCATTGTGGATGGGGAGACGTCATTATGCACGGATCTGCCGCAGGATATTCGGTGGGAAAGAGCTGCTCGATACATCCGGCGAACCGATCAGCTACCGAACGGCTGCCTTGAGGATTGGCCTCGGCATGGCGTTCCTCGCGCTGTTCCTGATGCAGGCAGGGATGTCCCTTTGGGTGATCGGCCTATTTTTCCTGATCTACTTCCCGATGGTGTTTGGGATCACTCGCGCCCGAGCCGAAATCGGCCCACCACTGCACACCGTCATCTACGTGGACCCCGGCAGGACGCTGGTAACTTTTCTGGGCACACGGCGGCTTGGCCCGGCCAATCTGACCAATATCACGTTCCTCTATCCGTTCAATCGCTGCTACCGGGCACATCCGATGCCGAGCCAACTGGAAGCGTTCAAGATCGCCTCCCGGACGGGCATCAGCAGCCGGCAACAACTGTGGGGCATGTCGCTTGCGATCATCGTGGGTATCTTTGTGACCTTCTGGATCTATCTCGACATGTTCTACCGTCTGGGGGCCTCAGCGAAGGCGCGTGGCTGGGTGGTCTACATGGGATGGGAGACCTTCAACCGGCTGCAATCGTGGCTCACGTATCCACGTGAACCTGACATTGCAGCAGTCACCGGGATCGGTCTCGGATTCCTGTTTACCCTGTTCCTGATGGTCATGAAACTGCGCTTCATCTGGTGGCCGTTCCATCCGGCAGGCTATGCACTGACGGCCGGCTCCGGTCTGGGACGCTCCTGGTTTGCCGTGTTCATCAGTTGGTTCCTGAAATGGCTCATCCTGAAATACGGAGGCGCCAGAGCCTATCGCAAGGCAGTTCCGTTCTTCTTCGGCCTGATTCTGGGGGATTACACGCTGGGGTGCATCTGGAGCCTCATCGGGCTGGTGCTTCGGACATCTACTTATGGTGTGTGGCATTGAGAATCTTCAGTTTCCCCGCCAAGTTTCGTCCCATCTCGATCATACCGTGATCCCCCGGATGGATCAGGTCGTGCGTCAGCCCCCGGATGTCCGTCAGGATCTCCGGGCCTTCGATGAGATGCAGGTTGGGATGTGACGATGCAGCGACGGCATCGCGCAATGCCTGGCGATATTCCTCCGGCGTGCCGCCGTATTGTGCGCTTGCATCCTCGATGCCGAAATCGCGGAAGTACGGATAGAGCGTGATGCAGGCTATGGGCCTGTCAGGATTTTGCCCCGCAACCGTGTCCACCATATAAAACACGCGCCGGTAGAACTCGTCCATCGAGAATCCCTGCATATTCACCGAGAGCGCGAGCGATGCCACGTGCCAATCCCCACGGGTTGCGATGTGGTCGGCAATCGCTGCTTCACAGTGCGCACTGCCGCCGAAGCCCAGATTGATCAGGTCCGCGCCGAGATGCCAGGCCGTCTGGCCCACGTAGGTCAGGTGTGGGCCTTCTGCGTCAAAGCCGTGTGTGATGGACGTGCCATAGGCGAGATAGCGGAGCGATGGCAACTCATCCGGTTCTGGTGGGCGCACACCGTCCCCCTCCACGCCATGCAGGATCAGCGGGTCGCGTCGTCGGCCACCGAGGATCAGACGGCGCACGTTCGGCGCAAATGGGTGGTCACGCCAGTAGGCTGCATCCAGCCGCTGGACATGCACCGCGGCCGGATGCACCTGGATGGTTCTCGGTTCGCGGGTGATGGTGAACCGTTCCCTCCCGTCGAAGGCGCCGTGAAACAGCATCACGTCTGTGCTTCCTTCGGAGGATACGGTCACGCGGGTTATCCCCTCACTCACGAAGCGGATCTCCGCGTTGTCGGGCTGAAGCGCGCGCATCTGCGCCCCTGGATTCAGTTCGACGCGCACGCTTTCCGGCACGCGCTGCAAGCGCACGCCGTCCACGTCTGGCATAGGCAGGATTTCGGCTACGTTGTGAAGCTCAACGTTTTCGTAGATCATGGTGTGGTTTCCTTTGATAGTATCGTTTGCATAAACTACAAGTGAAGAAAAAGTTCCTCCACTTTGTCTATTGTGAGCGATTCCGGTGGCACCACCTTCACTCGGCCGGTCAGTGGCAAGCTGTGCTCCCCGGCACATCTTGCCATGGGTTTCTCACAGAGTCGGTGGATTCCACACTCTGCAGCAAGGTTAGCTGAGATCAACTACAAATGTCGCTGTGCTCTCTTTGCTTTCCCTATAACCGATCCGGATGGCCCTTGCTCTCAACGTTGCCTTACCCTCAGGCAGGCGTAACGGCGTCGTGTAAAGGAGCCAGTGTGGATCGCCACCGGACTCGAACGTATACGCCAGGGACGCACCTTGCGTTGCGCAATAGAGTTGCACAAGCACCGGCCCCCGGAAGGTTCCACCTTCAGGTGCGGCTGCCTGCCCTGGACTCTCTTCGCAAATCGGGATGAACACCGGAGACGCAGTCTCCGGTTGTTCGCCATTGGGGTACCATCGATGAACCATCTCGGATTCCGGGATTTCACCCATGTCCCCGACTTCCTCGATCCAGGCATCCAGCGCCTTACGGAGGCGTATGAGTTCGGGCTGATAGGTAGGATCGGTCGCGAGATTATGGATCTCGTGGGGATCTGCCTGTGTATCGTAGAACTCCTCAACGGGGCGATTCGGCTGAAACATGAGTTGTTGTGCTCCCTCAAGTTCACCAGCCATATGCAATCGCCACATCTCCTGCAGGATCGGATGGCGGTTGCGATATGGGATCCAGAGCAGGTAAGGTTTCTCAGGGTAGCAGTTGCGAATGTACTTGAAGCGTCTATCGCGTACAGCGCGTACCATATCGTAGGACTCATCATAGCGGTCGCGGCTGGCATAGATGTACTCGCGTGGCGGCGCCGCCTGTTCACCCAGAAACGCCTGGCCCTGTATGTGCCACGGGATCTCGACGCCGGCAAGTGACAGCACTGTGGGACCGAGATCCATCGTGCTGATCAGATCCTCATTGACACTCCCTGGTTCCAGATGTCCCGACCAGCGGACGATCATCGGCACATGGATGCCGGAGTCATAAGGCCAACGTTTACCACGCGGCAAAGGACCGTGGTCACTCCAGTGGAAAACAATCGTGTCATTGACGAGGCCATCCTCTTCGAGTTGTCCGAGGAGATCTCCGAGGATCCTGTCGTTGTACTCAATATTCGTATACATCCGTGCCATCGCTTCGCGCACCCTGGGGGTGTCAGGGAAATACGGAGGTAACTCGATGGCACCGGGATCGAACGTAATTTTGGGACATTTCTCTGGCCACATACCACTCTCATGAGTGCGAGTTGGGTTGAACACGGCAAAAAACGGCTGATCAGGGTCTGGCCGATTCCGCCAGTGGGCCTCGCGGCTGAGTTCATCCCAGGCAGTCAGTGGTGGCTCAAACTGATAGTCCGTCTTGACATTGTTGGTACAGTAGTAGCCAGCAGCACGCAGATACTCTGTGAAGCACTTCACATAGTGTGGCACCACGGCGGAGTAAGGTGTTGGCAGTTCCGGCGTAAAGCGATTGGTGTGCGTAGTTCGCATGTGGTGGGTCCCGATCGAGATCGGATACATGCCGGTGATAACCGCTGACCGGGCTGGCGCACACACGCCGGCTGTGGAAAAGGTGTTTGGCCACCGGCAGCCCTCGGCGGCCAGACGATCGAGGTGAGGCGTGCGTGCGATGGGATCGCCATAGCAGCCATAGAAAGGGTTCGTATCTTCAAAAGAAACCCATAGGATGTTGGGTCTTCTATTGTTCTGCATCTATCCCTCCGGTTCAGCCGAACGTGAAAGCTCAGTATGCCTCAACATCGCTCCACATGGACGTAATAGGCGCCACGTTCCTCTCCATCGGCATCGACGAACCACGCTTCGAGTTGGGTGATGCCTGTCTGCTGCAATTGGATGGAGAACGCTGCTTCTGTGGAACCTTCGTTAATCTCAACGATCTCCTCGTGATCGAAGATTTTCAGACGTGCTTTGACCGGTTGGATGGTCTCGCATGCTGACCCAGACGTATAAGGTATCGGCTCAACCTCTTCGGGTGGGGCGGCCGCGTCGATGGGCAGATCGAGTTCCTCGGGCCAACGTCGCAATGAAAATCGATATTCGCCTTCCTGCTCGACATCGACTGTCCATTGGCCCGTGCTCTTCTGAGCCATCAGGATGTGCCCCTGATTCCAGGCCACATCGCCCATCACATCCATCGCATTCAGACGAGTCGGGTTCTCCGCATCGTTCCCGAGACTGATGGGGCAATACTGCTCGAACAGTGGTGAGATCTCATCCCACCAGGTTTCATGCGCTGTCCGCAGTCTGTCAACCACATCCGGGTGTTCGTCGGCAACGTCATACTCCTGACC
>JAJRTO010000070.1 GCA_024278235.1 Candidatus Poribacteria bacterium
CCCATCCGGCGTTTCGCTTCTATCCGCTGTGCCTGTGCAAAAGCCTCTACGCGGTCGGCTCGCTGCATCACGTCCGCCATTGAGAGTCGTTCGCTCTCCAGCCATTCCCGGGTCGGTGACTGAAACCATCCCGGCTGCTCCGCACTGAACATCACCGTACCACCAGGCAAATCGGTTCGCTGACTGTGAGCGATTCCTTCGGGTTCGGGAGAGCACTTTACGGGATAGAGACGTGCGTTCCAGAGACAACGCTGTGTGGGTTCGATTCCTGCCCATATCGTTTCGGGAGAAAGTCCATGTCGCTGTAACCATGGAGTCAGCGGCTCATCAAAGAGGGTCGCTTCTTCTCCGCAATGCGTGGGAACATCTGAAACACCGTAACGGAGACACACCCAGCCACTGTCCAGTGGAATGTTGATCGCCAGGGAGTTGGAATGCTCTGTGTGGGACGTTTGGGCGTGCAGACGTTCCACTAACCCGAGGTATTCCCGTGTCGTGCCTGTGTGAAAGAACTCCAGTCCCGGGGGAGTCCAGACACCGAAGCGGAGTGGATGCAGAGCATCCCACAGCGGGCGTCGCACAGGGGGATGGTCACTCAGGAAATCATGTTCTTCGGTCTGTGATGACAAGGCCGGCAGCATCTCTCCATACAGGTCGACAGGAGTATCCTCTGAGAACAAGTTCGCCAGTGATTGCAGTTGAGATACCGCGTTGGGGTTACAGACCAGGATACCCGTATCAATCGCGACCAGACCCTTGCTGTTACATAGTTGAGCTTGCCTGAGTCTGTCTGCGGAGGATTTCTGATGGCAGAACAACACTTCGTGGGTCTGCGGGTCGAATTCGTAAACTCCGTGTCGCTCTCCCAGTTCAGGTTGACCCCAATAGCCCACTCCTGTCACATCAAAGTTTTGCGGAAAAGAGATGACTTCCGAAGGAAGGCGCATCAGCGTGTCGCTGCAAGCGACCATCAGTCCTGCGGTGATATGTTTGCCGATGGCTGTCAAGAGGTCGTATGTCATCTCAAAGACGGAGCCGATCGGCTCAGGAAGGGGTGTGAAGACCTTGCCCAGGACACTCAGGTGGGGAATCCGTCGGCTGTCTCCTCCGGAATGGATGAGAAGGATGCGTGAACGTGTGAGCGAAATCCCTCTCTGCTCAAGTTGCCTGATGACGTGCAGTGTCGCGCCTCCGCTGCCGATACGCATCCCTCCGGGATCGGAGATCACATGGTACTCGGTTTCCGGCTGCAGGAAGCCGGCTCTCAGGAGACGCTCCAGTTGGAAGCGATAGACGTCCGCGTGGGTCTCATCTGCTGCTGTTAGCACGCAGATGTCCCATGTTTTTTCATTAGAACGGTGGTTTGTCATTGCTCCGTTGGCACGTTTGAACGTTCAACGTTGAACGTTCCAACGTGCCTACCTCCCGAACCTGGATGCTTTTGATGGCCTCTGCCACTTCCACAGGAACCACGCCGAACTTAAAGGACAAAGCCTCCAATACCATCTCTCGGGCATCTTCCAGCATTCCTTGCTGTAACCCTTGCTGTAACCCTTGCTCAATGCCTTTCTGGATTCCAATGCGCTCAACACTCGTGATGTAAGGCATCTGTCTCTCCTCTTCCAGATCATAAATCTCCTGCCACAACTCGTTTTCCAACACTTCAGGTAACGTCATTACCCAATCGATGAACCGAAACAACTCCACGATATCCGTGCGACTGTATCCTCGCTCATACATCCGACGTACTAACACAAACTTCCAATATCGGCGCGCTTCCTCATCACGGCGTGTCTCCTGCACCTCCACATGCACCAGCACCCACGTCTCATTGCCATTGGTGCGCCACACCTTCACCAGCTTGTCCACGCGACGCGCACCCAATTCGGCGTCACGAACCACCTGTTGCAGCTCCTTGTCGAGGAACTCGTACTCGTTACTCCAGTTGATGTCAGCATGCGCTTGCGGGAAGAACAATGCCAGGAACTCCGGGAGAATCCTGGTTCTCAAGCCATGCGTTGAACTGCTCAACAGCGCTACGAACTCGCGCACTGACAGACTTCACCTCGTGTGCCAAACCCAGCACGAGGTCTGCTTCCAGTTCGTAACCGTAAAGTTGCTGGATCCATGCTTTGTCCTATGCAGGTTAAGAGATGCCAGATTTCACTTTACTTTGACTCGGACCTCGCCCACGCTTTCGAGCCTGTCCTGTCGTTCTTCACTGTTTACCGTTTCAAGTCCCCGAGTGTCCGTAGATATCCAGCACCCGCTTCACCAGATCTGTGGTCGACTTTCCCGGCGCGTTCAGACCGATCACCATCCTGCCTCCATACGCTTCAACCACATGGCGTTCCGGAATCTGTTCCAGCTTGTAATTCCCACCTTTCACATGGATGTCCGGGCGGATCAACTCCAGCAACGGTATGGGGGTATCCTCATGAAAGATGGTCACATAGTCCACACATGTGAGTGCAGCGAGCATTTCCGCTCGTTCATCCTCAGGGACGACCGGGCGTTTGGGGCCTTTTAGTCGCTGTACCGAATCGTCGCTGTTCAGTGCAAGTATCAATATATCGCCAAGTTCTCTTGCCGCTTGAAGGTAGCGCACATGTCCCACATGGAGAATATCGAAGCACCCGTTCGTTGTGACCACAGCCTTGCCTCGACGCTGTTCCTCACGAACGATGTTGATCAATGCGTCACGGTTTAGAATCTTTGATCCAGGCATCATGTCACTTCACCTTCGACACGGGTTGACTCGTTCCCGGGCTACCGCCATCACGTGTCATACACTGGCATCTGCAAGGAACTCATGTTGGATCTGTGAGTCCTATGCGGATAGGTATTCTGCCAGTGCGTCCTGCCAGACACGAGGCATGTAGCCGCATATTTTCTCAAAACGCCCTGGGGCCAATACAATATACTGTGGTCTCTGCGCGACTCGCCCCAGTTGTTCAAATCTAATCGGGATCAACTGCTCAGCGTCCACTTCAAGCTGACGAGCAATCTCCCGAGCGAATCCATAACGTGTCGTCGTACCACTATTGACAATATGGTAGACACCATACTCTGTCGCCTTTACAAGCTTGGCCAGTGCCTGTGCTAAATCCTTACAGTAGGTGGGGGAACCTGTCTGATCAACTGCGACTTGGATGGGATCTCCTCTTTGGAGAGACT
The DNA here is from genome assembly GCA_024278235.1 of Candidatus Poribacteria bacterium. Classification (GTDB taxonomy): domain Bacteria; phylum Poribacteria; class WGA-4E; order JAJRTO01; family JAJRTO01; genus JAJRTO01. The sequence goes on from JAJRTO010000070.1 coordinate 3,178, forward strand.
GAGCTACCCAACTCACGAAATTCTCGCTGAACTCGCTGAACAGCCACGCCGTACGGACAATAAAATAGCGATCCAGGTCGGACTGAACCGCTTGTTCTCCGATAAGCTTGGTTTTGCCATAGCTATTGATAGGATTTGGTGTGTCTTTCTCGGTGTAAGGTGTATCCCTCTCGCCATCAAACACATAGTCCGTACTGATATATACCAACCCAATGTTGTTCTGCCTACACACTTGAGCAACATTTTCCGTGCCCTGGGCGTTGACAACATACGCTTTTTCAGTATTTGACTCACAACCATCGACATCCGTCCACGCAGCCGTATGGATCACCCATTCAGGGGATGTTTTCTCGATGACTTGTTCCAGAGATTCTCGGCTGGTGATGTCGCCATGTATAAACGATGCCCAGGTGTGCCCTGGTTGACTCTGATGCAACATTCCGAAAGTCTCGTGTTCTTGCGAGAGAACACGGCATAATTCTGCCCCTAACATGCCGCTGGCACCTGTAACTAGGATGCGCAATGGAGTCCTCTACTCCTTACCCCCACTGGAGTTCCCAGTCGTAAGGTATATCAGAACTACGGGGATCAATACGATATTCGTCAGGAGATTCATGGTTGTAGGGCTCTGTAGGGCAGTTAATGAGATACGCAGGTTCACTGCCGATGCCCTTCATACCGTGCAGCACCTCTGGAGGAATGATGAGCAACATTGGATTCTGCTCCCCGATTAAGAACTCATTCACCAAACCAGAAGTTGCAGAGCCTTCACGGGCATCATATAATACAACTTTCGCCATACCTTTGACAACCGCAAAATGATCCCACTGAATCTTATGATAGTGCCATCCCTTGACAACCCCTGGATAAACGACTGAGAGATATACCTGGCCGAACTGCCGGAACATAGGATCATCGCGCCGAAGTATCTCCATCAAAAACCCACGCTCGTCGGGTATACGCGTGAGTTGCTTTGTGTGAACTCCCTCGATATACTGGTTCATCCTTTCTCCTGTCTGAGCTACCTTAGTTTCATCAAGCATTCTTTTAGTCTTGCTAAACGCCTTTCGATACCAGCGAATGCCTGAGACATCCTCAGTCTCCTCAATGATCTCTTTTTGCCATTGCAATGGCGTCCATTTCATCCAGCAGGCGAAGTCGCTCGTCGTTCGGCATTGCCAGAAGATTTGCTCTCATCAATGAGTAAAACGTGCCGGCGTCCGTCCAATGAGCCTCCAGAATGTCAAACTCGGCTTCTCCCCAGGCGATATATTGGTTGTTCACGTCCGTGATTTCGAGTTCTCCCCGCTTCGAAGGTTCGAGCGTTGCGATGATGTCAAACACCCGTGAATCATAGATGTAAAAACCTGTCACCGCATAGTTTGACTTCGGGTGCTTCGGTTTCTCTTCGATCCGGATCAGTTTCCCATCCTCGATTTCAGCAACACCAAACCGTTCAGGATTGGGTACCTTTTTGAGAAGCAGTCGAGCACCGGAAAATTGTCTCCGGAACCCATCGGCAAACGAAATCAACTCCCCGTCGATCAGATTGTCTCCCAGGGCCACCATGACAGCATCATCCCCCACAAAGGATCGAGTCAGTCCCAGGGCCTCAGCAATTCCCCCTTCACCTTCTTGATAGATGAAATTCAGATGATCCAGGCCGAACTGCCTGCCATTCCCTAACAACCTGAGAAAGTCCCCGGCGTTTGTGCCCCCCGTTACAATCGTGATATCCCTGATGCCAGTTCTCACTAGCTGCTCAATGGGATAGTAGATCATTGGCTTGCGAGCAACAGGGAGGAGATGCTTATTGGTGACTTTTGTCAGGGGATACAATCGCGATCCTAGCCCACCTGCGAGCACAACGCCTTTCACCAATTACCTCCAGCGTTAAGAAAATCCAGGAAAAGTGTCATCACTGACATCGCATTCCACAGTCATCCTGACATGAGCGTATTATAGACCATGCCTGGAGCACATGTCAACGCAGGATGCATTTTTTGCTTGCAGTCACGTATAACCCATGCTATAATGAGTTCATTAGTATGGTAAGTGGATTAGAAGGGTTGGAACTCAGGGTTTAAGGCTGGAAGACCCTGGTTGTATCTGGGTTTTTGGTCGATGAAACTCCAACTCACTCCCACCTCAATCATATTACCGTTCCATTTAGTGGATCAGGGAAGGAGCGATCTGATGGATCTCTCAAGAGTTCTGGTTATGAGTCTATTTCTGTCCGTTTGCTTACCCCTCCTCGTGAGTGCTAACGCACCCGATCATCTCGTGATTTCCGAAGTTCAGATTAGTGGAGCAACCGCCAAAGACGAATTTGTGGAGTTGTTCAATCCCACGCCAGCAAGTGTCAATATGCAAGGCTGGAAGCTCAAAAAGAAGATCTCTTCCGGTGCGGAAAGCAACCTGGTTACCAGTTTTCCGGACCTAACTATCGCACCCTACAGTTTTCTTCTGATTGTCCATCCAACCGGCTATAACGGTAGTGTCGCCCGCAATGTCGACTATTCTTCGGCCAGCTATTCCATTACGGATAATAACACGGTCCTTCTCTACGACGATACAGGTGCACTCGTGGATAAGGTTGGCATGGGTTCCGCGATAGATTCTGAGACCGTCGCCACTGTAAACCCTGATGCCAACAAGAGCGTCGCCCGCAAGAGTGCCCTGCTGCCGAACGGTGTCAGCGGTCCCGCTGAGGATACCGATCATAATCTCAATGACTTCGAATTGCAAGACCAACCCAATCCCCAAAACGCCGATGTAGCGCTCCCTGTCCTGCTTCGCCATTCTCAGGCATACTGGTCACCAGACGGGATGATGCTTGAATGGCAATATGATCCGCAGAGCGTGATCCACTGGCATGTATGGCGTGCCTCCCGGGAAGAGGGGCCCTTCGAGCGCATTACGCAGGAGCCGATCCGTCGTACCGACAGTGGCCTCTATCAGTACGTCGATGAGACCGCAACACGTGGGACGACCTATTTCTATATGCTGGAGAGTTTCGATCAGATGGGCGAATCTTCGCGATCCGCCATCATTTCCGCCACACCACTTGTCATCCGTGATAGCACTCTGGCAACCACCTGGGGTGCTCTGAAACGCCGCTGAATATGCGCGCTGGAATATGACCGAGCCTATCTGCACAAGTTTGGACAGGACTGGAGACAGATGCCCTGGATCCCAAACTGGTTAGCGGACTGGATTCCCGGGGGTTACCGCTGAGCCCGGAAAACCTGCGGACACTCATTCTACGTGAGGGGAGGCGATTGCGTTGAATGTTCACCATGCCACGACTGATGGAATACATTATGTCAGATTCTGCAAGCGTTCATTGAACACTCAGGGCAACAGTGAACAATAAGGTGAGGAAGGATCATGAAGATCATCCGTTGTGTATTGGCTATGTTGTTCAGCATGGTGGTAGTGGATACAATGGCATTGGGACAAGTGATTGACTCCTTCAGTGACGGGGACTTCACCAGTGCTCCAACGTGGGGAGGAGACACGGGCTCCTGGCAAATCGTCACAAGCAGCACCTCGGGCC
>JAJRTO010000071.1 GCA_024278235.1 Candidatus Poribacteria bacterium
CGTGTGTTGCTCTGCAATGAAGAGTTTTTGGAAGGTGGGAGTGCGAAACAGATCCGGCGGCGGAGCCAGATGCATCGGAGGTTTGGCTCGATTCAACAAGGCTTTCGGCAGCAAGGGCATGAGACGCTGTGCCATTCCCATGAGGAATCTGACACTCGCGGATGGGAGCAGGCTGTTCCAGTTCCGTTGGCCACAGTAAGCCTCAAACAACCTGATGAGCCAGAGATGTGATTCGGTGGGAGGGATGCGGTCGAGAACGTGTTCGATTTCGGTTGGCGGTTGTTCATTCCGCAATCTATAATCTGCCGCGGTCTGTCGCAGCACAAGCCGTGCAAAACAGGTCGCCTCAGGGTCAGTCAGCTCGGAGGCATCCAAGCGCCAATGTCCACCGACATGCTGCTGATCCAAAACCCATTCCAGAAGAGTCAGATCAGGTGTCCGGGCTTGAGCCAGTTGTAGCAGAGCATAGGCGCAACTGGGGTAGGTACTAGAGGAAAGTTGACCCTCGAAATGGCCATCTTCCGCTTGAAGGGAGAGGAGATACTGTCGTGCCCTGTTACGCGCTTGTGCTTTTGCGGAATCGTTCAATAATCACCTCACACCTCCTGCCGGGTCATCTCAAGCAATCCCAGGGTGATCAGCAGAAGGGGTAATACCAGAATGGCGACCTTCCATTGAGACCATACCACCCCCACCATACAGGGGAAGAAAATGATCGCCCCAATCATAGACCCTTTGAGTGCCAGGTAACCATGTTGCTCGGAAGGATGGCGCAGGAGGGGGATGCGCGTTACAGCCGTTGCCACAAGCGCGATGCCCATCCAGATCAGGTAGGTTCCTTTGGCCCATCCCAGCAAATAGGGCAAACTTACTATGCCAAATGCCAGAAAGGTTGCCATCGAGGAGAGAAGTAGCGCGGGTCGTATCCCGATTTGCACAGGCGTCGTCAACGTGCCGAGTTGACGCTCACGCTCCATGTCCTTGAATGTGGTCACAATGTGCGTGCCGAAATCGTAGAGGAAGGTCGCTCCAAAGGCAATCCACACAAGTCCAGGCACCGTACCCGATACAGCCAATGCGCCGAACACGTTCAGCAATGCTATCCCCAGCGGTAGACTAATGCTCCCCCAGATGCCCTGTTCCTTGAGGATGGCGTTGTACAGGTGGGAGATCATCACCAGTACGATGACGAGCAGACCCGCCCAGGGGTGCAGTGCAAATCCAAGGAGCACACATAGAATATACAGGCTGCTGGCGGCCCAGAACACTTCGCGTGTGTCCAACCGGTGGGATGGCAGAGGCCGTTCAGGATGGGTGAGCCGATCCTTCTCCTGATGGAAGTAATCGTTCTTCATCATCCCTGCCCAGTAACCGAACAGCGCAACCAACATAGCCACAGGCACACGCCACGACCATCCGTCGCTGGCAATGACAACTCCCGGCAAGGTGGCCACAATGGGAATCCCCGTCAGCGGATAGCGGATGAGTTCCAGATAAGCTTTTGCATGGGTTTTCCAGCCAGAAGATGATGACATATAAGCGCCTTACTTCACTTCGCGGGTATCTTCCCAAATCCCGCAAAACTGACTCAGTTGTTTCTTCTCACCCTCTTCAAGAGGTTCTAGAAAAGTGATAATGACCTTAAACTGTTTTCCTTTCTCCAGAGGAATAGGATCTTTAGGTATTATTCTTTTCCCATCATCAATGCCGTTTATGGATAACATAGGACGTTCCCTTTTCTCCAATATGAAAAAATGATGTATCTACATCCGATGCCAAGATGCCTAAAGGTCCAACTTATCTTTCGCCTTCAACCTGCCCGATATGGGTCAATCCAGGAACGATAACGTTCTTGATGCCCTGGTAGGTCGCTGTGTTTTCAAAGGCCGTCTCTGTCTGTTCAATCGGGAAACGGTGTGTGATAAGTGGTTTCAATTGCAGACGTTTCTCGATAACATATTTCCGTGCTTCGCCCAGGCTCCAGCGTGAGAACGCCCAGGATGCGAGGAGTTTGTATCCCGTGTAGTGCAGATGTTCGATGTCGAGTTCAATTCCCTGGCCGGAGGCATACAGCCCGAAGAAGTTGATCCAGGCTCCCTTGCGGGCGAGTTGATACGCCAGCGGAATCGCCTCGGGCTGATTCGTTGCCAAGATGACGGTATCCACGCCGCCATCGGTGAGATCTGAGATTTCCTCACCCGCACCCGTGTCGCGCACGGCATCCGCACCGAGAAGCTCTGCCATTTGGCGTCGATGCTCCAGCGGCTCCAGCACAATCGTCTGCAATCCCCGCTCTTTGATCAGTTGCATGAACATCAGTCCAATCGGCCCTGCACCGAGGATAGCGACGCTTTCGTTGAAATGGGTTTCGCGCATCGCGTTCAGACAGCAACCGAGCGGCTCCAGCAGTATCAGGTCATCCGAGTCTGTATCCCCCGGCACATCGAACACACCGCCATTTTCAATCAACCGCCTGGGCACACGCACGTATTCCGCATAGCAGCCATCGATATCATGCCCGATGCCATACAATTCCGGGCAATACTTGTCCAGGTCGTTCCGGCAATACTCGCAACGACCACAGGAGACCATCGGGTCCAGCGTGACCTTTGTGCCGACTTTCAGGCGGGAATGTCGGCTTTCCACAACCAGCCCTGCCAACTCGTGTCCCATGACGACAGGTGGTGAATAGTCGGTCACTTCACCACGCAATGCCATCAGGTCCGATGTGCAGACCCCACAACCTTCTACTTGTACCAGGACATCTCCCGCTTCCAATACGGGCATGGGTTTCTCTTGAATCGTCAAACGGTGGGCAGCTTCAAAAACGGCAGCTTTCATGGGATGTCAAGACTCCAGTTTTCATGAGAATGACAAGATGTGATGCGTGAAAGAACATCCACCGGACTAGCAATTCTCATGCCTTAAGCTGCGCCGAGGGCTTTCCACAACGCGCGATAGTATTTCAACACGCGCTCAGGATCGCTATTTCCCGGGATCTCCGCGAGGGTGTAACCCTGATAACCGATACCTTTGAGCAGTGCAAAGAGTTCGGACCAGGGATAGTCGCTCCAGAGTTCGTTGATATGTACCAGGCGGATCCTGTCTTTCACCAGGTCAAAATTCTTCTTGATAGATCCGCTTTCATCCTCTTCGCCCCGGTTCGAGTTCCAGCAGACGAACACGTTCGGGTGATCGGCGATATCCATAATCGTCTGGATATGTGGAACGTATGATGTGCCACGGCCATGTACTTCCACCCGGATCTCAATGCCATAATCCCTGGCGACCTCTCCACATTCCCGGAGCGAGCGTCCGATCTGTTCAAGGGTCTTCTCAACAGGTATGCCATCCGGTAGGTTATTCGGACGGACCTTGACGCCTGGTGAGCCCACATCGGAGGCAAGCCGGATATACTCCTTCGTACCTTCAATGTGGCGACGTAATTCATCAGGATCCGGGGAATGGTATTCAAAGGCACTGCCGAGACCCGCCAGCTCAATCCCCGAATCTTCAAACTGCTTCCTGATCATAGCGCGCTCGGCTGAACCCAGACTCACTTCGACCCCATGTGCATGGGTTGTGCGTAGCTCAACGCCCTGAAAACCAGTTGCCTGACAGACTTCTATGATCTTAGAAACATTCCAATCCTTCGCCATATTATACGTTACCATACCAAGTTTCATCAGGAACCCCTTTCTTAGGCCTCCTATTCCCGTAGCTCGTTGAGATTCTCCTCGCCCTTGTGGATGCAGAAGCGAGTTGTTTCATGCCAACTTCAAAGTGATTCTATAGGATGGGCGAACGAATGTCAAGCGTTTCGGTGGAGCACTGCGCTTGACCTTTCCGCCGATCTGTAAGCATCCATTCTCCCACCAGGCAAAGTCCCGCTAACAGCAGAAAGAAGAACCCTCGATTTTCATAGGCGGTATACTGCCGCTCTTCGAGTTGTCGGCGTTCCAGTTCAGAGATAGCATCATAGAAATCGCTCACTTCATCCTCAGAAGGTGTTGCTCGATAATAACGCCCCTGCGTTGCCAGTGTCAGACGTTGAAGAGTCGTTTCTTCGAGGCGGGTGATAACGGTTCCGCCTTGCCGATCCTTCTTGTATCCGACACGCTGGCCCCGCCGATCATAAAGTGGGATGGGACTGCCGGGTTGGACTTGCCCCAGGCCAATTGCGAAGATGCGTATGCCTGCCTCCATAGCCTCCTGGAGGACTTCGTCCAGATTGGGATCGTGGGTTTCCCCATCAGTGACGAGAAGCAGTATCTGGACAGGCGGCTTCTCTTTTTTATCTTGCTGGCGTTTGAATGTGTCGATCGCAGTACGGATGGCATCTGTGAGGATACTCCCTTGTTGGGGAATGCTCTGGACGCTCAGGATATCGAGGAACATATTCAATGCGCTGTAGTCCGTGGTGAGTGGGCACTGGACAAAACTACTCCCTGCAAAGGCGATCAGACCGACCCGGTCCCCATCCAGTTGGTTAAGCAGCGTACCGATCTCGTGTTTAGCCTTGGCAAACCGATTCGGCGCAACATCTTCCGCTTGCATACTCAGGGAAGTATCCAGCGCTATCAGGATATCCAACCCCTCTCGTTTTGCATAGGCAATCTTGGTGCCAACCTGCGGGCCTGACATGGCAAACACTAGCAGGGCATACCCCAGGATGAACAGCCACGTTTTCCAACGCCGACGACGCGGATCTACGGAATCGAAGAGCTGAACGACCAACTCAGGGTTTCCCAGGCGTGTGATTGCTTTTCGTTTCTGCCAGTTACTGTAGAGACGTAGCAGAACAAGAAAAGGAACGCCTAATAGTAACCAGAGCAGATGAGGATATGTAAATTTCAGGAAAGCCATCCGTCCTCCAGCAAACCTATGCGTGCAAGTTCAAAAAGAGTTTCAGCGTCGTCGAGATCCTCTTCAGATGCGATATTGAATGCGATTCCACTATGATCACGCCGGGCAAACTGGGAAAATCGATCACGATATTCCTGAACTTGCTCGGATGAGAAATCTCCGTGGATAGTCACTTCCTTGAGACCAGTGCCCGGTTTCTGATGGTCAACCATCATGGCAATTTCCGTAGACGAGTGTGAGCGAGGAACCATTCGATCAACAAAAGCAATGCAACAGGAAATAAGAAATAGGCTGTTAGATCCTTGTAGCGGACATATTCCGTGATTTCGATTTCGCTTGTTTCGAGACGGCTGATCTCATCGTAGATGGCTGCGAGTGATCGTTCATCGGTCGCTCGAAAGTACCGTGCCTGTGTGATCGAAGCGATCTGGCGCAGTGTTTTTTCGTCGAGTTTCGTATAGATGATCTGCCCACGGCGATCTCTGGCGTAGGTACGTCCGAAGATCGGATCCACGACGGGGATGGGGGCGCCCTCCTCGCTACCAACGCCAATCGTATAAATCTTGATCCCGGAGGTTGCTGCTGCCTTGGCCGCTGTCACTGGATCGATCTCCCCTCCCTGGTTGATACCATCGGTGAGCAGGATCGCAATGCGGCTGCGTGCCTGTGAATCCTTGAGATGGCTGACCGTTGTGATGATTGCCGTGCCAATAGCCGTTCCATCCTCGATCATTCCTATGTCCACCTGTTCGAGCAATTGAGTAAGGATCTCCCGGTCCAGCGTTAAAGGACATTGGAGCAACGCCTGTCCTGCAAACACAACCAATCCGATGCGATCATTCGTTCGTCCACTGAGAAATTCAACCGCCACGTTCTTTGCTGCTTGAAGACGGTTACGTGGTTTGAAATCCTCTGCCTGCATGCTTCCCGATATATCGAGCACCAGCATAATGTCAATCCCTTCTGTCGTCATGCGATGCCTACCTTGATTTACCCGTGGTTGAGCGAGCGCAACGATCATCAGGGCAATACTCAGCCATCGCAGAAGCGGTAGTGCAGATAGATAGTGAATCCACACAGATGGTGCTATTTGGGATGCAATCGATGTGTAGGAAAAGCGAATTCGACCTGGGCGCAGCCGTCTTCGGAGATGGATAAGAATTGGCAGGAATCCTAGAAGGACTAGGATCCACGGACGGGCGAATCCCATCCTGATCTCACCTCATAATTGGATTGTCTTCGCTGTTTACGGGAGTCTACTGGGTGCATCCCGAATTGAGTACGCAGACACAACCCCATCGACAGAAAGTTCACGAGCAGGAACATGGGAAGGCCAACATAAGGGAGGGACGTTGTCAGAGAATAGATAAAATAACCCAGCAAGACGGCCAGGATACTAGCGCGTTCTTGTTGCAGGATGGCGTTACCAATAGCGAGGATAATGGCAGTTTTCCCATAGATCGCAAGTATCACCAATATCATCGACATCGCCAGCATGATTGGCAATCCAAGCAGGGAAAAGAGAGACAACCCTGCCACAGGAACAAGGATCAACGCGACACCCAGGCCGATCAGAACACCCCCAAGAGGGCGACTTATCATACCATCTGCCATGTACTCGATGCTGGTCGAAAAAATGCTCACCAGGAAAATATGGACCAATAAGATCAGTAGAAATACGGTGATCTTCCAGAACAACCAGATATTGCCCCATGAAACTCGATAACCTGTCAATGTGTGGATCAATAAGGAACCCGGATCCGATTCCCGACGAGGTGGTCCCATCAGTAAGGACAACATACCCGACATGATTGGACCGCTCTGGATCTGGCGGACTTCACCTTTTACCTGTTTCGCCTGGAACTCCGCTTCCGCCATCAGGAGTATGAGATCTCCTTCCACCAACGCCTGGGGTCCTAACCTCACGCTCCCCTGGATCACCATGAGATCCTGATACACCGTTCCATTGAGCAGAACATCTCCAACAATGACAATGGCGCTTCCTATCGATTCTTCCTCCGATAGGCTCAATGTTTTTCCAACTCTAACGATGCGGGCCTTGCCCTCTGCAGGTACAGGCTCGTAGACTTCATAGAAGGGTTGTTCCGATGGTAAAGCCATCTCTGGGTCTTGTTGAAGTTGAATCTCGCCGGTTTCCACAGGTTGACCTTGTGCAGATGCGACAAGCGAACCCACAATCAGCGTCCCAGCGATAAGCGTCCCAGCGATAAGCATATATTTAAGCATCACACTTCTCCAACGGTCTGCACTTACTTCAGGCACACTATATAGCATCTGTCACAATTTGTCAAGCGAGAATCTTATTTGACAAAATCCCGTAACGCCGGTATGATTGATCCAGATATTTAATACGATGAGGTGATGGAAATGAATACCAATGTGTTAGTTTCTTGTTTAGCCCTGTTGCTTCTCGGAGCGATGTTCGCTGAAGCAGACCTAATTGTGATCGATGGAGAATTCCAGGATTGGGAGAGCATCCGCAAATACCCAGATGATGGAGGAGATACTTTTGGCGGTCCGGAGGATGCGACGATGGACATCCTTGAGTGGGCCGTCTGCAACGATGAGAGGTTCCTGTACGTGATGGTCACTGTGAAAGAGAACATCGCTAACGGTCAAACGGACCGCGGTGCGTACCAGACGATACTTGACACAGATCACGACTATTCGACGGGGATTCAATCCGATACTGAGGCTCCCTATCCACCCCATGAGGGACCGATGGGTGTGGACCGCTATATCAGTGTTGAAACGAAACAGGGCACTTATCTTGGAGTCGGGATGCAGGCTTATGCTCCAAATGCCCAAGATATCGGCCAGGAGTTGGATGTCCCCGGTTCTGTGACCGAGGCGGCTGTCGTGGATAATCGCTATGAACTCAAAGCAGATCTGAAGAGCTTGGGTATCGACTCTGTCAATGTGACTATAAAGATCACCATCCTCCACTACTCGGGAGCAGGTACGGTAGATTGGACGATGCCCGCAATAGATTATGCATTGGGGGATTTTACTCTGGCAGTTGGCAGTTCTGGAAAACTCGCATCCCTATGGGCCCAACTCAAAAGAGGAGAATAAGGAGTTGCCAGTGACGGCTGCGGTGGCATGTTTGATCGTGCCTTACTTTGTGTTTGCGAACGCGCTCGTCTGTTTTAGCGTCTCATTGAGTCTGTCTATCTTGATCATCCTGTTGTTCAGCTTCTACATTGCTGTTGCAAAGAATCTTCCGTTCAAGAAGCGTTTCTTTGAGATGGCAGGGATCAGTCTGGGGGTTGCGATACTCAATTTTGGCATTGGTATCTTGGTAAGGAAATACTTGCACATCGACGTTTAGGTCGGTCGAAAGGAAATCGAATGGCTCAATTTTATCCTGAACTCAATGATTCTTTAAGAGAGTTCATCGCAGAACAGAAGATCTACTTTACAGCAACGGCCCCGCAGGACGGTCGGATCAATCTCTCCCCCAAAGGTATGGATACATTCCGTTGTCTCGATAGCAAAACGGTCGCTTACCTTGATCTTACCGGCAGTGGCAATGAAACGGCAGCTCATCTGACCGAGAATGGTCGGATGACGATGATGTTTTGCAGTTTTTCTCAGAAGGCAATGATCCTGCGTCTCTACGGACGTGGCAGGGTCATCCACCGTCATGACGAGGAGTGGGCCAAACTCTATCCGCTTTTTGAGCCATTGCCGGGTGTCCGACAGATCATGGTTCTTGAGATCGATTCGGTTCAGACATCCTGTGGCTTTGCCGTTCCCATATACGAGTTTAAGGAGGAGAGAAACACGCTGTGTCGTTGGACAGAACAACTGGGAGACAAAATTATCGAGGAGTATCAGAGAAAGAACAACCGGGTCAGTATAGATGGGCTGCCGACGGGGTTATTCCCTGAGGAATGA
>JAJRTO010000072.1 GCA_024278235.1 Candidatus Poribacteria bacterium
AAGAGGACACAAACTACGAGTGATCGGACGCGCAGGGGTGGGGGTGGACAACATCGATATGGCAGCAGCGACCGAGTATGGCATTCTCGTGGTCAACGCACCTACCGGCAACACCGTTTCGGCGGCAGAGCATACCATTACCATGATACTTGCGCTGTCGCGAAAGATCGCTCAGGCAGATGCCTCCATGCGTCGTGACGAATGGAATCGACAGCGGTTCATGGGCGTTGAAGTGCGGAATAAAACACTTGCCGTCATCGGACTGGGTAGAGTGGGGTCAGAGGTTGCCCGTAAGGCGCTCGGCCTGGGAATGAGAGTCATTGCAGTAGATCCCTATATTGCCGAAGAGAGTGTTACCAAGCAAGGGATACGGCTTGTGAGCTTCGAAGAAGCCCTGGTCACCGCCGATTATTTGACTCTCCATCTTACGCTGAATTCTGAAACATACCACATGTTGGCTGAGAACGAATTCGCCCGTATGAAACCGGGTGCACGGCTCATCAACTGTGCTCGCGGCGGGCTCTGTCATGAAGAAGCCCTTTTCGATGCCTTGAAATCAGGACATCTTGCAGGAGCCGCCCTGGATGTCTTTGAAGAAGAACCCCTGCCAAAAGGATACCCTTTCCTCGAACTCGATAATGTGATTTTGACACCTCATGTGGGAGCTACGACGGAGGAAGCCCAGATCAACATCGCTGTCGAGATCGCGGAGCAGGTTCAGAACGCGCTGCATGGACGACCTGTCGCCACATCGGTCAACTTGCCGCCTATTGATCAACATACACTCGATGTCTTTGGCCCTTACATGCGTTTGGCCGAACGCATCGGCAAGTTACAGGCACAGTTGGTGGATCAACAGATGGTGAAGATCGATGTCCATTATGCAGGGGAGCTATTCGACGATGATGTAACGCCCATTACGGTTGCCCTGCAAAAAGGACTCTTGACGCCTGCGCTGGGTGACAGCGTCAACTACGTCAACGCCCCCTTTCTGTTGAGGCAGCGCGGCATTGAAGTGGCCGAAACCAAGAGTCTCGGCCACCATTTTATGAATGCTATCCGAGTGACGGTACACCAGGAAACCAATCACCGTACCGTAGAGGCCACAGTGTTTGGCAGGGATGATGCACGTATCATGCGGATTGATGATTATCATGTGAATGCTGCACCCAGAGGGTACATGCTTATTGTGTACAATCAGGATCAGCCCGGTGCTATCGGGCTGATCGGCTCTATTCTGGGAAAGAATGGTATCAACATTGCTGATATGAGTGTGGGAAGGGTCGCGGCACGTCAACGTGCCATTATGGTGATCAATCTGGATAGCCCTGTTCCCAGGGGAGTGCTCCAGCAAATACTCGAACAAGAGATGATCGAGTCTGTTCAGCTTGCAGAACTGAACTAAAAGAAAGGATTTTCGCGATTGGATTCGAGTGAAAAATGTCTTTGGATCAATCAGACGATGCCTCCAGGGGGTCTGTTTACCAGTACCGTAGAAGAAACGCACCCGGATAGTCATGTCCCGTGGCGCATATCGCCCGAACCATTCTGGCTCTCCAGCGATGAAGTTGAGTGGTTTGAGGAGCTTGGCGGACACCTGCTCAAGTTCTATCAAGCCTGTCATCTTCTCTATTCGCAGAGTTTGCGTGGCATCGAACCCGGGTGGATTGCGGCTTATCTCAACCAGGGCAAGCCGGATGAACTGCTTCGTCTGAGCCGCATGAATCGTTTCAAGAATCACCTGCCCGGGGTCATCCGTCCGGACGTCATCCCCACGGAGGATGGGATGATCATCTCGGAACTGGATTCCGTGCCTGGCGGTATGGGGTTCACAGCGAATTTGGCCCGTCAATACACGCAACTGGATTATCCCATCATTGGTGGCAGCAATGGGATGCTACATGGATTTACACAGATGATCCAAAGCGTCTCAGATCGTGAATGCCCGACGGTCGCTATCGTTGTTTCTGAAGAAGCTTCCGATTATCGATCAGAGATGGAATGGTTTGCACAGGCGCTTCGATGCCACGCATGTCTCTATGTCCACACGGTGTCTCCGGAGGATCTCGTTTTCACAGAGGAGGGACTGTGGATACAGAAATGCGGACAGCGCATTCGGGTGGATGTGGTTTACCGCTTCTACGAGCTTTTTGATCTGCATCGTGTCCCCAAGTCGGAGTTGATCGCCTACAGCATGAAACGTGGTTTGGTCGCCGTGACACCTCCCTACAAACCTCACCTGGAGGAGAAGCTCCTCTTTGCGTTATTCCATCACCCCGCGCTGAGTAACTTCTGGAGGCGTTATCTTGGTAAGGCGAGTGTTCGCTTCTTGAGGGATGTGCTCCCGGAAACCTGGGTTGTAGATCCAACCGAGCTTCCACCTCATGCCATTATTCCCGGATTGACATCCCAGGGTTCTCCGATCCAGAACTGGGGGCAATTGAAAGAGGCGACAAAAAAAGAAAGGGAACTGGTGCTCAAGCCCTCTGGATTCTCAGAACTGGCCTGGGGAAGTCGAGGGGTCGCCATCGGGCATGATATGTCCGGCGAGGAGTGGGGGACGGCGATCGAGCAGGCCCTGGAGAGCTTTGGACGCACACCATACCTGATGCAACGTTTCCACAAAGGGAGACGGTACGGCATCTCTTATTACGATTTCGATACGAAGACGACAAAGAGCATGCAGGGCCGGGCCAGGCTGTGCCCCTATTACCTTGTCGCCGGTGACAAGGCCCGGCTGGCAGGAATCCTGGCCACGATCTGCCCTGCGGATAAGAAGATCCTGCACGGTATGATCGATGCCGTTATGGTTCCCTGTGCCCTGGCACATCCGGTCTAGGGTCCGTATTGACGGCTCAACAATATCCTGGCTTTGTCATTTTCAGCCGCGGCATTGAGAGACAGCACATCGAAAGCGGCTGGGACAATGTGATGCGTTCATTCGCTCATCCATTTATTCGCCTATTTGCAGAGCCGTGCTATGAACACACCTCGTTATCGTTCGACTCGTTATCGGGCATATCTCTATCCGGGCATTGTGGTTGCGCTTGCCTCTTTGCTGTTGACTCTTCTGTACCAACTCGATGTCCAAAGGAGCCAACTCACAGCCCAGGAAAAGATGCTGAGAACGCATACGGACGTGGTACGTCAACTTGCCGAGCAGAACATCCTCCTCGATTCCTACCTCCAATCCGATATAGAACGCTTGAGTGAAAAATTACATATTGCCCGCCTTATTGTGGATATGGCGCCTCACCTCAAAGACGAACAGGTGGTAAGATTGGCCAATGTTATCCATGATCAGAGCGCACGCTACCAATATGATTGGAAGTGGCTATTGGCGATCATCCAGGCAGAGAGCGATTTTGATCTGAAGGCTCGATCTTCCGTTGGCGCGTGCGGCCTGATGCAACTGATGCCCGATACGGCACGTGCCATTGCAAAGAAGATCGGCATCCGCTTTGACGGCAATAGAACGCTCTACAACCTGGAACAGAACATCCAGCTTGGTGCATACTATTTTTACGAATTAGTGCAAGAATTCGGTGATTTTGAAAAGGCGATCATCGCTTACAACTACGGTCGAAGCGGAGCTATACGAGCGAAGAAACAGGGCCAAGACCTCGCGAGTCAGTATCGTCGGAAAATCTTGAAGACTTATGCCCGCCTTTCTGCGATCAGCCCATCTTAACCATGAGCGATAAGTAATTTCCTTCTTCTCTGGTTCACAACCGGTTTCACATAGCTTGTATAATGCCGGTATAAGCAAGTTTGACGTGAAACGTTCACAACGTTGAACGTTTGAAAAGCACTGTGGTTGCTGGGTTCTTGGTTTTTGAAACTTGACATCTATTTCTGAATATTGCTTAACGGCAACACAAACAGTCGTTGTGCTTATGGCTGATCGTCTCTCTTTAAGCGTAGATAGAGAACAGCGTCTCCATCGAAAGGTACAGTGAATTCTACCTTGCCATCGCCCGCAGACATTCCCCCACCAGTTGTAGTTCCTGCGTGCGGGTTGAACCATTCAACGGCAAAAGCACCTGACTCTCCTGACAAATCCACCGTTACCTTCTCTCCGTCCGGCAGATAAACCAGATATTCCTTACCGGGGTTCGCCAGGCAGTATTGGGTCGAAGCCAACTTATTGTGTGGGATCATCTCTGCCATGTTCATCTTTCTCGCATAACGCAGCGTATAACCTAAATTCAGTCGAAGCAGCTCAAATTTCGGATCAAATGGCTCTCCCAATACCTCTCCATCATAGGGGTCCATGAAAAGAGGATTATGTCCACGGACGAAGCTTTTCCATACCCAGGCATGATTGCCACCCACTCCCCAGATATGATCCGTATCCAGCAGGCTGACCTTTTCACCGTCCCACGCGGGAGGCTCTTCCGTGTAACCATCGGCTCTACCCGGTGATACCCAATCTGCTGGACTGGCTAACATGCTGGGGAGTCTTTCGGCTCCATGGCCTGTAATCCCAACGGGGTGCTGCTTGGGTTTGGTTTTTTCGTAATCATGGATCGTATTAACCACCCACCAGTCCCAATCTTTATCCCCGCCTTCGTTGATTACCTCATAGAGGACGTTATCCAGATCGTTTACCGTATCCACCACTTTCCTGATGTAAGCCGCCTGTATGGCTGTAGCCTCTGGGTTCGTCAGGGTGTGCACCCTCGGTCTGTTATCATCTCCACCCAGATCAGCGCCGATGCCATTGATGTTATTGTCAGGATGGAATGGATGGTCTCGCCATGCCCAACCTACAGTTGCTTGGCGTCTCCGATTTCCATGATAGAGTGCCCAGCCCTCAAAGAGCATGACCGACACGTAAATCCCCCGTTCTCCAGCGGCAATAACCCGTTCTCTCAAACGCTGAAAATAGTTAGGGTTGAACTTCGTCAGGTCGAATTTGGGTTTGCCATCCAGGGCATTACCAGGCCCGATTCTTACCCAGGGCTGAGGAGCGACATTGTGGATGAAGTTTTTCCCCAAAACAGGACCATTAGCTAACGTGTTCCAGGTCACCGAATCCCATGCCCAGAGGCGGATGAAGTTATGGCCGTATCGCTGAAGAAAGTCGAGATAGCCATGGAAATCAAACGGCTGCGGTGGATCATCTTTCCCCATATCTACCAAGTTGTTCCACATATGCAAGCCGGTCAGGTAGATCACATTCCCTGAATCATCAGTGAAGTAACGAGGATTCGTTGGATGAACTCGAAGGGGTCCATCTATCTTATCAGCATTGGCAGAGCCTGCAATCATCATGATTACTCCTATCCAGACGTATATCCTGTAATTCAGCAACCAACGAGTTCTCACTGGATACCTCATCATTGGACTTTGGACAAATGGGACATTCGGGTTCGGTGGACTCTTGACATCTTGCGGCTTGTGCTTCATATAGACGAGCAACGGCACAAATTAAACTCGAGCATCATGCCGGTCATGGTGCAGGAGATCGCCGTGCGGAGGAACACTGCATGTGGTAGCATATAGGCAATTATTACCGTAGGTAATCCACTGTGAAAACTGAATCCTTAGTGTTCTGCTTTTATCGTACCCCAAACAGCTTCCAGTTTCCCAGCAGAATGCACTGCAAGCCTTTCAGTTTGGTAATTCTGTTTGATTTCGTCCGCACTCAAGACTTGGTCATAAAGACAAAACTCATCGATAACACCAAGCCAACCTTGATTGCGGCTGGTCTGTCCACCATTGTTTGATATGTCTGCAAAACCGATGAGTTCGTTAATCCCAGTAACAGCATCCCTTGAAATCTGACCGTTTTCGCTGTCCTCTTCGTGAACTGATGTAGGTTATTCTACCGGAGTTTGGCAGTTCTGTCAACCGAATCTTGGCCCCCAGCCAGGGCAACCTCATTTGGCTCAACAATCGCCAGTCATGGGATCTGACCCCTGATGAATACTGGGGTCAGGAAACCAGATTCCTGTGCAAATGCAGCATACGTGTTCATATGAGGTTGCCCTGTGAGCCATTCCTTTCCCTCTTGACAACCCAGGTCGGTTCTGATATGCTGTTTTTATTGACTTGTAATCCACCGCCACAGTGTAATGTAGAGGGGGAAGGAACAACAATGGCAGACGAGAAAACTATTCACTCAGTCATGGGCGAAGAACGAAAATTCGAGCCGCCAAAAGAATTCGCAGAAAAAGCGTACATCAACTCACTTGATCAATATCAAGAGATGTATCAGCGATCCGTCGACGATCCTGAGGGCTTCTGGGCTGAACAGGCAGAAG
Source organism: Candidatus Poribacteria bacterium (assembly GCA_024278235.1). Classification (GTDB taxonomy): domain Bacteria; phylum Poribacteria; class WGA-4E; order JAJRTO01; family JAJRTO01; genus JAJRTO01. Next base: position 6,270 of record JAJRTO010000072.1, read on the forward strand.
AGCTGATCGATTTCTATGAGCCGTGGACGGATGTCCTGGAGTATGACTTCAACGAGGCCAGGATAACCTGGTTTAAGGGGGCCAAACTCAACGCCTCTTACAACTGCCTGGATCGTCATCTGACAACCTGGCGCAAGAACAAAGCCGCTTTGATCTGGGAAGGTGATGAGCCGGGCGAGAACAAGACCTATACGTATCTGGAACTTTATAATGAGGTCAATAAGTTTGCGAATGTTTTGAAGAAGCTCGGCGTACAAAAGGGAGACCGTGTTGCGATTTATCTCCCTATGATTCCCGAACTGGCGATTGCTGTCCTTGCTTGTGCACGGATTGGTGCGGTTCATAGCGTTGTTTTCGGTGGTTTTTCATCAGATTCTCTGCGGGATCGTATCCTGGATGCTGATTGCTGTTTGCTGATCACCTCTGACGGCTCTTTTCGTGGTTCGAGAGTCATCCCGCTGAAGAAGAATGCGGATGCGGCCCTCGATGAATGTCCCGGAGTGAACCACTCGATCATTGTCAAACGTACCGGCGTAGAAGTAGAGATGGCTGAAGGCAGAGATCTCTGGTGGCACGACCTGATGGCCGCTGATGATGTGCGGGGATATTGTGAGCCGGAGAAAATGGATGCAGAGGATCCTCTTTTCATCCTCTACACTTCCGGATCCACAGGCCAACCCAAAGGCGTCCTCCACACGACAGCAGGTTACATGGTCTATACGTCGTGTACCTTCAAGTACATCTTCGATTACAAAGATGAGGACACCTATTGGTGTACAGCGGACATCGGTTGGATTACAGGACACAGTTACATTGTTTATGGGCCGCTCGCTCAGGGGGCAACGAGCCTTATGTTTGAAGGGGTTCCTAATTATCCCGATGCGGGTCGGTTCTGGGACGTGGTCGAAAAATATAAGGTCAATATCTTCTATACAGCGCCGACAGCCATTCGCGCGATTGCCAAATCGGGCGATGAAATTCCCAAGAGATATGATATGTCAAGCCTTAAACTCCTGGGAACCGTTGGTGAACCGATCAACCCGGAAGCCTGGATGTGGTACTACAACATCATTGGTGGGGGAAACTGCCCTATCGTGGACACATGGTGGCAGACAGAGACAGGCGGCATTTTGATCACCCCATTAGCGGGGGCCTGGCCAATCAAGCCGGGAGCGGCCACGAAGCCGTTCTTTGGCGTTGAACCCGAAGTGCTGCGTGAAAATGGCGAGACCTGTGACATCAATGAGGGTGGATACCTGGTCATCAACAAGCCCTGGCCCGGGATAATGCGCACGGTCTATGGGGAACACGAACGGTTCCGTGAAACCTACTTCTCACAGTTCCCCGGACGTTACTACACAGGTGATGGAGCACGTCTCGATGAAGATGGCGACTATTGGCTGATGGGACGCCTCGATGATGTCATCAACGTTTCTGGCCATCGGATGGGAACTGCTGAGGTCGAGTCCGCGCTGGTATCTCATGAGACAGTTGCAGAGTCTGCTGTGGTCGGTTTTCCACATGAGATCAAAGGACAGGGCATCTATGCTTTTGTGACCCTGAACACAGGTGTCGAGGCAACGGACGATCTCAAGAAGGAATTGGTCCAGCACGTCCGCAAGTAGATTGGGCCGATCGCTACCCCCGATCACATCCAGTTCGCTGAAGGACTCCCGAAGACCCGATCTGGAAAGATCATGCGGCGTATTCTCAAGAAAATCGCTGCTGGTGACGAAGACATCGGGGACATCACCACGCTGGCAGATACGTCCGTCGTGGATGATCTGGTTGCAGGACGGCGATAGGGGCGAAAGATGTTTCGCCCCTCTGGATGCGAATGGGGGAAACCAGCGAGGAGGGAAAAAGCTCATGCCACGTGTATTTAACACCGCAGGACCTTGCTTGGCAGAGAAGCATTACATGATTCCACCCACGCGGCGTCTGTCTCA
>JAJRTO010000009.1 GCA_024278235.1 Candidatus Poribacteria bacterium
GAATTTGCTGCTGGACGAGAAACCGCTCTTCGTCTGGGGCAAGTCGCGCTGGGCGGATCTGGTGCTGATGCACCAACCTGCGGGTGACGGAGTTTCCGCTGCTCAAGCCTCGATGCGATTGAAAGGAGTTCCCAGCAAATAAACCAGTCCCTGAAGACTGCCCTCTCATTCATGAAAACTATTTCACAAGGATCTGATAGTGCTTGACCGGGTATCCTTGCTGATCTCGCTTACCCTCAGGGGGATCTGTGGAGAGTTCATTCTGCGAATCTTTGAATGTGGCTCGGATATAAAGGTTGAGGATTCCCTTGTGAACCGGAAGCAGACGGATCTTGATGGCGTGGACTTCTCGTGTATTCCAATCTGGCTGGGAAGCTTCGATGAGGACATATTGAGCAGGAACCAAGGCTTTGGTTTTGGTTGACCAGATCATATCTCCCTCCTCGTAGCTTTTGACCTCCGTTACATCGTGATCCACGATCAGCGATCTGGGACTCTCAGGCAGTGATACTGAGATGCTTCCCTGAGCAGCAGTACCACCTTCGTTGATAGCTGCGATGTCAACCGTAAATGGAACGCCTAATTCAACCTTCTCAGGCACTATCACCCAGAGGAGACGAGGACGTGGAAGGAACTTCGGTTCCAGTGTGGTTTTCCCAGGCAGACCTTTTACCGAAGCCATCACGACACCGACACCGCTTGTCTCATCTGTATTCTCGGTATCCGGGGGCAGATACGGGCGTTCGGTGGTTTGGTGCGATGCCAGGCCCTCCGGAGTGGTCGACGGCTCTGGTGAGCTTCGCCAAACAGTCGGGCCGTTTCCCACAATCCATGTCGAGCCCGCTACGGTTGTCACATTCATGAGCAGTCGCCTTACAGGTGTGGATTCGACTTGCCATCCTGAATCTTTGCTGCGCAGGACGACCCCTCCTTGCCCCACGATCCATATAGTCCCATCGTGATCATACGTAACATGCAGGAGTGATCGATGTGTGGGAGCTGTGGTCCAGTACCAGCTTACACCTTGATCTTGTGTGCGTAGGATAGTCCCTTGATCGCCAACCATGATGCCTTCTCGCTCATCCCGGAATGTGAGCGACCACAAAGCCGGAATATCCTGGAGGAAACCGCTGCGATCTTCCCAGGAATCTCCACCATCTGTGGTAACCAGGAGGATGGCATGGGATGCTGTATCCAGAGTACGCCCTACAATCCAACCGTGCTGAGGCGTTGCAAAGCTGATAGCCGTGAAGTCACCGTTTACCGAGTGGATCGACACCTCTTCCCACGTGCGTCCACCGTTCTGCGTGCGTAGTAGTTGAACATTGCGACCTACTGCCCAGCCTTGCCACGGGTCGAGAAAGAACACATCCGTGAGCCATTCATCGGTTCTGCTCCGTTGAACATACCATTGTTGTCCACCATCGACTGTATGGATGATGGTTCCCTGTTCCCCAACGGCCCAGCCGGTATAGCGATCAAGAAACGTAACGGCACTAAGCCATGCGGTTGTGGGAGAAGATTGTGTCAACCAGGTGTGTCCCCCATCCTGGGTTCTCCAAATAAGGCCATCAGAGCCGACAATCCATCCATATTGGGAATCTGAAAAAAGGATCTGACTCAGAGAGGTGTCTTCCAGGCGGGGTGACTTTGAATCGAATGGATAGAGATCCCGATATGTCCCGGTAGCGGGTAATTCCAAATGAATCGGCTCCCATTGCACCGCGAAGGCTGAAACAACGATGAAGAGAGTAGCCATCACAGAGTACAGAAGCTCACGGAACCGTCGAATCACTGACATTGAAAGACTCCCCAGGATCGGAAAAACTTTCCCATACGAGATGCTATCGCTGCAACGTTCAAATAGGTATGATGCCGTTTTCAGTTCAAGATGATCACGTGGTTTGATGATGCGCCAATAGGTCTATGGGCCTGTGCCTCATTTACTATTCTTCATTCATCGCTCTGTGATCTGAAAACCATCTCCTGAACGCGCATGGCATTACCCTTGTTGCAGACTCAGCAGGGTGTCATGTCAGTGCAAAAAAAAGGCCACACAACAGATACTGTTGTGTGGCCTGCAATCATGAAAAAAACAAAGGGACTCGCTAGGGACGGTTCTTCACACGCTGTTTTCTTCGCCGGCTGATTTCCTCTTTGTCGAGTTCTTCTTCATCTTCTTGAGCTTTTTGACGGGCTCGTCGGATTTGCTCAAGATGTTTTTGCCGCGTTGTTTGGGTCGGCTCTCCCTGCCGTGATTTCACCATCTGCTTCCGCTCTCGATTGCGGATCAATTGTTCGCGAGAGGCACGCTGTGTGATATGGCGTACAGGCGCCCTCTGGGAGGATGAGGCTTCAGGAACCTGACTTAGCTGCGACGGCTGCTGAGATGATTCGCGATCATAAGCACCGCCGCGTGGAATAGGTGCCCGAGGAGGTAAGCCATGCTCATAATAATGGGAGAGAGACCATGCCTCGGTGGAGTACAGGGGGACCCTCGGACCTATGAACCCATACCCAGGAGCACCATACTCCTCCACCTCAACGATTTCACGAGCCTCCTGCTCCACCGGATGAATACTGCAACCACCCACAAACAGGAGCACCAAACAACCAGCCAGCCATCGCATTGTCCCCACCCCCTTCTGAGGAGTCGTCACGGATTACCAACTCTACCACCACGGAATCAGGATCTTCTGGCCGGCATAGACACTAAAGCGGTCAATAATCGCGTCATCCTGGTTGCCTTCCAGGATCCAACCCCATCTTTCGGCGTTGTCATAAGTTTCAGGACGAGATGCGATTCTCTTAAGAGCTGCAACTCCTCCGTTTGCAACATCACTTTTCTTTACCACATAGAAATGAACTCGTTCCGGTGTTTTAATGGTGAAACTAAACTGCTTGGTGCCCTGCATCGCATTTCCCGCCGCATCCGTGCCGCCGGTCACAGTCACCGTGTACTTGCGTGCAGCTTTGAAGGGGGCATCTGGCGTGAACGTGTAGGTTGTGCCGGAGCCACTCACGGAGCCACTCACAGCACCACTTTCCTGCCGAAGCGCGTCTTGATTGGTCGCCATATCGACAGTTATTGAAACCCCGGATACAGATTCATCGTAAGTCACCGAAATAGGTACGTTGACTTCCAGAGAATCTTCATAATCAGAAATAACGGTTCCATCTGCAGGATTGACGCTGCTGATCGTGGGAGGGGTTGCATCCGTGTAAGTAAAACCATTCACCAGGATTCCAGTACTCTCTTTGTCCTCTACATCGGGGTTTGCGACAGTGACGTTCACAGACCCGACGGGTCCTCCAGGTGTAACGGCCGAGATTTCTGTCTTGGATACAATACTCACATTTCGGGCAGCGGATGTACCAAATGTAACGGTTGCCCCTTCAGCAAAGTCCTCACCTGTCAACGTGACGCTGGTCCCCCCAGTTTCAGGGCCGCTGGACGGCGATACACTCGTCAGAACAGCAGGCTTCTTGCAGCCACCACAACCGGTGATCCATACCAGAAGCAACGCAATACTCATTATTGTAACAATTGATTTGGCTCTCTTCATGCCTCTCTCCTCAATAATTCATAGCTCCTGACAAGCCTCCACAAACCGATAAAGTCCTTGCTTGAACGTAGTTTAGTATACAGGGTTCCGTGATCTTTGTCAACACCTTTTTACTTGCGGTCATCCGAGTGTTTTTGGTATTATTTGACCATCAGTAACTCTCAGAGATACATATGAGGACATAAGCTAATGCCAGAGAGAATTCTTGTCGCCGATGATCAGGCAAATGTACGAGAACTACTGGAATCATTGTTGAGCCGCCGCGGAGCAGAGCTTATTTCTACCGAGGATGCCGAAACAGCTCTCCACAATCTGGAGATGAATCCGGGGGGACTGGATCTCATTATTCTCGATCTCGATTTCGGTCCTGGGAAAATGCATGGTCTCCAGGCCCTTGAGGAGATCCATAAACGAGACCCGGAAGTACCCGTCATCATTTTGACGGGGAAGGGAACTGTCTCCAGTGCAGTCGAGGCGATGAAGCTGGGGGCGCAGGATTTTGTTGAGAAGAACTTCTACATTGAGGAGCAGATTGAACAATCGATTGCACGCTTAGAGCAATTGATTCGGGCGAATATGACGAACAAACGTCTGCGCCGTGAACGTGAATTTTATCGCCAGGAACTGAAGGGCAAGTACGATATTGTGGGCGAAGGCGCCGCCATCCGGGTTGTGTTGGAGGATATCGAGCGGATCAGCTCTATTCCCCGACCGGTACTCATACGTGGTGAACGAGGGACCGGCAAGGAACTCGCCGCAGCCGCCATCCACCAGAGCAGTAACCGGAGCAAAGGACCTTTCATCACGATCAATTGTGCGGCACTTGCAGAGGGATTGCTCGAATGCGAGCTGTTTGGCCAGGAGGACAATGCCTTTACCAATTCCTCCTTCCGCGAGGGGAGATTCACGCTGGCTGACAAAGGCACGCTCTTTCTGGACGAGATCGGCAATATGTCCGATGAATTTCAGCGAAAGATACTGCGCGTGATTGAGTACCAGCAATTTGAGCGTGTCGGAGGGACGAAAACACTGAGTGTGGATGTGCGGATCATTGCTGCGACGAATGCAGACCTCGAAACAGAGATGAAACAGGGCAGATTTCGGGAGGATCTGTATGACCGTCTTGCATTTGAAACGATCTGGATGCCGCCGTTACGCGAGCATAAGGAAGATATCGAACGGCTCAGTTACCATTTCATGGATCAGCTCGGTAAGGAGGTTCCCGGGATCAAACCTAAGAAGCTGATGCCGGAAACCCTTGAATGCATGATGGACTATGATTGGCCGGGAAATGTACGCGAGCTGAAATACGTCATCGAACGAGCGACTTACAGGGCGGAAGGTAACACACTCATGCCGCATCATCTCCCTCAGGACATCCTGACGGCCTGTACACGTGATGGCAAAGAGAGCAAGTTCCGGGAACAGGTTGGCATGTATGAACGACAGATCCTGGTGGATGCTCTCGAACGCTGTGAATGGGATCTCCAACGGGCGGCCACCGATCTGGGATTACCCCCTGAAGAATTGGAAAAACTGTGCAAGAGACATCAGTTGCAGCAGGAAACATAGATGCTCCGCGATCTCATCCTTGATCTCACGCCCAATCTGCTGGGACAATTCTATTTCCATACAGGGATCAACCTGATACGCACGCGTCGTGGTCCCCTCCCCATCGAAGATCTGCGCCGCATCTGTGTGTTGGCAACGGCGGGGATCGGCAACCTGGTCATGTTGACACCGATGCTCTTTGAACTGCGCACGAAACTCCCAGCGACACAACTGGATCTGGTGGTTTCTGATGACACGGTTAAGGGCCTACTCGATGGAACGGACATGGTCGATCAGATCTGGGTCACATCGGAGGATCGAAGGA
>JAJRTO010000073.1 GCA_024278235.1 Candidatus Poribacteria bacterium
CCGTGAATCCTTTGGGAGCCAGTCCTTTCTCCTCCCAGGCCCGCGCAACGGTTCTCACGGTAGCTCCTGTGTGATGCCCATTACCAGAGAAGTTGGTACAACTCACCAGGGCGAACGGAAGCCCGGCCAAATAGCGTTCGCATGCGAAGGCTGTCCACTTGGCCGGGTCCGAATGGACCGTACCGGTCTCCATATCCTGCCTCAAGAGATCACCTACAGGTATCGCGTACTCCCCGCCCTCATAAACAGTACCGTACACTCCTTCGGGTGCATTGATGGTAGCGAACTGAACTTCTGGATCACGTGCATATCCCATGAGTTTCCGCCACGTCAAGCTGTTGGTTTCCGCATCCACGAAGAGCACCGGTTTGATTGCCCCCTGTATTTTAGGCGTAACCTTGCCCTTTTCGTTCCCGAAGATCAATTGTGTCACGAGATAGTCAGAAGCTGCAAGATCGGTGCAATAACGGGGATTGTACGTCTCGATCCCCACCATGAGCCCGGCTTCATCGTTTTCGTTCAGGATATCCTGGAGTATATCGGCAGTATGTGCATAAGCCATCCGACCTGCAGAAAAGCAGAGCGATTTCACATGAATGCGTTTCCTGTCATACTGTGGCAGGAATACTGTTTTGCCTTTCCAGAAGGATGTATTGTCAAGTATCCGCTGATCAAGGAGTGTGGTGTTCCTATTCTTGTTAGCCATAGAATCCTCAGTTGCTTGCCGCCATCCACTTCTCATAGAGGGCATCAAGCTGGTTTTGGAGGCTTGCCAGTAGCACGATTCAGTTCTCCCATTAGTAAGAAATCCAGAATACAACAGATCCTTCAGAATATAAGCAGATACCAAGAGAACTCTGCCGGTTTTCGACTTGATAACCAAAGCAGACTCAGCACCTCACATTTTCGCCGTAGGAGCGTCTTCCTGGACGCGATCATCGTGGCCGGGAGGCCACTCCTACCATAGAATGGTGATCTACTGAGACTACATGGCAGAGAAGGATGAGCAGACAACACACATCACGTCGATTATTCTATAGGAGTTTGATGTGGAGCACAACAGCGAATTCAGGAGGCTTGATAGATAATACAGTGGACATTAGCTGAGTTGGGAGTCCATTCTGGATAGAGAGTCAGACCACCTATGAACCAGGGGCAGGAGCCAAGCCAGCGGGTGACAAAAAGCACGAAACTCTTGATAGCTCCCCAGGAGGCAGAGCTTTGTAATGCTTGGAGGACATGTGAAAAGTCCTGGTATCATGATAAAACTCGGCTAAACGACATGGGCGATCATCAAAGGTTAGGGGTGAACTCTGTGTCATTGCAGTGGAACCAGGGTTGGTGGCAGAACGGGTAGGCTGTCCAGGTGTTATTCGTGTTCCATCCGTTCGTGAAAGAGTGTGCTAATGATCTCGAAATATCGTTTCAAACCGACCACACCACACAAGTCCGCGTGGTTCTCTCCTCCGTCGCACAGCGTCTGCCCAACGATGGCCTGCTTTTCCTCAAGGATTGAAATGACGTGCTGTCTGAGCTTGGTCATATCTTGCTGATACCAGAGGGGAACGGTATCTCCGAACATGAGATGGCTCAGATCGTGGTGAAGGTTATCGGGTCGGATGGTCATCAACCAGCCTTGACCATACGGATCCTGATACAGTAGCTCCGGTCGATTCGAAACGTGGGCATTGACGGACAGGATGAGGCCGCTCAGAGGCGCGAGAACCGAAAGGGCATGGTGATCCCTGATGATCCAACAGCAGGGCTGGCCTGCGACGGCGTGACTTTGCGGCGCTTGGGTGAGAACAACGCACCCTTGAGGTAGAAGTCTCACCGCGAAGCTGTCCAATCCGATCTTCGCTCTCTCCGGAGGATCGATATCGACCCAGGTGTGGCCGAAATGGTGATGCCGATTTTCTTGGGGCATACAATGCCGAAATGGTGTCAGCAGATCATCGACAACTCGCTGGCCTATCCGTTGGCCTTCTGGGATTTTGTTCTCTCTTCGTATACGGGGTAATCTCGCTACGGAAAGGGAAGGAACTTCCAACCCATGTCTCCGCATCACGGTGTCAAATGCACATTTCTCGCATTCATACTGATACTCGCATAGTTTATACGAAATGATCCCCGCGTTCATCCAGATACATTTGAGTTCTTCCTCCGGGATGAGATGTTCCTGGTGGTACTTTCCTCGGTTTGAATTGGATTTCATGAAGATGACCCCGTTCCTCTGGCATCACCTACTCCCTGTTCCTTGTGGCAGGTGAAACAAAGCTAATTGGCCGCAGCCCGAAGAAGTTTAGGCTGCTCTGAACCATGAGGCGTATGACACTTCAGACATTTTCCCTCCACCACGGAGGGATGCGACACTTCAGCCGCCTGATCTTGATCCTGAATCTCCTCGTGGCAATCGACGCACAGCGCGCTTTCTTCCTGGCTGAGTTGCTTCGGGAATGGCGAACTATGGGGGTTATGGCAATCCGTGCAGGAATCTTCGACGGGTGGATGGACGGTTGCCTGAGCGATCTCCTCCTGGATCGTTTCATGACAGGAGAGGCACAGCTCCTTGTCCGCTTTGATCAACTGGTACTTATTCGGTGAGGTATGCGGATCATGACAACTCAGACAATCCCCGTCAGCGACCGGTTGATGAACGTGTTGTTGTCTTATCCCCTCCTCGTCATGACAGTCAAAACATAATCCGGCGATTGAGCTTGCCTGAATCTGCAACTGATTGGTAACATCATGGCAGCTCGTGCAATCGGCCATCTGGATCGCGCTGTGCACATACGCCTGCTCGAACTCTTCCGTATGGCACCACGTGCATGACTCGGGGTCATCGACGCCAAAGGCATCCGTGCCGTTATGACAAGCACCGCACTGTTTCTGCTCGTACATGGCCTGCTTCGACCAAGCGCCCGTCGCGGGTTTCCCCGGTTCGAGCAGCCTGAAGAGGGCGGGATGGCAGCTTTCGCAGTTGGGCGTCTTGTCGTCAACGTGCGTCGTATGCCGAAAGATCACCTTCCCGAAATAGCTCTTCCCCACGGGTATCTCGTAGTCCGCTGGCAGCTTCGTGTACTGAATGGAGTTCGGAAACACGATGCCGGCCTCCGTGGCTGGTTTGACGGGAGGTGGTGTGACAGGTGTTTCCCGCTGCGATGCATCCAGCACCAACAACCCAACGCCGAAGAGGAGTCCGAGAGAGAGCAGGATGGGCTTCTTGTTCCAGACTGCCACCTGTACCCCGCCCGGCACCTCCGGCGGTTGTTGTTGCAGAGGAGCGTATTCGATGTCGGTATGAGAGATGGATTCCCGGCTGGGAAAGACGGGCAGATATCGAGCAGCCAGAGCAAAAAGTGTGATTTCCACCGCAACGAGAGTGGCACTGATGGCGAACTCCTGCCCGGAGGGGAAATAAGCGACTCCCGCACTCCGCTGCATTCCCGTGATGCTCACATTCAGCCGATTCAGAATGAATCCCAGAATCACGAAAAACGACGCGAGAAAAAGCCCGCTTTCATTGCTTCGTACCCTGGGAATCAGGAGGAGGATGATAGGCAAGAGGACGCCCAAACTGATCTCCAGGAGGAACAGCAGGCTCTCCCGGCTTCCTTCCAGGATAAGCGACAGGTTTCCCTGGCGGGCCAAATCGAGGGATCTCATGACCAGGTACAGCCCCAGTATGACAACGATGGCCCGGCCAAGGCCCGTGAGCAGATCGAGTTCGAGTCCCCGGTTGAAAGCCCGGTGGCTCATGAAGGATTCAAAGATGACGATTGCCAATCCAACGCTGATGGCGGAAACCAGGAAGAAAAGTGGCAAATACGTGGAATACCACAGCCCATGAAGTTTATCGGGAACGATAAGGAACAACGTGCCGAGCGAAGACTGATGGAGCGTTGACAGAATCACACCGAAAATGACGAGGATGGGGGTGACCACCTTGATGATTTTCAGCGGAGTTTTCAGGTGAAAGCGTTCGAGAGCGGCGGGGCTGAATTCCAGGAATAAGACCGTCGTGTACAATATCACGCACCACGCCACTTCAAACATGACAGAATGTGGATTCCACATCAGCATCGGATGGTAGATGCGGTACGGCAACCCCAGATCGAACAGCAGGCTGATCCCGACGAATACATACCCCAGAAAGGCGGTCAGCACTGCCGGTCTGGCGATAGGCTTGAGCTTTTCGATACCGAAGATGTAAACGGCGCCGGTAATGACGAAACCGCCAGCCGCTAATCCCACGCCGACCATCACGTCGAATCCAACCCAAAGCCCCCACGGAAAACTATCGCTCAAGTTAGTGGAAGCTCCCAATCCTTTCGTGAACCGGATAAAGATACTGTATCCCCCCACCACCAAAATGACCGCCAGAACGCTTTTCCAGAATGTGAGTCTCGGTAGTTTCACAGATTTCATAACCATACCCTTGTATATTGATTGAAGCCTCTGAACCATCGCCCCATTGCGACAGATGCGGTTCAACGATCTTGCTCTTCCTCCCACGATTCCTTGAAGTCGGCATCCAGCGTCTCAAGCTCTTGTTGGCTCAACGCCGGCTGGTTGGACAGCTTCATGCGCCTGTTCACGACCCACCACGTCCCCAGGAGAAAGAGCCCCTCGAAGCTCACGACGCTCCAGAGTTTTGAAAGCACCTTCCATGTGAGCTTGGGATAGGGATTGCTGCTGAGGCCCGTCTTGAAACCGAGTTCTCCGAACGGAACACTCGAGAGATACAACACAGAGGTTCCCCCTGCTTCTCTCTGGCCATAGATGTGATCCACATAGCGCTGAGGGTCATTGCGAATTCTTTTTTGCGCTTCTGCAAGAAGTTCCTCTCGGGATCCGAAGATAGTCGCCCCCGTTGGGCATACGGAAGTACAAGCGGGTTCCTTCCCCTGACGGACCCGTTTCTCATAGCACAAGATGCACTTTTGTACCTTCGGAAGTGGCTTGTCCCATTCATACCTGGGGATTCCGAAGGGGCACGCCATGATGCAATATCTGCACCCGATGCACTTGCTCTCATCATAATTGACCGCGCCGCTGTCGGTCTTATATATGGCAGCAACGGGACACGCGGAGGCGCAAGTCGGTTCCAGACAATGCCTGCAATGCTTCCGGATGTACACCCCTTTTTGCTTATAAACAATCGTCCGTGTGTTTGCTGATAGTTTGCCCTCATCCTTATGAGGAAGCTCATTGATCTCTTTGCATGCGTGAACGCACGATTTACAACCAATACACTTCGTCAAATCGGTGAGAATTCCCACTTGCATTTGTCAAGCCCCTACTCTGCACCCGATGCCTTTGCAGGTTGTAAGAATTGCGACTCAAAATGATACCAGCTTTCGTCATCCATCTCGGCTAACAGACCGTCGATCACCGGCCCTCCATCCTGAAGTGTTTGCCCAACCAGCGCATCTTGAGGGAGCTGTTGTCGTACGAAACTCTGAAATCGCTCCACTTCCCTCTGCAACCATGCGAGTGCTCGCTCAGCGGTGTTCAATCCCTGCATATCATTGGCAAAATTGGAAGGATCGATCGTGAAGAGCCAGCCGTCCGTGTAGGGTTGTTGTTTGATCACATCTGGGTTATCCAGAACCTTTTCATTGATGGCGACGATGGTTCCATCCACAGGCGAGACAAACTTGGCGAGGCGATCCCCTTGCTTAACGGCGAAGAAAGGTTCTCCCTGTTTGACTTCCTCCCCGACGGATGGTGTCTTCAGGGCGTCAAACGCCCCCAGAATTCGCTGGGTGAAATCATCGATACCAACTCTCACCAATCCAGACCGGTGCAATGTCAGCCACGTGTGGCCCGGATGAAAAAACAACCCCTTGGGAATCTGGAAACGGTAATTCTCCAAGCCGATCCAGGTTTCTTTGAGAGGTGCACCCGCTGTCTCCGGCCGACCTTCCCAAGTGACAGAAGCGACCTTCTTCTTGGCTCGAACACGCTGCACAATCGAGTCCACCAAAATGCACGCAGCAAAGGTTAAGACGACAAAAATGGCAACCATCGAACGACCTCCTTGAGTGGGATCTTGTTGACCTCAGTGTTCTGATTCGATCTCTTATCCAGCAATAAGTGTGCCGGTCGAAAATGGCATCTCTCCCGGCCAAACACTTGTTGGCTCCAACCCAGGTAGGATAAGGGTTTTCTGGTCTAATCGCCGGCGGAAAAACACCTCGAAGTCCGTCGGGAGCTACCCTCAGATCGTTGAGAATCCTTACACTGATCCTGAAAGGTGATGTTGAATTCTATTGACAGGCCAGGCTCGATAGTGTAAGATATTTCAACGCCTTGAATGCTGAAAACCTTTACACTTGCATGGTGGTAATGAGTTTCACAGAACATGGAGGTAAATGATGGAATTCGGTACACGGCTCACACGATTGTTGAGTGTCCGGTTGTTCCTCCTGCTGCTGCCAGTCATGATCGTCACATGCGTCATATTTGCTTACATCAACATCAGCACTCATGCATCCCATCTGATGAATATCACCTTGCAGAATGCCAATGATACCAGTGACCTGATCGCACGCTCCACCCGGTACAGCATGTTGTTGAATCGAAAGGAGGATGTCGCCCATATTATCCGCACCATCGGAGGCCAACCCGATGTCGAGAGCATCCGCATCTATGACAAAAAGGGAAGGATGACGTTTTCCACAGTCTCCCGGGAGGTCGGTACGATTGTGGACATGCAATCGAAGGCATGTTATATGTGCCACACGGATGATGAACCCCAGCAATCCGTTCCCCTCGAAAAACGTACCCGCATTTCCCAGACAGCCGAGGGTTGGGACGCGCTGAACGTCGTGAACCCGATTCGGAACGAGCCGGATTGCTACAATGCCGCCTGTCACGCGCATTCGAGCGAACAGATCTTCCTCGGCATGCTGGAAGTAAAAATTTCTCTCAAACGGGTCGAGGATTACCTTGCCACTGACCGGAGACATATGATCATCTCAGCGATCTTGCGAGTCCTGATCGTCGTGTCCCTTTCAGGAGGGTTTATCTGGATGGTGGTTCACATCCCCGTGAAAAAGCTGATCGCTGGCACGAAGGAGGTTTCCAACGGGAACCTGGATCACGTGATCGACATCCGATCTCAAGATGAGATCGGTGTCCTGGCCCAATCGTTCAACGAGATGACCCGGAAGCTGAAACAAGCCTATGATGAGATCAAACAGTGGTCGGCCACTTTGGAACAACGTGTGATCGAAAAGACGGAGGAGGTGAACCGTGCCCAGCGGCATCTCATCCAGGTCGAAAAGATGGCCTCGCTTGGGAAGCTCGCGGCGACTGTCGCCCATGAACTCAACAACCCGCTGGAGGGCATCTTGACCTATGCCCGGTTGTCTGCCAGGCGACTCAGAAACCAACGGTTGTCCCAGGAGGACATTCAGGAGACCGACCGTGAGCTTTCCGTGATCGCCGATGAGGCGATCCGGTGCGGCAACATCGTTAAAAACCTGTTGATCTTCGCGAAACAACGGAGCGGTGAGCTTTTCATTCAAGATTTGAACCAGATCATTGAGAAAAGCCTGAACATCCTTCAGCACCATTTTGAGATTCAAGAGATCCGGTTGGAGAAGGAATTGTGCGAAGACGATAGTATGCTTCTGTGCGATCCGAATCTTTTACAGCAAGCTTTTATCGCGCTCTTCGTCAACGCTGTCGAGGCGATGCCGGAAGGCGGAACACTCTTCGTCGTGACGCAAAACATCGCCTCGGAGTGGCTCCAGATCACGATTCGGGATACAGGAGTTGGCATCGCCGAATCGGATCTGCCTCATATCTTTGAGCCATTTTTCACGACGAAGGATGAGGATAAGGGCACCGGCCTGGGAATATCCGTCGTCTATGGTATCGTCGAGCAACATGGAGGCACCATCGACGTCCAATCTCAAATCCATCAAGGGACGACCGTGACTCTCTGCTTCCCAAAGAACCTCGACGTGGCACAAAAGAAATCCTGAACGATGAGTCCATATCGAATCTGACATGGGCATGGTGTACCTCATGGAGCAGCCAATCAC
This sequence comes from Candidatus Poribacteria bacterium, assembly GCA_024278235.1. Taxonomy (GTDB): domain Bacteria; phylum Poribacteria; class WGA-4E; order JAJRTO01; family JAJRTO01; genus JAJRTO01. The sequence goes on from JAJRTO010000073.1 coordinate 8,058, forward strand.
CGCAGGAAAGTAGGAGGAAGGTTAATCGTGAATAAAAAGGACATCGGGATTCTCATCGTGGATGACGAGCCGAGCGTACGGAATTCACTCTCGAAATGGTTTGAGGAGGATGGATACCGGGTGGGCAGCGCGAACGATGCTGCGGACGCCCAGAGAAAGCTCCAGGAGGGCCGGTGGGACATCGTTTTCCTGGATATCAAGCTGCCCGGCATGGATGGGGTGGAGCTGCAAAAGCGCATCAAGGAGATCGATCCGCACATTATTACGATCATGATCACGGCTTATGCCTCCGTGGATACGGCGGTGCGCAGCCTCAAGGAGGGGGCCTTCGACTACGTGACCAAACCTATCGACCCGGATTATCTGACCCACCTTGTCAATAACGCGGTTCGACAGCAGCAATTGACCATCGAGAATATCCAGCTCCGGGAGCAGATCACCAAGCTGCACAAGTTTGATGAAATCATATGCGAAAGTTCCCAGATGGAAAAGGTATTGGAGCTGGCCAAAATGGTGGCCCCCACGGACACAACGGTCATGATCCGGGGGGAGAGCGGCGTTGGGAAGGAGCTTGTCGCAAGGCTCATCCATGCCAACAGCAAAAGGCGATACTTCCCATTCGTGCCTGTCAACTGCGGTGGGATGGCCGAATCGTTGCTGGAGAGTGAATTTTTCGGCCACGAGAAGGGGGCTTTCACCGGAGCTGAATATCAGCGCAAAGGGAAGCTGGAAATGGCGGATGGCGGCACGCTCTTTCTCGACGAAGTGGGCAATGTCAGCATGAAAACCCAGATGGATCTGCTTCGAACACTTGAAACGAAGCAGTTCACCCGCCTGGGAGGAAACAAGGTCATCAACGTCGATTTCAGGGTTGTCTGTGCCACGAATAAAAATCTGGAATTCGCCATCGAGGAAGGTACCTTCCGGGAGGATTTTTACTACCGCCTGAACGTCTTTACCATCTTCATCCCGCCATTGCGGGAAAGACCCGCTGACATCCCACCTCTGGCGGAACATTTCGTTCAGAAGTATGCGATCTCGATGAACAAAAACATCACCGGGATTTCCGATGAGGCGATGGAGATGCTCAAACGACACCATTGGCCGGGAAACGTGCGCGAACTGGCCAATGCCATCGAAAGGGCTGTCGTCATTGAACCGGGGCCGCTTTTGAGAAAGGAGGATTTGCCTATCCAGATCGTCCAGAAGAGTGAGTCACCTCAGCTCGAATCCCTTGAGGCCGTTGAAAAAGCACATATCCAATACATCCTGGAAAAGACAGACCGGAATATCAGCCAGGCCGCGAGGACTCTCAAGATTGACAGGGTAACACTTTACAGCAAGATCAAGAAATACGGTCTGAAATAGCTTGCGGCTCTATCGCGGAAATGATCTCATGTCCAAAGTAAGGGGTATCCTGAAACAGATCGGTTCGTTCCTCTCTCGTCTCAGGTTTGAAAGGCAACTTGTCCGTCGAATTCAGCGCAGAACCGTCACTCAAGAACATCTGACGGATGCGGACTCGCTCGTATTCTCTCAAACGGTCCAGGAATCGATCGAATCCCGCAAACCATTCATCTCGATCGTGCCGCTGAACACGGTGCCCGATGATGTGTTGCAGCGGCTTGAACGCGCTATCAGCCGGACTTTAGACATCGAGACTGAGATCACTCCGCCTTTGGATCTGGCCTTCGCATTCGATTCGTCCCGCAATCAATATAACTCGACGGTGATTTTAACCAGGCTGCTTGAAATTTTACCCGATGGTGCTTTCAAGATTCTGGGGGTTACCAACGTTGACCTGTTCATCCCCATCTTGACATTCGTCTTCGGCGAGGCCCAGCTCAACGGAGCCGCCGCGGTCGTATCGATGTATCGCATGGAGAACGAACTTTATGGGCTACCGAGGGACGAGCGAAACCTGCAAGACCGGCTCACCAAGGAATTGTTCCATGAACTCGGCCACACCTTTGGACTCCTCCATTGTGATGATTACGATTGCGTGATGCACGCCTCGACGTACGCGGAAGAAATCGATCTGAAATCGGACTCTTTTTGCGCTTCCTGTTATGAATGGGTCTCCTCGATTTTAGCCGATAAGTAATCGTTAAAAAATGCCATTCTGACAAGGTCGGCTGCTCCAGACTGAAATGTAGTCTCCCGTCAGAAAATGTAGTCTCCTGTCAGGACGAGCATTAATCAAGTCAGCCACCGCGACCCACGATCGGCTCCGACAGAGGAGCAAACATAGACCATTGGATCAACAGGAGCCGTGTGATCTGGGCCAATCTGCGAACGGGATCCATTTACCTCTTGACAAAAGGGGGCCTCATAAGGGTTGGAGTGGCCTCAAAGCATGATGTGATACCCAGCATCCACATAGACCGTCGAGCCAGTGATACCGCTGGACATGTCACTGCAGAGGAACAAAGCTGTCGTTGCGATCTCGTTCTTGTCGATGCTGCGTTGAAGAGGAGCTTTCTCGCGATGTGCCTGATACATGCTGAGGAAGCCCTGAATACCACGGGCTGCAAGCGTCTGTACGGGGCCTGCAGAGATCGCGTTGACTCGGATACCGTTCGGGCCGAGTTCCATCGCAAGCTGGCGCACTGCCTGTTCGAGAGCTGCTTTGGCCGTTCCCATGACATTGTATCTTGGCACTGCTCGTTGAGATGCAATATAGGTCAGTGCCAGAATGCTGCCACCATCCGTCATCAGAGGCACAGCATGTTTTGCGAGGGCGATCAACGAATAGGAGCTGACTTCCAATGCACGTAGATAATCTTCGCGACGGGTATCCAGATAGAGCCCCTGGAGAGCTTCTCTGGGTGCAAAGGCAACGCTATGGATCAGAAAATCCAGATGCCCCAGCCGCTCTTTGATCTCCTCATACATCGTCCAAATCTGATGATCCTCAAGCACATCGCAGGGCACGATGATCGCATCGTCCAATTGCTCTGCAAGTGCACGAACTTTGGCCTCCAGCCTTTCGTTCTGATAAGAAAAAGCGAGACGGACTCCTGCATGAGCCAAGATTTTCGCGATGGCCCAGGCAATGCTGTTTTCGTTGGCAACACCCACGATGAGTCCCGTTTTACCTGACAAATCGATTGAATACATAGGTAACCTCTTTATATACCCACAATCGTAATTGGTCTGTATAGACAAATTGTGTCTGATTATAGCACTGCCAATCATCATAATGCAAAGGTTGTTACGGTTTTTCGTTCTCTTTTGTCCGATTCCGGGGTATAATCATGGGAGTTCAGTAGGTAACACTTTTGTAAACAGACACCGAAATCACGGAAAGCGGGAAGACGAGAGAACGAGAAAGTGAGAAAGTGGGAAAGTGAGAAAACGGGAATTGGCGCGTTTTCCCGTTCTCCCACTTTCTCATCTTCCCGACTTCCCCTCTTCCCGTCTTCCCGTCTTCATGTCGTCGTTGAAGGGATTTGAAAAAACGTTAGCTACGGAAATCATGGGAGTATGAACTCTATAAAACCTTATATCATCGGAATAGATATTGGTGGCACCAAGTTGGCGACCGTTGTTGCTGATACTGAGGGGACGATCCTTCGCAAACTACGTTGGCCAACGGACTCGCAACGAGGACCGGATGCCATCGTTGATAGTCTCATCGAGATGGCACACCTCACTCTTTCCGAAGTCGGTGTCAACATGGCGGATGTGGCCGGTGTCGGTGTGAGTTGCGGTGGACCTTTGGACACCGAGACAGGGGTTGTCTATTCGCCGCCCAATCTTCCCGGTTGGGATGCTTACCCGCTGAAAGACAAGCTGGGATCGGCCCTGGAGATACCAGTCATCATCGAGAATGATGCCAATGCAGGGGGATTGGCAGAATGGATGTTTGGCGCCGGTCAAAGATGCCGTTATATGCTGTACATGACGATGGGCACGGGTATCGGTGGTGGTATTGTGATAGATGGTCAGATCTATCATGGCGCGAATGATTCTGCTGGGGAAGTGGGACACCAGATTCTGATTCCCGAAGGGCCTCTCTGTGGCTGTGGACAACGTGGCTGTCTCGAAGCACTGTGTTCCGGACCTTCTATTGCGAGGAGAGCCAGGGAACTTATCGCTCATGACCCGGATACCCTGATTCTGGAGCTTGCGGGTGGACGACTGGAATCTGTCAGGACCGAGTTCGTCGTGCAGGCTGCTCATGAGGGAGATGCGTTGGCATTGAAGCTCCTGGATCAGACGGCCTACTACATGGGCTGGGGAATCGCCAACCTTGTGAACATCCTGAATGTGGAAGTTATCGTCCTCGGCACAGTCGCCGTGGCAGCGGGTAGTCTGTTGTTGGAGCCAATGAATCGATATATGCGCCGATTTGCGATGTCACGCCCTGCGGAAGTCGCGCAGATTGTCCCAGCTCAACTTGGTGAACTGGTCGGTGATCTGGCAGCCGTTGCGCTGGTGATCGCAGATCAGATTGAAAGGACTCGCAGTGGAACGAATTCAACGTTATCTCAATAGCTTGAGAACAGCAATGGATAGCTTATCCGTAGAAGATATACGCCAGGTCATTGATCGGATCATGAACGCTTACGACCGGGATCAGCAGATATTCGTCATTGGAAACGGGGGGAGTGCGAGCACTGCATCTCACTTCGCATGCGATCTTGGCAAGGGAACCATTGTGCAAGGGCAAAGACGGCTGCGCATCATGAGTCTCACTGATAACGTGGCGGTCATGACAGCATGGGCCAACGATGTCAGTTACGACGATATGTTTGTGGAGCAACTCAAGAATCTACTCAATCCCGGAGATCTGGTGATCGGCATCAGTGCAAGCGGGAATTCTCCCAACATCCTGAAGGCTATCGATTATGCACGCTCACGGAAAGCCATGACGGTCGGTCTGACCGGTTTTGGTGGCGGCAAACTTGTTGCTGCAGCGGACACATGCATTGTTGTGGACAGCGATGACTATGGACCTGTGGAAGATATTCATCTGATCCTGGATCATATCTTCCGTTTATGGATTCATGAGGAACTGTTGCAGCGAAACGCTTGACACATGTTAGGTGTCACCGATATAATACGTGTATTGTGAGTTACGGCGTGAATCACGCGCGAGAGAGATTCAGGGGGGGATTCCTGATGAGGCAGTGCCGGTCGAGTGACATTGCGCATCGAAACCAAACGAGCGATGCCAGCCAAATCATCAGGAGTGGTCTCAATGCGCTTCGCTACTTGACCAACATCCTGTCTACCCTTGAATGAAAGAAGGAGGTGCTCCCATGAAGCCTCGCTGGTTCATCATATTGTGCCTATTGAGCTGGGCTATCCTATCGACACCCGGATATGCGGCGAGTGTCTATGTGATTGACATACGGAATGCCATCGGCAAAGGGCTGAAAGAATACATCACACGTGGGATTGAACTGAGTGAAGAAAAGGGTGCAGATACTATCGTATTCGATATCAACACCCCCGGGGGGGCACTGGATGCAACGCTCGATATTCTGAATGTGATCCACAGCACGGATATTCCAACGATCGCTTTCGTGAACAGCAATGCCTATTCAGCGGGAGCGATCATCGCTCTGGCCTGTGATCAGATCGTGATGCATCCAGAAGGAGGCGTCATGGGAGATGCGGCCCCTGTTTCCATCGCTGGAGAGGAAGCTCCTGAGAAAGCTATCTCCGGGGTGCGAGGCAAGATCCGATCGACGGCGGAATCACATGGCCGAAACCCTGATATCGCAGCCGCCATGGTCGATAAAACCATCGTGCTCACCAGCATCAACGGCGAAATCAGGGCACTGACACCATCCGAATACGAGG
>JAJRTO010000074.1 GCA_024278235.1 Candidatus Poribacteria bacterium
ACTCAAGAAGGCAATCGCTGAGGGCAACGCAGAAGCCGCAACTGAGGCGAGAAATGCCATGTGGGAAGCCATCTACACGGTTTACAGGCAGCTCTATGCCTTTGGGGATGTATGGAATGCGCTTGCACCACGTGCAACGGAGATGTGAATGAGCGAACTGTGGTAAACAATAACCATTGCCTGAGCGAGTGTTCGGAAAATATCCATTGTGCCTATGGAGATAGACCGGGCAAAAAGGAGGAAACCGATGTGGAACGTAAGGTGCCGGAGCCGTGGACGCCAACCTAACGTTGAGTGAAAGGTGACTCAAACATCAAAGACTTTGGGTCAAGCTTCCAAATTCGATTGCTATGCAATTCACCGTCATGATGTGCAACCCGTTGCACAGAATCGGATGGTGTGGGCAGTTGTTCCACAGGACGCTAAAGCGGGAGGATGAAGCTGTCACTGGCAATCATGACGGTTCGAGCTTGTTGGCACATTGTTTGCGATACCGTGAGCAAACATATAGATTTCGTCAGAAGGGCATACTGCAGTGTGCAGTGTGCCTTTCTTGGTTCTGCGGGATCTTAATCTCAACTTTAGGAGCGATTCAAATGCGTAAGATATTGACTGCTTTCCGAAATCACTATCTCATTATATTCTCACGGATCAGTACCCTTTTTTCCGTTTGCATTATGTTTACGGATTTCGCCGGTGTTGTTTCTCTCGCCCAGTCTGTTCCACCCATAGAGTGGAGCGAACCTGTGAATGTATCCGACACTCCAGGGTGGACATCGAAATCGCCGGTGCTTGCCCTCGGAGGCAACACCATCCACGCTACCTGGTGGGACGACGATGCAGGTACGTACCCAGGAGAGGTGCGGTACAAGCGCTCGCTGGATGAGGGTAAGACGTGGGGCGATCCGCATACCTTCACAACACAGAACTACCATGGTCAGCGCATCGTCGCATTGGGTGATACGGTCATCGCCTTCTGGAACGAGTACGCGGGATACATGGAAGGCGCAAGGTGGGTTGGAACAATGTTCTGTTCTCGCTCTACAGACGGAGGAATCACATGGTCCGAAGGTCAACCATTGTCTGCACTCGGTACCTATGAAGGTCCCATCGCATATGCTTCCGAAGGCCATGCTGTAGTTGCCTGGTTAGCGCCTGCTGATGGAGGCGGTTCTAGTGCTAAGTTGCTGCTCTCAGACGATGCTGGGGCAAGCTGGGAGGGCAATGGTGATAGCGATGGCGACGGCCTCATTGACCCCATCGATGTGCCGCTACCTGGCCCCAGTTACCCTAACGTCGATGTAGTCATTGCCGGGCCGGTGATAGTAGTGGGTGTACTGATTCAATCGTGGGGAGAAGCTGGGAAAATCTACTGTGTGCGCTCAGACGATTGGGGGCAAACATGGTCCACAAAGGAGATATACGTTAATGACTCAGGCCCAAATACTCACCCAATGCAGCTTCGACTTGGCGCCTTCGGCAGTAGCATTACCGCCTACTGGGGTACAACCTTCGGATCTGGTATCTATGCAGGCATGAAGTGGGTAGCTACATCACTCGATAGTGGTCTAACTTGGTCGGATCCAATCCTCGTTGCCCAGAGTGATGATTCAGCACCCATTCATGGTGATGTGTGTATGAACGGCAGTAGGGCACTTATCTTCTGGATTGATCAGACGCCATCAAGATATCCATTTTACCTCTACTATCGACGGTCATTAGATGGAGGTTTCACCTGGGAAGCAGCTCAGAGAATTCCCACGGGCTTGCTTCAGAGATTTGATGGGGCAGAGAGTTGTGTGTCTACCGAGAACTCTGTGTACGTTGCTGGCTCCTCAGGGGAAGCTGGGAGAGACATTTGGCTGTTCCGCGGTTCTGATCCAACACTTCCAGATACAATCCCACCAACGCTCTCTGCAGAATGGATACCACTCAAGGTCGAGGAGGACGAAGGAGAGTTCCGTCTGGAGTTTAGTGCCACTGACACCTCCGATCCTGCTCCTCAGGTCGTTGGAGTCATCGTAACTCCGTCGCTGGACGGATTAGAAATCAAGTTGAAAGTCAAGTCAGAGGTGAAAGTTGAATTCGAACTCGATAAGGGCAAAGTGAAAATCGAGGGTCCAGATCCTGATGCCTTACTCGCCCAACTGCAGCAGTACGGTGGTCTGGTGGTGGAGAGTGGACAATTGGTCAAGGTGGAGTTGGATGATGACGACGAAGGTGAGCAAGAGTTTAAGTTCGACAAGAACGGCAAACTCAAGCTGGAAGCAGCCAGTGCCACACTCCAGGTGACCGCAGAGGATGCTTCAGGAAATACATCAACCATCCAGGTCAGTCCTCAGTTCACTCCTGACGATGATGACCATGACCATGATGATGACCATTGCGGTGATAAGGGTAAAGATAAGGATGATGACAAGGATAAGGATAAGGATAAGAGCAAAGCAGCTCCTACTCCGTTGCAAGTGATTTCTTCTGCATCCCAACTGACGCAGAATTATCCGAATCCCTTCAATCCTGAGACATGGATACCCTATCATCTCTCCCAGGATGCGAGTGTAATCATCCGCATATACAATGCTTCTGGTCGCCTGGTTCGTCTGTTTGATTTGGGTCATCAGACGGCAGGCTTCTACACCAGTAGAGATAAGGCTGCCTATTGGGATGGTCGGAATAGCATCGGAGAGCGGGTTGCCAGTGGAACATACTTTTACACGTTGAAGGCTGGTGACTTCACCGCGACACGTCGCATGATCATCATGCAATAACGCGTGGTTACACGCACAACGCACGCTCGTGATGCAGCTTCCGCCTGCTGTCACGAGCGTTTTGCTCATTCTATGAATCCGCTCGCATACATAAAGTGGCACAACTCACTAACGCATAATTCCTGCTACTTCAAACGCTTTTGCCAGGGTTTCATACGCCAGCTTCGCTGCGTCGAAAGGCTCATAACCGGGACGTCGCTGAACCATTACCGACACCTCAATCGTGGCCGGGAGGCCATTCCTACACTAGGTTCCACGATACCAGAACAGGTAAAGGATGATCCCGTAAAGTGCTCCCAGATTGCCGTAGAGCAACCAACGCAGACGCCCCAGTTGCAAGCACATGGTATCCAGTCCGAGCGCGGCGAATACCCCCAGGGACGAAATCAACGACAGGAAGAAAAATGCCTTGATAGTGGAGTAGGTTGGCACTTCCATCGTGAATGAAATGAGCGATATTACCGTGAGGACACTGGTGAGCACCAAAATCAGGTAAGGGTGATCCCATTCTCGCCACAACAGGGATTTGACCGCCTTACCAAATCCCACCAGGATTGCGGTCGCAGGAAGCAATGCAAGCCAGAGGATCTGCGTTCCCAGAATCTGTGTGCGCCTATCACCTGGATTCAGGAAGGTTCCATGCGTATCCATCCACATCGAAGCATACTTCCCATCCCAGAAGCTCGACCAACGGGCGTACTCCGGAAGATGGAAGAACAGTGAGCCGAAGCGTGTATAGAACCCAAAGGTTCGGTAGCCGGGATGTTGTTCATAGTGAAAACCTGAGGCAGGATCCCAATTCCCAATGAACGGATCCTTGAACAACATAAGATTGCGTGCGTAGAACCACCCACACAATGCCAGTGTGACGGTTACCAGGAGAAGCCCCCAACGCCAGTTTCCTCGCCGATTTATCATACGTAGAAGCAACAGAAACATGGTACTCAGCAAGATGAACAGGCCCGTATATTTCGAGAGCAGAGCCAGTCCGCAGCCCAACCCTATCAGAAAAGCATCCCGCCATCGCAGCTTCTCACGAAATCCATAACGAACTGCCAGAAAGATGGCCAGGCCGATGATCCCCCCGGAGAAAATCTCATTGCTGATCATGGCGTTCATGTAGAAGTTCATCGGGAGCATCGCTACCACGGAGAAACCGAGATTCCGGCGTCGAGGCCGGTCCGGGAAAAGCATCCAGAGCATCCACCAGGCAAGTCCGATGTTCCCCAGTCCTATCAGCGTCGTATAGACCTGAACGGCCTTCAGGGAAGCAGGTTCCGCGCTTATCCCCCCAAAGATCTTGTAGATCAAGGCTGAGGAGAAATAATAGAGCGGCGGCTGAAACATCTCCCAACCATCCGTGGGGTTCGGAACACGCCAATGTTGGGCGACATACTGAATGTAATCGACGTGTCCTTTCCAGTCGAAATGGCTGCGTGTGTGGGGATAGTCTATCACATTGTGGAGTTGCACCACGGCGACGATCAACATCAGGAGCAGACAGAAACCGTGCTGGCGTAAGAACCGATTACAGTGTGATTTTGTTGCAGGTGATCTTTGGTTTACCCATGTGTCCATCCATCGATCCGCTGACTTCATCCACGGTTTCAGGCGTAACGGGATCAGAGCATAGATGATGAGGAGGCAGTAGAGCAGGAAACCTGTCAGATAGAAAGGGAACTTCGAGGAGGTCCGCAGGGGATTGTACTTGCCCATAAGCTGTGACTCGCCTTGCAGGGCGATCACGGCCTGCTCTCGTTTGTCCGGTTCGGAACTGAGGGCGACCTGCCAGTCAATACCGGAGCGGATCGCCCTGGGCCCCTCCACGAGCAATGCCGGAGGGCCTTCCATGCCACTCACACGGATCTGGAGTTCGTTCGAACTATCCGCAATCAGATAGGGAGCAAGGTTGAGGGTGTGTCCTGACTTCCATGTACGGGCGGGAACGACGGGAATCGGCTGGCCATTGATAGAAACAGCAAGGATCTCCCTGGCCGTCACTCGAACCTGGAGTTTGTCAGGCACGGTCTAGATATAGAATCGATGAACGAATATCGCATCAGGACATGTGGGACGTTCTTGAAAAACAATCGGTGGATTGGGATGGACGATCCATTTGCCACGAAACGAAGGACGGAGAAACTCGATCTCTGCAGACCAAAGAGCCTGGTAAGCCAGGTAGACCACCAATGTGAGACATAGGCCGGCGGCAACCCATAGGCGTCTCCCCGGTTTTTTTTCATGCCAGTCGTTGGATCCGTACAATTCCGTTCTGCTCCCACTGGAAACATCCGGGCCGCTGGACCAACCACAGATGAGTGCTCAAGGTCTGGCCACCATCTTCCCTGTAGATGCCATCAATTCTCGGAGTTGGGCTTATGGTAGACTTGAGTCTGATTGCGACCAGCTCGTTTCGCTACATAGAGCGCCTGATCCGCACAATGCATCAGTTCTGTGTCTTCGGAAGCATTCTTGGGAAACTCTGCGACGCCAATACTCAGTGTCAGACGGCCATAACCCGTATCCCGAAGAGGGAATTGTGTCTCGGCCACGCTGTTCCGTATTCGTTCTGCAAATTTGTAGCCCTTCTGGCTATCGGTTTCAGGAAGGAGAAATGCGAATTCCTCACCGCCCAGCCGCGCAACGAGATCTGACGCGCGTTTGCTTTTCTGAAAAATACGGCCAAGTTCTACCAGGGCGTCATCTGCATCGATATGCCCATATCGATCATTGTATGCTTTGAACTGGTCGATATCCATCATGAGGACAACGATTGAGCGACTGTAGC
>JAJRTO010000075.1 GCA_024278235.1 Candidatus Poribacteria bacterium
GATGAAGGTTTGGTACATCTACGGAACGTTCCAACCATTCTGGAATCTCAGTTTCTCCTGAGACCAGGAAGTCTGTAAGTCCCGGTACTCGTGGTTGACCGAACACTAAGTGGGTTCGTGGTCGTCTCAGGTCACAATCAGTAATAAGGATGTTCATTCCTGTTTCGGCAAGACTCATCGCAAGGTTGCAGGCTGTAACCGTTTTGCCTTCGCCTGGTGTTGCGCTTACGATCAGCAACACTTTCGGTGGATCATCTACATTGGCAAACTGGACATTCGCCCTCAGGATACGATAGCTTTCAACGGCCTGGGATTTCGGTTCCATCTGAGGTAACGTTCTTGCGATCAGTTCTTCCAGACGTTTGCGGTAGCCTCGGTTGTGGCGGCGACGGTGAGTCTGGCTCGTCTTGAGGGTATCAGGATCACTAACCGTACCCATATCTGTCAATGATGGTGTTGCCGGACTTTGCATGAGTTGATCAACGGTTTCCCGGATGGCTTGCCGGGTCTTTTTCGGGATGGGCACCTTTGGGATGGAACCAACTACGGGCAGGCCGATCTGGCGTTCCACTTGCTCTCTCGTCTTGATCGAATCATCCATGTATTCCAGGAAGAAGGCAGACCCTATGCCAAGCATCAGCCCGAGTACGGCTGCCAGTGCAAGTGTCATCTTCTTACGAGGTTTCACCGGAGCTTCTGGTAGGGTAGCGGGTTTATAAACATCGAAGTCCGCTGTCTTCATCTCTTTTAGCAGCTCCGTCTCCTTTTCCTTCTGAACCAAGAATGCGTAAGTTTCCTCATACTGGCGTTTCTTACGTTCGAGTCGCATCAGTTCCACTTCTTTGTTGATCAACCCTGGATGCTGATCTTTGAAGTCTTCAATTCTTGCCTGGTAGAACTCCTCTTTGCGCTTGAGACTCTGGACACTGGTCTCTTGAGTGATCATCTGCGCTGTAAGCATCCGCAATTCACTCACAGGGTCCACACTGTTGCTGGTTCGGCCTAAATCCTCAACTTCTGCCTCAAGTCGCTTCTGTGCTGCCTCAAGCTGCTGTTGGAGTTCAATCACCTCAGAACTCTTTGTGGTGTAGGTATCCATTGCCGTATCCAGTTGGATCTGAAGTTCAACGACCTTTTTCTGGTATTGCTCAAGTTGAGGTGGTAAGCCGGAGATCGTCATGGCAGACATCATATTACTTGGATCGATCCGAGTTTTCGTCTCCTTAATTTGCTTCTTCAGGGTCTCCAATTGGGATTCAGCAAGACTACGTTCCAGTTCAGCCTTCGATTGCTCACGATGAAGTGCACCGAGTTGTTCCAGCAGACTGTAGCTCACTGTTCCGGTCGAGGATGTCTGTGTATTCGGGATGGCATAGACTCCGGCTTCTGTCCGAAAAAGGTTGAGGTCTTGCTCAGCCTTCTTCAAATCATTCTCGATCCGGATGACTTGATTGCCCAGATACTGAAGAGCCAACTTCAATTCCTGTGTTTTACGTTCTTGCTTCTGTTCAATAAATGCCTTGGCTGCAAGCCCTGCAAGTATTCTGGCTTTCTCGGGTGTGCCGGTGCGCGCCGTGAGTCTCAGCAGATTAGAACCTCGTGGGGAAGAAAAGTCAAGCGACGCATCAAGAGCTTCCAGCTCCTCCGGCGTAAAAGTCACCATTGGATCCACCCTAAGCTGTCCCATCACCTGATTGAGCACCTGAGGACTCGTCAGGAATTCCTTCTGCGCTTCGATCTCAAGCATTTGAGGTGTGACGCTCAAGGTTTCAAGCAGGTAGGATTGAGAATTGTCACGCTCATAATAGAGCACAACTTCGGATTCATATACAGGTTCAGTGGTTTGCACATAGTATATGGCTGCCAATATGACGGCTATAAATCCTGTCAGCACGAGCCAGCGGCGGATCCAGAGGATCCGGAAATAATCGCGCAGGTGAATCTCGGGTTCTACGTAGTAATCCGTGTAATCGGTAGCAGTGGGTTGCTCAGGGGGGGGTATCTGGTTCATCATTGATAGCCTCTAGGGACGTCTCCCTTCTATAAGAATCAGAACTGCTATTGCAATCGTAGATACATCGGCCATTGCACGTACAAATAGTCGCCACCAACTCTCTTTTTTCATTGGGATAAAGATCGTGTCATTGGCCTCTAGAGTAGGGAGCCCTTCGAAGGTACCTTCTGTAAGAACTTCTTCTAAATCGATTGGGAGCTGTTCCTGATCTGTGCCTACACCGCGTAGAATCGCAGCCCGTTTCAGATCCGCATCAGGGGTCGGACCACCCGCTAATGTGAGGGCGTCGAGTATACCACCCAGTGCTGAGAGTTCATAAGGACCAGGTTGTCTGACCTCTCCGATAATATTTACACTGATACTATCGAGAAAAACTCCTTGTACGATTGGAACCAACATCGCATCCTCGGATATCTGTACCAGGATGGTATCACCTTCAGCTAAAGGCGGATTGGCTTCTAGATTTTCCCCTAGAAGATACGCACTCACATCCACGATGGATTCCGGTCGCGCCTGCTCTCCGCGGCGGATCAAAACAACTTTGTCGATCTGGGCCCTGTCAGCAAAGCCACCCGCAAGATAGATCGCGTCCAGCAGTTGGGTGCGTTCCGTCACCTCATAGGCCCCCGGACGCACGACCTGCCCGATAACATTGACAAGATACTTTCGTTCTTCAGGGATTCGTGTGCTCGGCACAAAAAGAGCCTGACCAGCTTCAATCATTGGATTGCCTAGAGGCGTATTCCCCATGAGGTACGCTTCCAGGTTGACTTCCACGTCTGAGCGCGGGATATCGGGAGAGCGAAACAGATGTATCTGACTGAGATCTGCATCTGGTAAACTGCCGCCAGCGAGGGCGAGAACATCAAGCAACGAGCGTGGGGCCTCTAGTGGATAAACACCTGGTAATTGCACGGCTCCAAGCACACTGATGCGCTGTTTACGGTAGGTATCATCATCCAATCGAGGTACGAATACGGAGTTATTCTCGTTGATTTCAGGATTTGCGGTCAACAGATTGTCCTGCAGGAACGCCTCAAAGTTGACCACGCGAGTCAATGTATCTTCAGCATCACGGCTCAGAATCTGAATGTGTGCAAGATCCGCATATTCATTGGGGCCACCCGCGCGTGCTAATACCTCTTGTAAACTCGTGTTGTCCGGGATCTTGTAAAATCCGGGTGCAGCGACTTGTCCATACACATGTACCACGAACCCCTCAAATTCACGGATGGCGACCGAAACGCGCGGGTTCTTAATGTATTCGCTCAGACGTTGTATCAAGGATTGAGTGATTTCATCAACAGTGAGTCCCTTCACCCGGAGGGTTCCCACAGGTAGTGGAAGGGAAACCGTACCGTCGGGCCCAACAAGCACTAAACCGCTCAGCTCCTCTTGCCCCCAAACACTGATAAAGAGAGTATCGCCTGCTCTCACTTGATAAACTTGCGCATGTGTAACACCAGCACCCACAATGATCAGCAACAGACACCAGCAAATAAGATTTCTCAACACAACACCTCAGTGGTTATCTATGACTTCCATCCTAATGTGGATTTACGTTCCGCCGGAAGGGGGATAGTGCAACCGATTATAGCATGTGCACTGAGGGGTGTCAACCTTTTTTGAGTTGGTAGCAATTGCCCAGGTGTTAGAGCAACCGTCGACATGGCTTCTTATCTGCGTTAGCTTAAGCATGGTGGGCGTGTGGCCTTTGAGATACCTGCAGCGACCTAGCGGCTTGACCGATGAGAGAATCCAGAGTATAATCGGTACAGATTTTCACAAGCAAGGAGGACTGTATGGGAAGATCTCGTGTTTTCCTCAAAGCCCTTCTTCCGGAGAACGCAACGATTGTGAAACGTGTCCACCATCTGTGAGTAAATGAGTGGGTTCATGATTCGTGGATAGGATAACTCTCATGATGAATTGTTTCGATTGGAGAACCTCTTATGGCAAAGTATCGAGTTGGAGTTATCGGTTGCCGGGGCATCGGCATTCAACATGCTTCTGGTTTGGTCGGATTGGATCATGCAGAACTGGTTGCCGCTTGTGATCTATCGCAGAGCGCGCTAGAAGACTTCAGACAACATTGGGCGGACACATGGCCAGATGTTGCTCTGTATACGGACCATCGGGAAATGCTGGCAAATGAGCATCTGGACATCGTAACGGTTGCCACCTCGGACCATCGGCACGCTGATCTCGTGGTAGATGCCGCCAATGCAGGGGCAAAAGGTGTTTTCTGCGAAAAACCGATGGCAACAAATCTGGTAGATGCTGACCGCATGATAGAAGCCGTCGAGCGCAACCAGACTATCTTGTCGATTGATCACACTCGGAGATGGCAACCTCTGTGGCGTCGCGCTCAGGAACAAGTCGTCGGGGAAGATAAAATCGGACCTGTACAGTATATTACCGGGACATTGAACGGTACACGTGCCATGCTATTCCGCAACGGAACTCACCTCATCGATGCGATCTGCTACTTTGCAAATTCGGATCCGGAGTGGGTTTTCGCAGAACTGGAAACCGGGTACGAGGATTATTGGGAATATCGCGGGGATGGTGGACATGAGCCGAAAACAGAGCCAGCCGCGAGTGGTTACATCCACTTTCAGAACGGTGTTCGCGCGTTTTATGGCGGAGGAACCAAGATAGTTCCTGCACCCGGGTTTCGCCTTGAGATCTTTGGCACGACAGGCTATATCCTCATCGATGATCAGGAGGCGACCCTTTATAGAGGGAATTCTCAGGAACGGATCCAACCACCTGAGTGGCCCGTCACCGGAATACCCGCTGGTGTGCAAGAACTGGTGCACCTTGTCGATGAGGGCGGGGCCCCCGTATCCCCGGGCAAAGAAGCGCACAAAGCGGTCGAGATCACTATGGGTTTTCTGGCATCCCAACGCAGAGGCAATGTACGAGTTGACCTGCCTCTGCCGCGTTAATATCTGAGCACAACAGAAATCTCCCACGGAAGGGGAATCAAACCATGAGAGTGTTCCATAGAAACGTCTGGAGGGTGGGATTGCTGTGCACTGTGATCCTGCTCTTCCACTCAGCCAGATCGTTTTCAGCCGAAGGTTGGCCTCAGTGGCGAGGACCCAATCGAAACGGGGTTGTCACTGAATTCTCAGCACCACAGAACTGGCCGGAGACCCTGGATCTCAAGTGGAAAGTCTCTGTCGGCAGCGGACATGCATCACCCATTGTCGTTGAGGAAAGGGTTTACATCCACGCCCGACAAGACGGGGAGGAAGTGGTCTCATGCCTCGAACTGGAGACAGGGGAACGACTCTGGCGTAAGAGTTATCCGGTTTCCTATACTGCGAATCCCGCCGCAACCAGTCATGGCAAGGGCCCAAAATCAACACCGGTGTGGTCTGATAACAAGCTGTTTACACTGGGTATCAGTGGGATACTGTCCTGCTTTGACGCCCGGACAGGGGATGTCAAATGGCGCAAAGAATTCTCAGACAAGTTCCCAAGAACCTCGCCGCTTTATGGTACGGCAATGTCGCCTCTGGTTGAATCGGGCCTGCTTATCGCCCATGTGGGAGGACCTGATCAAGGATCGCTGATCGCTCTCGATATTGAGACAGGGGATCTGAGCTGGAGTTGGGATGGCGATGGACCGGGATATACTTCACCGATCATCGTCCAGATTGAGGGAACCAAACAGGTTGTCACCCAGACACAGAACTATTGTGTTGGTCTTTCCGCTACGACAGGTGAACTTCTCTGGAGTATCCCCTTCACAACGCCGTATGATCAGAACATCGTGACACCGGTTGTCTATGAGCAAAACCTGATATTCTCTGGCACCAAGAAGGGAACCATGGCGATCAGAGTCACGAAGCAGGCTGATGGCTGGGCAACCGAGCAAATCTGGCACAATCCGAAACTCTCGATGTATATGAGTTCACCGGTTATCAGTGATGGATTGCTGTTTGGGTTATCCCGCCAACGAGGTGGGCAGTTCTTCTGCCTCGACCCCCGCACAGGATCCACGCTTTGGACGAGTGATGGTCGACAAGGCGACAATGCCGCCATCCTCACTGCCGGAGAGATGCTATTCTTCCTGACGACCAATGCTGAGTTACTCGTCGCCAGGAGAAACGCAAAAGAACTTGAACTGGTGGCTCAGTATACAGTCGCTGAGAGTCCGACGTGGGCCCATCCAGCCATCCTGAACCAACGGTTTCTCATCAAGGATGCTTCAACACTGGCCCTCTGGAGCGTGAAGTGATGGATGTAGGGATGTCGCTGTCTGTCTGCCCTTCCGGGTACGCTCATGGATGTGTCCCCGCAAATTGTGGCTAACGGTCGGGGGAATTATGCCCGCGTATGTCAGAAACAGGAAAGCAGGTGATGATCATGGCACGTCGCAGAATCTGCATCTGGTTGATGATCGCCATTGCACTGACAGGTATCGCTTTCGCCTTACAGGATGATGTGGAGCAACGTCACAAAATGGTGAAGGAACAGATCGAATGTCAGTTTCTGTTGAGTGTCGCCTTGGATCTCCAAAGCGACCTGGACAAAGGTGAGAGAGTCCCGGAGAAACTGCGACGCGATCTAAATGCCTACACGCCCCCACTTTCTCCAGAGGCCATCGTCTCCATAGAACAGATAGGAAGCCGATGGTCGATAAACGATAAGGCCCATGGGCGGATCTATTATGTCAGGAAAGAAGAAGGGAAACTGAACGTCTACGGCTGGGGAACGGTGGCTCGTGACGGACGGCAGGGAGTCCGGGACGAGCGCGTGCTGGAAGCGATGCGTACGGTACCACGCCACGAATTTGTGCCGAGACGCTGGCGTTCCGTAGCCTATGCAGATCGCCCCCTCCCAATTGGCTATAACCAGACGATCTCACAACGCTACATCGTCGCGTTTATGACAGAGCTGCTTCGGCCGAAACCGGGGTACATTGCGCTGGAGGTAGGCACCGGTTCAGGTTA
>JAJRTO010000076.1 GCA_024278235.1 Candidatus Poribacteria bacterium
CTGCAGCAGAAGGGCTTCGATGTTCAAACCCATGAGGATGTGCGTCGATTTATCGAAGAGAACCTGATGGCGGTCTGGATGCAGGCGGCGATGGACGGATCGACGCAATCGAACGAACCCTATCACCAATGGGGACTGGTCAAGATGGCAGAGGTGCTCAACTACGAACAGGGCCGCGACTTCATGGGCTGGCTCTATGACGGCATGGGCAAGATGCGCGTTTTCGTTCCCAACACTTACTTCCGCGACGGCGCCCCCTACGAATCTACCGGCGGGTACAATGGCATGCACGTTGCCGCTTTGGGACCTATCATCGATGCTATCGAACACCTCCGGGAGATGCGGCCGGAGGTCTACCCGGAGCACCAGTACCCCTCTCTGAGCAAGGGCCGCCGATATCACAGTATCTTCGATTTTGCAATGGACACGGTCACTATCGACCGCAGCTTCCCGTACATCGGCGATACCGGCGGTCCCCCCTCGTATTCCAAACTGCCCAAGATAGCCTGGCAAAACGGCGGAGTCGAAGCCTTCGAGCATGCCTATCGAATCTTCCGCGATCCCAAGTTCGCCTGGGCACTGGTACACACCCCTGGCTGGCAACCCTCCGCTGATTTCCCTTTCAACCGGGAGGAGATTGAGCAAGAGGCTGCCCAATGGCCTGATGACTGGAATGACCGCAGTTCCCTGCACGATGGCTACGGCATCGCCATCCTGCGAAGCGGGAAGGGAGACGACAAGCGCGCATTCTGGATGAACTATGGTCACAACCGGGGACACAGCCAGGATGACACCCTGGACATCGGACTCCAGGCGTATCAGGGGATCCTGCTGTCCCACATGGGGTATCCGCGTAACTGGGGCTACTGGGAGTACGCCTGGAGCAGTCACCACGTCGCCCGTCAGTTCCCCTACCAGACCATGACGGCGCAGGCACAACTCTTCGCCGACGCGGGGTTGGTTCATGTAGCGGAGGCCCGGGCCACTGCTTTCAATGAGCCGGACCGGAACTGGCAGCGACGGATGCTGGTCCTGGTGGATGTGGCCCCTGACCAGTTCTACTGCGTGGATTTCTATCGCCACTCCGGGGGTGAGGAGCACTGGTGGGCTTTCCACGCGCAGGAGGGCGACTTCACCACCGGCGGCCTCAATTTGACCCGGCAGGAGGGTGGCACCCTCGCCGGGCCGGACGTACCCTACGGCGATGCAGAATGGCTCAAGGCGCAAGGCTGTAGTGAAAGCACCTACGGATGGCGGGGCGTCATGTTCCCCTTTGCCCATCTTTACAACGTCGAGCGCGGTCCGTCCGAGAGAGTGTGGTGGGCGGATTGGAAGCTGAAGACCGGCGATGGCCTGCACCTGCGCCTGACCGTGCCCAGTGCCGAAGGGATGGAGGTCAACATCTGCGACGGTACCTCCCCCGCCGGAGGGAATCCCTACGAGATGAAATGGGTCATGCTGCACCGCCAGGGCGAGAAACCCGTCCGGTCACAGGTTCTCAGCCTCCTGGAATCGTACCTGAATGAACCGCTTATCCGCGAGGTGCGGTCGCTGAAACTGTCTGGTGAGGATGAAGCCGGCTTCGCACCGATGGGCTGTGTCGTGCGCCTGGCAGACCGGACCGATATCCTCCTCGCTTCGGCCGATCCCACGATAGAGCGTGTCATCCTGAGCGACGACCAGGGCGAGAAGGACCTGACCTTTGCCGGGCGTTTCGGCTTCTACTCCGAGAAGGACGGCGTGCCCGTAGCCATGTCTTTGATCGGCGGAACGACACTGCGCAAGGGTGAATTTGCCCTCTATCTGGAAAGCCCGGAGTACCGGGCCCTGATTACCCGGGTGGACCGCGCTACGGAGACCATCATTGTTTCCCCTGCGCCGCCATTCCCCGATGCTCTGGTCGGAGCCACCATTTACATCACCAATCCGGTCCGCCGCAGCGCCTACAAGGTGCTGGAAGCCCGGAGTGTGCCCGGGGGCATCGAGTTGCGCCTGGATCTCGACTCCCGCATTGGCACCGGCCGGGTGACCGGGGTGGAAGACCACCGGGTAAAGACCTCTACCCCATTTGTACTCCAGGGATTCCGCTACTACCTGGGTGCCCGCCTGGTCAATGCGGACCGCACTGCGGAGTACCATATTACCGAGGTCAGCAGTGGAAACGCGGCGATGATCGACCAGGAATCGCATCCCGAAGCCACGGCGGAGCAACTCGCCGGGGAATTCCCCGAGGATTCATGGTTTGAGGTCTATGACTATGGGGTGGGTGATGAAGTCGTCTGGCCGCACGTGGCAAGCGTCACCCGCACCGGGCCGACCACCTATCAGGTCACGGCAACCACCGAGGTTACGTTGGACCTCCCGGCCGGATATGATTGGGAGTGGATTCCCAAGTAGGGCATAGGACAGTTGTCCGGCGAATCTGGACAATGGGACCTAAAAGCTATGTCCGCATGGGGAAATTGCATGCATCCAAACTTCGAGTCGCATCCTCGATCACCAGCACCCAGTCACACCCTTCACCCGACGGGTCAGGTGGACAGAACATCCGCGTGCCCTGAGTGGGATATTGCCCAAATGAACGATCAGTGGGGCGTCCCTCCGTATCATAGCATAATCCGTCTCGTGGATTGTACCACCACGCACGCGCCTGAGTCCCCGAGCATTTCGTCATGTCCACCTCAAACCCATATCCCTGGGGCGTGTAGACAAACAGGACATGACCATCTGCTGCCCGTACCGCCACTCGATACGTGGGACTTTCCTTGCTCATGGAGCCGGGGTCAGACGTGAGGATGCCCGGATCGGGAATGTGGTCAAGGCATGGGTGCGATTCCATCAGCGCACGTAGGTGACGCATCTGCCCTGCTCCCGGATAGTCGAGGGCCTCCTCCCATCCGGGCTCGAATTCCCAGACCTTGTGCGCCCCGTAGGTAAAGCCAAAGGCGCCCGAAAAGACGGACCAATAGCCCTCCAATCGCAGGTGCCACGCCGGGCAATCGTTCTGGGGGCGGTTTTCGTATCCCGGCTCCCCGTTCAGCACCGGCTTCGCCGGAAGTCGCCGGTAATCCTCGCCGATCCGCCGAATGTCCGGGGCAATATGTCCCCACGTCTGCTGCATGTTGAAATCGAGCCAGGGCTCGTCATGAAAATCCCGGGACGACGTAAAGATCGGGTGGATGGTCATCAGATTGTGACGAGCACGGCCGGCATCCAACCCCCGAGCCAGGTTGCGGATCTGATCCCGCTGCTCGTCCGTGATTCGGTGGTTCGTCTTCCAGTCCTCGCGGATCTTCTCGTATTCGCCGCACACCGCCCAGAGCACATGAGGCCGGTCGCGATACCGCTGGGCAAGCGTGTAGCCGTAATCGTAATTGTTCCGGGGTGGATCAGGGAAGAGGCCGTTCACATCGCGACCCCACATGCCAAAGAGCACGAGGTACAGCCCGTTGCAGGCAGCTTCATCCACGATGAAATCCAGGTGTTGCCAGTAGCGTTCGTTGAGCCGGACCGGGTCAAGACCGTCGAATGGCCTATCCCCTCGATAGTTCTTCCACAGTTCCCAGGTGGTCGGATCGGTCCGGATCGCCATCGCCTGAATGACGGTGAAACCCTTCGCGGTACGATCCTGCAGGTATCGCTCGACTTCCTCAGGTGACCTCGTAAATAGACACCAGGCGGTATCGCCGAGCCAGAAGAAGGGCGTTCCATCCTCTTTCACCAGGGAATGTCCGTCAGGACTCACCGTCAGAAAGGAGAGGTCGGTGCTGTGAAACAGGATTGATTCCTCCATTATTCCTCCACTATTCCTTGAGCGAACCCCAGGTGATCACCAGGTTCCCGTGTGCGTCAACAGCAGCGGGGAGGCCATTGGTCATGAGTTCATTGATCTCACCCTCACTCAGAGCACGATTCCATAAGGCCACGTCATCAAGGATGCCCTCGAACGGTCGGTCGCCCGCGGGTGTCGGCTGATTGCCGATAGCCGCCTCTACGCCGGCGTCAACATCAAGCTTACCACCTTTGGGAATACTCCCGGCCTCCACACCGTCCTTGTAGAGCCGCATGGTGCTACCATCCCATGTCGCGACCGAATGCGTCCAGACGCCCGTTTCAATGAACCCGGTGACCGTATCGGCCTTGAGTTCAGCGGTGACTCCATCCGTCCTGAGCCGGAACCGAAGCACCTTGGTGCCGCCCTGGCGACTCGAACTGATCATCCACCAATGCTCCTCGTTCGCCCCACCTATCGCCTTGGACACCATGCGTGGGTCGTTGCCGGGCGTATCCAGATTGTCCGTAAAGAACCAGCAGGCAATGGTGATGCCGTCTCCCTCGACGTTCATTCCACCCAGGGAGATGCGGTCATCCTGGCCGTCGAAGCGCAACGCACCTGTACCCACCTTGGCATCGGCAGATGGGACCCACACTGCACCTTCCACTGTTCCGTCCTGACCGTTTCCTGATACATCACGAGCTGTCGCACCAGAGCCGTCATCCAGTGGCCAGTATGCGACGAGACCGTCCGTAAGAACTGCCATTGCAGGTGTAACAACAAGCGCCACGGCTATCACACAAACACAGAATGTTGAAAGCAGATATCGCATTGGTTCCTCCTTCATGATTACAGGTTCGTCCTGATGCTCGCCCATGTAACTGCCAAATCGAATTCTAACTCTCTGACAGGTAAGCCACTGGTTTGACCAGTGGACTCCGAAAGGTTTGACCGACAGATTGCGTATTCTGTAAACGGCTCCTTGACCTGACGGTTGGCTCAACTCCAACCATTAGCAAGGAGGAAACACGAGCACGTTCCAAAGCTTAGCACACTCCCGAGGGGAATGCAAATACCATGTGGTGTTCCATACCTGGCGAGCGGAAACTTTGTTTCCGGATACTCACGACCAGGATTCCCACTATGATTGTCACGCATCAGGGAGCTCCTTCAGTCAGTTTCGAGTTGGGAAACTGCTGTGTTACCCCTTCATCTTCTGTGACGAGCAGAAACTGATCGGCAGCAACATGCTCGAAGCGTTCGATCTGTCCACTGGGCCACCGGATCTCCACCGTGGCTTCGCTTGCTGGGCCTAGTCCGAAATGCAGACGCAGGTCATTCTGGGAGCAGAAACTCGAGCCACTGCGCACCTCTTCCATCTGTCGCAGCCCACTCGAGATCACGGTCACACGTGCGCCGATTGCGCTACGATTGCTTTGCGTGCCGATCAGTTGCAGATTAAGCCAATGACCCGCCTGTTCTCCCCCTTCGTTGATCAACACATTCGGTGGATGAGCGGAGTTCGAGATCACGATATCCAGGTCGCCATCGTTATCCAGATCGCCTATCGCCGTGCCACGGCTGACTTCAACGGATCGCATTCCGGAACCTGTGTTCATGGACACATTCGTGAACGTCCCATCATGATGATTGCGGAACAGGTGATTCCGCTGGGCATACGTTGTGGTCTTGTCATAAAGCTCCACATTGTCCTGGTAATGCCCATTTGCGATCAGCAGATCTCGAAACCCATCATTATCATAATCGAAGAAATCTGCTCCCCATGCCATATCCGGCAGGGAGATCTCTCCCGTATGGGAGGCACTGGAGACATCTGTGAAGAAGCCATTCCCCTCATTGTGGTAGAGTGTGTTGACCTGGTTGTGAAAGTTCGTTACCACGAGATCCAACCAGCCATCGTTGTCGTAATCGCCAAAGTCCACGCCCATGCCATTTTCTACCATCCCGTGTTCACTGAAACTCACCCCGGCAAAGAGTGCGACATCCTCAAAGTGCCCCGTACCGTCGTTCCGATAGAGATAGTTTTCGTTCGCATCGTTGGCAACATAGAGATCCACATCCCCGTCGTTATCGTAGTCCCCAAAGACGACTCCAAGCCCACGACCTGTTGGATTGATCAGGCCAGCGGCTTCACTATCCTCTGTGAAGGTCCCATCCCCGTTGTTGCGAAAAAAAGCATCCTGCAAGCCGTCATACACGCGGGGGCTTGAATACACCAGCACTCGGCCTACACGCCAGATGCGGTTCGTCTCCACCGAAAACAGGACGTAGTTTGCCACATAGAGATCCAGATCCCCATCGTTGTCAACATCTGCAAACGCACAGCCCGTACTCCATATGGGGCTGTCCACCCCGGCTTCCCGGGTCACATCGGTGAAGGTTCCATCCCCATTGTTGTGATAGAGCACATTGGATCGGAAATTGGTCACGTAGAGATCCGTCCATCCATCGTTGTCATAATCGCCTACGCAGCATCCAAAACCATAGCCTTTATGGCCAACTCCCGCTTCCTCCGTTACGTCTGTGAACGTCCCATCGCCGTTGTTACGGTAGAGTGCATTGGTTGCCTGGGAACGCTCCGGATACTTCAGATCCGCTCCATTCACGAAATAGATGTCCAGATCCCCGTCATTATCATAATCGAACACACCGCAACCGGCGCCCAATGTTTCCGTGAAGTATCGTTGGTTGGTACGACCATCAAAATGCATGAAATCAATGCCGGCCTGTTCCCTGATCTCCATGAATTCAACCGAGGATGCTCGTATGAGGGATAAGCCCGAAAAACAGAGCACACTGGATATCAGCAGTACGAACGCTTTCACACTTTTCATTATGGAAGCCTCTTCGTGCAGGATGGATCGATACTATTATATTGCAATGAGAGTCCTGAGATCAAGCGATCCGGATGTGCCCATCTTTTTCAGATGTGCAATCTGACAATATCTGGTATAATTGGAGAAAAGCTGTCTGAATCGCTAGTCCGCGTAGAGATCCCGGGAGGGAGGATGCCGTGAGTCTGATGTGGAGGCATACTGCAACAAGACTATTGATTTTACTGATGTCCACCTTACTGAACCACCCATCCTTCGCACAGCCGCAACCAGCGAAGGATGATACCAGCATGGTGCTCATCCCGGCAGGCGAATTTCTGATGGGGAGCACCCAAAAGCAGATAGACAGTTTGCTCAAGACGGACCCGAAGGCTTATGCCAAGCTATTTGAAGCGGAGCAGCCGCAACATGTAGTGTATGTTGATGCTTTCTCTATGGACAGGTACGAAGTGACCAACGCAGAGTACCAACGTTTCATGGAGGCGACCGGGCATCCGGCGCCAAAATACTGGAAGGAAGCTCCTTCGTTCGGGGCAACAACCGCGTTCCCCGTTGGTTCGAAGAACCCTCGGCATCCTGTCGTCGGCGTCTCCTGGGAAGATGCTCGGGCTTACTGTCGCTGGAGAGGGAAACGGTTACCAACAGAAGCTGAGTGGGAAAAAGCCGCCCGAGGAGGATTGATCGGTAAGAACTATCCGCGGGGCAATGGGTTATCGCGGGGCGATGTGAATCAGAGTGGAGTCGGAGGGAAGGATCGCTGGCAATGGACAGCTCCTGTTGGCAGTTTCCCACCGAATGGCTACGGCCTACATGACATGGCGGGGAACGCTTTTGAATGGTGTGCCGATTGGTACGACGCAAATTACTATCGTAATGCGACTTCTCGTAATCCGGATGGCCCCCGTACAGGCATCATGCGGGTTGTGAGGGGCGGATCCTGGGATAACAACCTGTTGAATGTCTATTATCTCCGGGTTGCTTTTCGCTATTACGCCAGACCACAGACACAGAACATGCTCATCGGATTTCGGTGTGTGCAGGACGCAGAGTAGACAGATCACGGAAGATCGTATGAAATGGCGCATCACTATAGCCCTCATCATGGTGGTAGCAGTCAGCGCATTTGCGAAGGATTCAGCGGGTGATCACTTCAAGCAGGGGTTGGAGCTGTCGGATGCCGGACGCCTGGAAGAAGCGATCAAGGAGTTTCAACTGGCTATCAAAGAAGAACCGCAACACGCCGATGCCCACTATAATCTGGGATTGACCTATTACAGAAAAGCGCGTTTCGATGAGGCCATCGCCTCACTGAAAAAAGCATTGGAACTGATCCCAAACGATACTTACGCGCTCAACAATCTTGGGATGGCGTATTACAAGCAGGATAAGTTCGATGAAGCCATCGTAGCGTATCGTAAAGTATTGGAGATCGATCCATCGGATGTGTATGCCTATAACAATCTGGGAATGGCCTACGATCAGAAAGGGATGTTCGATGAGGCCATCGCAGCGTACAAAAAGTCGCTCGAACTCAACCCCAGCCTGGTGGAAGTGCGGGCGAATCTAAAAGTGGCCCAGGCTTTGAAGGTGGGTAAATACTCGCTGTCTGCATACAGATACTACCGTAGAGGAGTTGATTTCTTCAAGGCAGGAAAGCTCGACAGGAGCATCCGGGAATGGCGTCAGGCGGTCGCGGATAGCCCTCGTTACGCGGATGCTCATATGAGTCTTGGAAATGCCTACTACGCCCGGAAGCAATACAGCGATGCGGTCGCAGCATTCAAAAAAGTTATCGAAATAGATCCCACGGAAGCAGAGGCCTACTACAATCTTGGGAACAGTCATATGCAGCAAGCACAGTTTATGAAAGCCATCCGGGCCTATCAATATGCTCTCGAATTGGACCCCACCGATGTGTCCACGCTCGGTAATCTGGGGATGATGTATGTGGAAATGGGTGAGTTCGATCAGGCAGTGGATGCATACAAGCGTGCCCTTAGTCTTGAGGCTCATCCACAGATCCAGAGGAATCTGCAGATCGCGGAAGAATTGCAAGCCGGTCGATACACGCTTGACGCTTACCGTGCTTATCAAAAAGGGCTGCAGAAATTGGTTGATGGCGATCTGGGGGCTGCCCGGGCCGAATTTCGTCGGGCGACCCGTATCAGTCCCCGATATGTGCAGGCCCATCTCAGCCTCGGACAACTTGATCTGCAAGCGGGAGATTTTGCGAATGCCATTGAGGTTTACGAACACGTGATTGAGCTAGAGCCAACCCTCTGGGAAGCCTATGCCAACCTGGGCTGGGCCTACTGCCATACAGGGGCGTTTGGGAAAGCGATGGATGCTTATCATAAAGCTCTGAAAATCGATCCTGATCAGGTGCAGGTTCGTATAAACTTACAGATTGCCAGAGAACTCAAGGCGGGAAAATATAGCCTCAAGGCGTACCAGTCACTGCTTGCGGCACGCCAATTCATGAGTGCCAGGCGTTGGGAAGACGCCATCTCGCTGCTGGAGCAGGCCATCACGGAAAGCCCCAATTACGCTTTGGCGTACAATACACTCGCGTGGATCTATGCTGATAAACTCGGAACCCATCTGGATGAAGCAGAGCGATTCGCCAGAAAGGCCGCGATGCTTGAACCAGATGCGGCCTATATACAGGACACCCTCGGATGGTGTCTCTATCAGCAGAAACGGTATGCGGAGGCCATCTCTTATTTTGAGAGGGCCTCTGAACTGGACAGTCGTCATGCAGAATCTTACTATCACGCAAGCCTCGCTTACCTGGGGAGCGGTGACGTGAAGAAAGCCCTCGAAAAGCTGGGAGATGCTGTTCGTCTGGAGGAATCTTATCGGAAACAGGCGCGAGAAGAACCAGCGTGGCAGGAATGGAAAGATGC
>JAJRTO010000077.1 GCA_024278235.1 Candidatus Poribacteria bacterium
GTTTTATCTCCCGCTGTAGTGTAGTTGTTGCTGCTTCCATCTCCCCAGTTGACCGTATATTGGGTCACGGTGTCCGTTCCTGGGTCAGTAACTGTCCCCAGCGTGAGCGTATACGACACCGATGACCCTTCATCCATGCTGCTGTTGCCAGTCAAGGCAATGGTGGGAACGACGTTGTTGACGGTGACCGCGAGTGTATCCGAACCGGTATCACTATTGCTATCAGTGACCGTGACGGTCACAGTGTAATTTCCATTGTCCGCATACGCATGACTTCCGGTGACTGGACTCGTGACCAAACCAACGTTGTCACTATTACCATCGCCCCAGTTGATCGTTGCCGTATGCGTATCGCCCGGATCCGCATCCGTGAAGCTAGCGCTGATGCTGACGGTATCACCTTCATCAACCGTCTGATCAGGTCCAGCATTGACAACCGGGCTGGCTGCATTGCTGGCATTGGCGATTATGAGGGAGCATACACTTAACAGCAGAATCACGAACAACAGCTTTGAGCCATTTACGCGCATGATCAACTCCTTAGTAGTAGATTAGCGTGACTAACTCTCTGGTAGGTCAAAAGGTGAAAACGGCTGCTGCCGCCGCAGCGGTGTGAAGAACGAGCGTTACGAGCCACGCTGGGATTTCGAGGGGCACTTTCTCAACCTCCAGAATGAAGTTGTAGGATGTTGCGGAATCCAGGATTAGAGTACTTTCGAGCTGTCCCTTGTATACCGCCTCTCGGACGAACTTGTTTTCGAGCAGAACACCTTCATCGAAGTCCGTCGGTGTCAGAGTGAAGGGCTTTGGATTTTCGACGGTAAGTCGGGTGAACGTGAATCTGGGTTGGGTTGAGTCCAATGGGGATTTGACAATGTCTTCGCTGAAGCTTCCCCGGATGAAGTTCACCCTTACGGGCAACAGCGTTTCTGAAGGAGCTATGACCTCTGGAATATCGAGGAAGCATCTGTATGTGCCATCCTCTTCGAGGATAAGCCGATAATGCTCTCTGCCGGCAACTGTCTCGATTTGATGCACTAACCGAACCTTCGTTCCCAGTTCCTCATACGAAATCGCGAGATAGTCGACGGACCTTTGGAAGCCCCCTATGTCCACCGGAGCCAACCGGATTCGGGCGGGTACTTCCGTGATTCTGAAGGGGAGGAATACTTTCGTTACTTGTGCATCCTTAGGGTCGAGTTTCTTCTTCACTTCGTTCACCGTGTCCTTTAGGTACTTCGGAAGTGCCTGAATTTGCTCGTCCTTGATCTTCTTGTATTCATCACTAGCTTGATCCTTCCACCCGACGTCGTAGTAGAACCTGACGATCTCAAAAATGCCGAGGATACGTCGAGCTTCTGACTCCTCATCATCTTCATCAAGTTCATCTGCAGAGTCCTGATCGATGGGACCGGTCTTGAATTGATGGAAATCTGCTATAAGATCACGGGCCGCAGTGCGTCCAGGATCTCCCTTGACGGTCGCAGGTCCGGGGAGGATCTGTCCCTGCAGGTAGATGGCAGCGATCTTGTAGACGAGATCTCTGAGCGGTTGGTATTCGTCTTCTGCGGTCTCAAGAGAGTCTCCGGCTTGTTCCAGGTGGAACATCACATTTTGAAGCCCTTTCTTGTCCATGATCGCCCTTGCTTTCTCAAACTCCTCGACAGCTTTCTGCTCCAGATGCATGGCCAGATACACCTCAGCCTTCTTCAGATAGGCATCGGTGTACTCGGGATTCATGTCGGTCGCGCGATTGAGGCTATCCAAGACATTGTTATCCAGCCGCTGCCCAATGCGGATGTATGATTCTTTGATCTGGTTGATCGTCACCCTTTCATTATCCTCGACCTCGGGTTCTTGCCCAGATTCTGTGCTTTCCTCAGTGTAATACCCAGCGAGCTTGAGGAAAAAATCATCCAATGACCATTCTGCCTGTTCGGAGAAGATCTCCTGAAGCATGTCGGGCTTCAGCAGGTCATTGAGTTGCGCTTCAGTCTCTCTGATTTGCTTTTTGACGCCTCCATCTCCTCGTGGTCCCTCAAAAGCTATCCTTCCTGCTTCATACCATTCCTCGGCGGCTTGGAAATGACCAATGCCGAGTGCGAATATGAGCAAACACAAGCCAACTAGAATGAGATTTCTAAAGTCTTTCCTCATGATAGGCCTCCCCCTGTGTTTATCCGTTGCCATTCTTGCCAGAAATGGCACGCAATCTCATGGTTCTGCCCGACCGATGTCATACCAGGGTTGCTCTCTTCACATTCCGAACGCTTTTCTGGCGTCAGTTCTTGGTTGTATTTGGCGCATTGACTTCGGTACGGACATCCCTGCTGGACCTTTACCAACTCTGGTGGCTGCCAGTTGAATTCCTCCTCTGCAGATGCGTCCTTCAGTGTCTCTGAAGCTACAATCAGAGTTGCGGTATAGGGGTGTTTGGGCACTGTTTTGTCAAACAGTTGCTTCGTTGCGCCGACTTCGACGATCCTGCCATGGTACATCACAGCGATGCGATCACACAGATACCGAGCGATATCCATGTCATGCAGAATGAACAGGAAGGTCTGCTTTTTCTCACTCCTCAGCCCTCGAAAGAGATTGATCAGATGATTCCTCAGAGAGACATCCAGGTTCGCAAAGGGCTCGTCGGCAATAATCAGGTCCGGTTCGAGAGCAAGAGCACGGATGATTCCCACCCTCCGTTTCTCACCCCCGCTGAGGGTGTCGGGATAGTAGGATTCCCGCCCCTGAAGATTCATCATCCGAAGGTATTTAGACATTTTTCGATGGAGTTCAGCCTCATCCGCGTGCTCTCTTCCCGGGCAGGATTGGATCGCTTCGATGATCAGTTCTTTCACTTTCATCCCTGGATTCAATGAGGCATCGCAATTCTGGAACACCATCTGAACGCGCTTACGGTATTCAGACAACTCTCTTGAAGAATACTTGCGGACATTGTCCTTATCCGCGAATCCATCTCCGTTGAATTGGATGCAACCACTATGAGAGCGCAGCAACTGGATGATGTTCCTCGCCAGAGTCGATTTACCGCAGGTGCTCTCCCCAATTAGCCCAAACATCTCTTGTGGGTAGATATCGAGAGATACTTGCTTGAGCGCAAATGGCTCCGACGAGGGATCCTTGCTTCCCTTGAAGACGGAGCCCAGGCAGCTCTGGATCCGACTTTGCGTGTCACGGGTATACGAGAAGTCGAGTTGATGAATGCTAAGCAATGGGGTTCGCTGTTGGGTTTCGCGTGACGACATGGCAACTCACCTTGTGTCCTGATTCACTGTCGATATCGACGAGTTTGGGCTTCTGTTCTCGGCAGTTATCTATGCGGATGGGACATCTGAGATAGAACTGGCAGCCCGGGGGCGGATTCAACAAGGTTGGCACCTCACCGGTGATTACAGGCAATTCGGAGTCCTTCGAAGCGTTGGGTTCCTCACCCTTGCTGGTCTCAGAAGCGGATCTATAGTTGCTGAGGTCAGCGATATCCAGCAGTTGTTGCGTATAAGGGTGCAATGCCTTTTTATCGCGAATCAAACAACCTTCGCCTGTTTCAACCGCTTCCCCGGCGTACATGACAACCACTTTGTCCGCCAGCTTCTTCATGAGCCGGAGGTCATGAGAGATCACTATCAGAGCATGTTCCCCTTTCCCAGATGTGGATTGATGTTCGAGTCTGCCTTGCTTGAAAGCCTCCAGTAGCTTGATAATCTGGACCTGCAACGTAGTATCTAAACCCGTCGTTGGTTCATCAGCGATAATGATCATGGGATTCAGGGCTAAAGTGATCCCGATGATGGCTCGCTGACACGTGCCGCCGCTGAGTTGGCTGGGATAACCATGGGCCATTTCCCTCAGCTTGAGCATCTGCAGGATCTCCTCCACAAATGCATCTTCTTTTTGTTGCGGTCCGCCACCCAATTGGTATGCCTGGCGGATCTGCTCCTCAATCGTGCCGAACGGCCAGAGAGCCGTTTTGGCTCCCTGAGGCATGAGCGCGATCTGCCTGCCACGGACTTTCTTCATCCGTGCTTCGTATCCTAGTCTGTTCCTCCACGCTTTTGTGTTTTTCTTGATGATGAATTGACCCGGTTTCGTTGCATCAACAGAACATACCTCCTTCAGGCCTTCCAAGAGATTCTGTTTCCCTGATCCATCGGGCAGCCATATTTCCCCTTCGACAATGCCAGGACTCTCCGGCATCAAACCCATGATGGAATACGCGACGGATGTTTTGCCGCTTCCCGACTCTCCGAAGATACCCAGGGTTTCGGTAGCCCCTAGCTCGAAGCTGATGCCATCGACGATGCGGAGCAACCTCCTGCGGCGTCTGTCATGGATGTATGTCTTCAGGTTTTTGACCTCTAAGATTGGGTTTGCCATCACCACAGTTCCGTCGAAGCTCTCTGCTGAGCGAGTATTCTGCTTAAGCCATAAGCAACCATGTAGGCGACTGAAATCCATAACAATACCATGAGCAATGGGAAGAGATTGATCCACCAATGTTCAAAGAGATAGTGCCTTCCGTCGACCAGGATGTTTCCCCAACTGGGATCCGGTGACGCGACGGTAATACCGCGAGCCCACTTCGGACTCACATCGGCCAAATAACTCAGGATGATCTCAATGAGAATCACGTCCGTCATCAATGCAGCAGCCTGAGTAAGGAAGAGCGGCAGACAGTTGTACCTGAGGACATGTTTGGAGGCGACCCTGAATCTGGACATTCCCATGGCCACCGCTGCTTCGATGAATTCCCGCTTCTTCAGGATGTCAATCCGCTCCATGATCAGTTTGCCTAGCTTCGGTGCCGAAAGAATGCCTAACACGATGGACAACCAATAGAATCCGTGCCAATGGATGCCATGCCATTCAAAGCTCCGAAGTTCATGCGGAATGAAGATAACAACCAGCAGAATCGTGATGTATTTGGGCATCGCCTCAAACACATCCATCAGGCATTGTGCCAGCCAACGTATGGTCTTCGCCAACGAACCCGTCCAGATGTCTGCACCCAGAATCCCGAGGAGGATTCCAGGCAAAACGGAGAAACCGATCGCGATCAAGGTAGGGAGCACATACACTCGGGTGCTTACAAGGGTTCTCAGGAGCACATCTCGTCCCTCTGAGTCCGTCCCAAAGAGGTGAGAGGAGAAGATTACCCGTTCCCCCTGCTTGTCGCTGAAGATGGTTTCGCCGGATTGGGGCTCATAAGACGAAGGCTTGCGGCCCCATTTCCCTACTGCCTCAGTTTGTAGTGATCTTGCTTGAGTCAGGGCACCGGTATCGAAATCCGATCGCATCCGATTGGCTATCTTCCTCACCAGCACGTAAGAACGCAAGGTGGGTGGATTTGCGTATTCTTCCCTGAGTTTAGACTCATTGGCGTATCTATCCCGGGGCATCAGGAGTCCGTAAAGCGCTCCTATGACAAGGAACAACAATAGGCTGCAACCTATTGTGAACACCGGATTCGCTCTAAGCAGTTGTGTCAGTCCTCTGGATGATCCAGCATCTGTTCTCTCAACAAATGTCTCGTACATGGCATACCTATTCCTGCCTCAGACGTGGATCCAAGACCGTTACCATCACCCGATACATGAGGTTGAGGAAGCTCACGACAGCGACTATACAGAGCAAGATGAGCATCAAGCGCTCCTTATATCCTCTTTCGGCAGCTTTGAATGCGAACGCCCCTAACCCCGGAATGCCGAAAACGAACTCGATGATGACCGTGCCACTGATGAGAGCCGTCATTCGTGAAAGGATCACCCTCGAAGAACGAACGATGAAGTCATTCCTGATGTGCAGCCACATCTTTGCGCCGATCGCTTTCGCCATCCGGACGTAGTTCTCTCGACGAATTGCGTCCACTTCTTCCTCCGCATGCTGGATGAATTCGTTCAGGAATCCATCTCCAACACCCAACACGAGAGCAGGGATGAGGTAGTACTGCAATTTCCCTGTATCATCCCCATACATCTGTAGATCAATGCCCAATCTAGAGAAAAACTCCAAGACGAGGTAACCGATGAAGATAGTGGGGATTGACGAAAGGATATAGAAGCCCGACTTCATACTTGGGCCAATGAACTTTGGCTGTCGGAATCGCATGGAGAAGAGCAAAGAGCAAGTGGTGAACCCAATAGAAAACAGCAAAGCGAGCATAATGAGGAGTAAGGAATACCTACCGTATCTGAGGATATTGGCTAACTCATCAGTGATACTGAACGCAGCCCTTGCCCTTTGGGCGTAGGGGGCGAACTCTGAGACTTCCTGGGGCCAGAATTCCAACAACAGCGTCATCAGAAGAAATGCGATGGTCACTGTCACAGCGAACTTGAATAGGGAGATCAGTATGGTATGTTTCATTCCCTGACTATCCTTTCTACGGGGATCTACGTTTCATATACCACTGATCAATGAAGCTGAAGAAGTAGTAGGGGTGAATTTCGGCGCCTCCCAGGGCGTCATTTCGATAGGCAGCCCATCTGGGAATCCGATAAAGGAACGTATAGGGAACGTCGTTTGCGATGATCTCCGCCATTTCTTTCCTGATCTTGTCTCTGATCTCAGGATGATTCGCGCGATCATATTCATCAAGAAGCGTATCAATCCTGTCATTTCTGTAGTCTACGACATTCTGTGATGAATTGGAGTGAAACAAACTGCGAATGACATTCACATTCTGGCTGAAAACGGCGCGCCCGAAGGCCACTTCGAAGTCCCCGTTTCCGATTCTGTTGAACCACTCAGATTTGCCCAAGGTGGTGTTAAACCGAATCGGAATGCCAAGCGTCTCCTCGATCTGAGCAGCGAATTGCCGGCACACCCTATCTTCCATGGGAGTCTCTGCATAAGCAAGCAGATCAAACCCTTCCTTGATCTTCCTCTTGAGCCCCTCATCGACTGTCTCATCTCCCATGATCTCTTGCTTCAGTTCCAGCGCTCGTCCGCTATCATGCTCAATGATGGGGATATCGGGCGGCGTCTGACTTGCGGGCAAAGGACAGTGAATGATCTCTTCAATGTCTTTGAGAGGCAGTTGATCTCGACCCGGGTAGATCCCTCCGTAGACGTTCACAAACACCTTCTGACGGTCAAAAGCATGGGTAAATGCCAGACGTAGACGTTTATCTCTAAAGGCCCCCCTACAGTTGTATGCGATATAGGTGAAACTATTGGGACCATGTATTGGCATGCTGATATTCGTCTGTTTCACCTGACTATAGTTGACCAAGGGAATCTCCGTGATCAAATGCAGTTTGGGTCTCCCTGATATGGTAATTGCATCTATAGAGGGATTCATATCAGCCTTTATGGCCATCTGTATTTCTGAGATCTCTAGATGCTCAGAACTCCTCTCGGTATTCGGATGGAAAACCCGGAAATACTCCTCGTTCCGCTTCAATTCGACACGATCGTAGCTTTCCTCTATCATAATAAATGGACCGGTTCCAACGGCAGGTTGCCCCCTGAATACTTCCACATGCCCGCGGAAGTTTGAGAGATCCGGTATCACAGCGAATTGGAGGCTTCGAATAATGAAGTCCTGATCTAGATCCAGCCTCTCTTTCCTTACCTTGAACTCAACCTCGTTATCTGATATCGCTGTGACTTCTGTGAAGAGGGTCTTGAGAAAGTCATATCTCGTGGGCTCAGAACTGTCTCGAATTTCCGTGAAGGTATGCACGACATCCTGGGCTGTAAACGGCTTGAGGACGACAAGCTTCCCTTCATCCCCATCGTAACCGACCCACTGAACATCAGACTTCAGCTTGAAACGGTAAATACCATTACTTGCCTGGGTGGAAGTCAAACTCTCCAATAGTTCCGGCCGTAAGTTGAAGGTCGGGTCCTCTCCGACAAGGTTCAGGTAAGATAGGGTACACAGTCGCAAAGCAATACGATCGGATACATAAAGCGGGTTGAAGGTTAGAGCGTCCGCGGGCTCAACATATCGCATGGTGGCAGCGGACACCAGGAACAGAACGTTGAGTGTCCCTAAGAGCACGCAAGCTAGTAAGAGAATCTCTTTTTTATACACGCTTTATCTCTCCTTGATTCATAGTAGGGGCGAGGCATTCGTCGTCAATAAGGGCAGTAATCGAATTGCTGTGCGCGAATGCCTCGCCCCTACGGTGGGCCTTTCGAGCAAGATAGGCCGCTCGTGTAATTGAGGTTCATCCACTGCGGGTTCGGCATCTCGCCAAGTCTATAGGGCCAGATGATGGAGATCTCACCGATGATCTGCATCGCGTTCAGGATCTGTATAACTTCCGGATATTTGGCAAGCAGATTCCGCCAGATGGCCGCTGATGCATAGAAGTGTCTTCTATGGTAGTAGCTCTGGGTAAGTTCCACAAGCAGAAGTGGATCATCAAAAAGGTAGCCAACCTGGAAGCGACTTCTTTCCAGATGCAGGCTCGCACTCACGAGTGCCTGAAGTCGCTTGTCAGGGTCTTGCTCATGAATCCCTCGCTGCAAATAGACATAGCCAAGCTGGCGTGGCGCGATGCGCAATGGCAGATCTTCTTTCGGCTGGCCGTTGAGCGCCGCCCAATGATAGGCTATTTCGCTGCGAATATACTCATCGTCCGGGAAGCGTTCAAGAAGCTCGCGCCAAAGCCGCTGAGCTTCTTGCGGTCCATGCTCCGGATCGGATAGATATTTGCTGATTCCCAGGTAAATGATTGCCCGTGCCCTGAACAGTTCATCCGTGCTCTTTGCTTGGAGCGCTTCCAAGATGGGAGTCGCTCTCCCAAGTTGACGGGTGTGGAGGTAGCACAATCCGATCTGCAACTCTATGTTCGGATCGTTTAGGATAGGGAGTAATTTGGTGTACATCTGCTTCGCAAGCTCAAAATAGATGCTGTACTGCTGTTGGAGAACGGATGGATCATAATACGGTACGTCAAGATTCCACTGAGCATCTTCATCCGTATACTTTGACGCCACGATGCGTTCCCTTAGCAGTTCGCTCAAACTGACGGTGGAATCTGGGACTGTCACATCCAGGTTCCTCAGGTGAGCCAATGCTTGTCCTACATCCCCTTGGCAGTAGTAGACATAACTCAGGTTCCGTTCGGCTCGGTTGAGTTGTGTCTTGTCCACGGATAGCTCCACTGCCTGTCTGCACGCTTGCAGAGCCTGATCGACGTGTTCCATATGGCCCAGTTCAAGATGGGTGCGCCATATCTCACTGTTGAGCATGACAGATGACGTTCGATCCGCTTCCCTGTCGATGCTCCGCTGCACTAATGTGAGGATCTGCTCAGCTTGTTTCTCCTGGCCGCTGCGATGATAGCAGGCGGCCAGCTTAAGTTGTGCTAGATAGTAGGGAGAATCGGATGTCGCTACTTGCTTCAGATCTTTGATAGCTTCGTCGAATCGCTCTGAGAGATAGTAGCATAACCCACGGAAGTATCGAAGATAGGGCATATCATCTGGTGCCACAGCACCCGGCAGCAGTTCCGCAAGCTGGAGTTTGTAGGTGTAGTAGTCGGCTTCGGTATTCACTGCCGTATTGAATAGGCTCTTGTAGAGCATCCCCAGATCAAAGTAGGCCCTGGCGAGACGTTTCAGCGCGATAGTTTCGTCAGCATCTGGCTTTGCAAGGTAGATCTCATAATCGATGGCTGCTTGCCGGTAATTCTTGAATTCGTCTTGATAGATAATGCCCTGCAGCAAATGCAGTCGCGGAAGCCATTGCGCTGTCTCTTTGACGAGCCGTGTCGCTTCATTGAGATTATCCAGAGCGCTCTCCCAGTTGTCCTGCATCAGCAATATCTCAGCGTGTTCGGTGAGCCTCCTCGCTTCATTGAGGCTATCCGGGGCACTCTCCAGGGGCTCCCGCGGCAACGTCTCAGCAGATTTCTCTGAAGTTTTGGCGAAGGGGCCTTCCCCGACACACACTATGACAGCGACCAGTATGGAGATGGCAAGACATCCGTTTCTCATATTTTCACTCTGGAGGAATGGACTCGGTAACACGCCATCCGCCCCGCCTCGTATACTTGACGCGCTCAACATAGATCCGCATCTGTCCATCTCTGTTGTGAGCAGAATAGGCTAACAACACAGTGGATCTGTTAAGCTTTATGCAATCCAAATCTGTGATGTGTTTATACTGGTATCCTGCTAACCCTTCGATGAGGGTAGGCATCGCGTCACCTGACTTTGCCATCGCCTCATCAACATTCAGCACGTAGACTTTGTCATAGTGACCGGATGTATAGATCAGATGCCTCCCATCCAGCCCTCTCAAGGAAGGAAACCAGACGGGGCCGTGCTTGACCTGCCGATGCACCTGTTCAGCGACCTTGATCGGTTCAGGTTCACCTGGCTTTACCACCCAGAGATCATGCACCCGCTTTTCTGATCGCTGCCCTGCCATCTCAGTATACTGCCTTTGGCCTATACTGTCAGATTCCAACTCGGTGGAGTAGAAAGCGATCAGTTCGCTGTCCGGTGACCAGGTGGGATAGGTTTCGCTCAATGTAGAGGACGTCAGGCGTACTTCCTCGCTCCTTGGATTGAGGGTCTTTTTGTCTTCTGTGAGAACGTCCCTCAACATGAAAATATCCGCGCTGGTTGATGTCCCGCCCTCCTCACGTACTGAATGGTAGGCGAGGTGCTTACCGTCCGGGGACCAACGGGACGCCAGATCCACACCATCGTTCTCTGTGACGCGGAGACCAGGATGCGTTTCGTCTACCTGGATGTCCTCCGAGAGCCGCTTGATATACACATCTATTTGCCCCGTGAGTCCCGTGACGTACGCAACGTACTGATTGCTCTCCGAGTAGTCGGCATAGGTGCTGGTGACGATGTTATTGTCTGTCCTAATGGAAATGAACGGCTTGGTATCGAGCTGTTCTGGGATATTGTCCATCACGAGTATGTTCAGTTCACCAAGATAGATATCTGGTAATTGCGTATACAGGAATCGGTATACCCATTTGGTCTGGTCATCTGCTATCTTCCTGCTTATCCATGTAAAGTGGCTAACAAAGAACTGCGATTGCTTACGATGCTCAAGATCCAGACTTCGTCTTCCTTCCTGAACTGCCAGTGGGGTAACTACCTTACTCTCACTGAGCGGCTGATACGAGTAAATACCGTGCCCCCCCCCTCCGCTTTTGTAGATGCGTTCCAAGGCCAGAGTCAAGGTTCCGGGGCACCAGAGAGGACTCTCGTCATCGAAGCTGCGGACTTCTTCCTCCGGCTTCGGATAACTGAAGGCTGCAATCGGTTGCTGAGCTTCAGAAACGGCTCCGAGAAGCATCAGTAGAAGCAGGAGGATCGCTGCTGCGAATCTAGTCAGGTCAGAGAACAAGTGGTTCATTTCTGTCCCTTCAGTTCTGCCAGTCTCGCCTGGGCGTCTTTTTTGAAGCTGGGGACCCGGTTCCCAACCGTTGAGATGAAACTCCCGAATCTCTCTATGGCCTGCGTCTTCAATCGTTGTACGGTGTTGTCTCCCAGTTCTTCTTGCCTGGCAAGGATATACTGCTTGTAATAGCACAACCCAAGGTAGTATCGATTGTAGTGTATGTTGTCGCTATCTCTCGGATACTCGGCTGCCCTCGCTAAGGCGAGTTCTAAATGGTTGGTGGCCTCCTGTAGCCTGCCATAAGCTATTGAGTTGTCTTCTGCTTTTAGAACATCCTTATGGTAGATGATCATGGCGCGGAACAGTAATGCAGTCGCGTTCTGTCCATGCTCCTTTTCTATGGCGTCCAGAACGTTCCATGCATCGGCGTACCTGTGCTCTTCGTAGGCTTCCAGAAGCGCTTTCCATGGATCATCTATCGGTTGAGCTTTGATCGAGACATCCAGTGTGTTTCCAGCAAGGTCTTGGGCAATCAACGTTCCAAGCAGATCCTTGTCCTCTAGCGTCAAATCGCTCAGGCTAATTGTCCAGGTTCGTCCCTTGGGGACAGAGAGTTTCTTGCCATTAAGTCTGACCTCTATGCCAGAATCATCATCTATATCAACAGTGAAGTCACCCTCCGCTATCTTTCGTTCAATGGAGCTAACTCCTCGCTTTTCAGCATACGTGCAAATGGGCGGAGTCCTATCAACAGTTGTTCTGAGCACCTGGGAAGCCTGGTTGCCGTCTTCGTCGCTTGCGGAGACTGTGATCGAGTTTTTACCCTCGACCAACGGGAGCGTAGAAGTGAAACGCCCATTGCGAACCTGAGCAGGAGTATTGTTGACCTTGACCGTCACCTGACGCCAGCCGCCCGTCACCGTACCCGAGATAGCGAGATTCTGTTGATTGGTGTAAGCTGGTAGTTCCGCAGCCCGAAGTTTGAGGTTACCGTATTTGTGGACTATGAGGGTTGCTTGGTTGCCCGCTTGATCTATGGCTGTGATCTGGTTTGGCC
The DNA here is from genome assembly GCA_024278235.1 of Candidatus Poribacteria bacterium. Classification (GTDB taxonomy): domain Bacteria; phylum Poribacteria; class WGA-4E; order JAJRTO01; family JAJRTO01; genus JAJRTO01. Next base: position 12,399 of record JAJRTO010000077.1, read on the forward strand.
TTAACTTCAAAGCCGATGCCCGAATCTTAAAGGGCTGCCGTTTGCTCCCTTCAGGAACTGGCTGATTTCGGAAGGTGGCAAGCTGTACGTTGTCCTGCACTTGTCCACTCAGGGTCGCATCTTCTCTCAGCGGGATTTCAGCCCCATCTTCATAGTTCTTGCCATTGATCACAAAGTAGGGCTTGGTTATATCCCTGGTGATGATTCGGGCCTGAGAGATAAGCATGCCGGAATCATCATTAGTAGACACGGTAACTGTGTTTTCACCTTCGCTCAGCGTCACTCCATAAGAGAAACTCCCGTCGTCCCCCAGGTTGGTTGTGTTGTTGTCTATCTTCACGACTTTACTACCGTAGCCCTCACTTACCGTGCCCTCAACAGCAATCTGCTCACTCTTGGTTATCAGCCCATCTTGCGGACTTGTGATTTGAAGCTGGAGGGTGCGATACTTAATCACGGTCACTGTCGCACTGTTGCCAACGATGTCCGCAACGGTGATCTCATTGCTCCCATCCTGTAGATCCGTGGCTGGAAGCGGATATTCTCTCACTCGTCCAGTGGACTGACCGTGGACTCGTGATAGGTACGTATTATCAGCCACTTTCAAAGCTGTAATGTCATCTGCATTCAGCAGAACCTCAGCGTCAGCGGCATCTTCATATCGCTTCCCATTGAGTACGAAGTACGGTTTGGTCGTATCTCTGGTGATGGTCAGTGTTTCCTGCGCTCTGATCTCTGGATTCGTGGTATCGTTAACCAGTATCTGAATAGAATTCTTACCCTCCCGCAATTGAACTGTGAAACTGAAACGACCATCCGTTTTGCTGAAGTTGACTTGTTGACCCCTAGCACTTAGCCTGAGGTTGCCCAGGTTAACGTAGGAAAGGATTCCGGCTATTTCTATTTCTGCCTCACGGGTTACCAGGCCATCTTCTGGACTGATGATTGTGATATTGGATGGTGGTATCCCATCCCCTTTGAGGTGGACATCCAGTGTTATCCGATTGCTTTTGCCATCATTGCCGACGGAATCCCTACCTTCGATGTAAACGACGATGCTTTGTTTGTCCCACTTGCTCACATCAAGCCGCTTGCTGAATGCACCGGATTTGTCGAATTGGAGATCTCCTTCCTCGCGTGGTGTACCCTCAACGACTATTCTGGCCTCCTCTGCGTTTTGCTCTATTGTTCCGGTCATTCTTATAGGACTATCGCTTATTCTTATAGGACTATCGCTTACCCTCTGCCCATTCACGGTACCAATCGTAAGATGCGGTGCTGTCGTATCAACGATCACCGTCATTGTGTCGCCGTATTCACCCGTCTTGTCATCGAAAGGCTTCACGACAATACTGTAGGTTCCATCACGTGGCTCATTGACGGGGAATGGAAGTGATACCTCTCTTGTGAAAAGGCCACTCTTAACGTCATCAGGTTCCTCACTTCTAATCTCCTTACCATCGCGTTCTAGGGAGAGTATAAGGATAGCGTCCTTATTGACTTTTCCTGCAATAGGAACGGTGTTACGTCTCAACTGAGGGGTCTTCGAATTTATGGTTACTTCCTTTGGCGGATCAAGCGTCACCTTAGGCTTCTCGCAGCCAATACTCGCGATAGTTAGCAGAATGAGCGGAATGGCAAATAGGATTTGACCTCTTTTCATGGCTTCGGCCTCTGTTCTTCCTGTCCATGGAGAGGTTAGACAAAACATCTGGTTCTAACACTCTTTACATCTGGTTCTAACACTCTTTGTGTTGGCACGGTTTGTGCGTGGTAGTGGCGAGGCATTCGCAGGTAGAAATCAGTACATGAATCTGGTTAGCGACGAATGCCTCGCCACTACTGTGAAAAAGGTATATACACATCTCGCTTACGCGCTGTTGGTCCAAGAAGAAACGGGTTGCGGATGTATGGGATGTTCCCTTTCCGCGTTAATGCCCGGATTTTGCCCAAGAGTTCACTTGCGTCCGAGTATTTCATATCACCAATCGAGAGCGAATACCAGATCCAGCCGTCTTTTTTTTCCCTTCTCATCAGAAAAACGGGATGTCCCGATAAAACGGGATGCTCCGATAGCAGTGCCTCAAGTTTCCCTTTGGACTGCATGCCTTTGTTCCTTCTCGAAAAAGCTGCCACTACGACTGTATGATCCGAGGGAAAAGAAGGTAGTGCTGTAACTGATGTTTCCGAGCTTCCGCTGGTGGCTGCGACGTCTGTGCCTGGTTCGGGATCTGCTACATTGCTCGCGGATGTTTGCATAGTTGCTACCCCCGAACCTGAGTCTGGGCTAACCGACGCCACCGCTGTGTCGGAAGTATCGCTTACCACATGTTCCTGAGACACGTATATGGTCTCTCCTCCTTGGTATTCGCCCTCCCGACCCACCAAGTACCCCGCAAGAAAGGCACATGCAGCAACAGTGACAAAGACAACGGCCAGTCTTGGATTGAGTTGTAACATCCGTATTCGGGAGGTTACACTACCTGCTCTGTCTTTAAGTGAATCGTGGACCAACCCCTGAATCAGTTGTGTATGCCGTCTAGTGCCTCTAACATCCGTGACCTCTATCAAAGCAGCAGTAACATCATCCCTTGAACCTGCTTGCTTTGCTGCCCGAACCAGTTTCTGACAGGCCCTGTCAAGGTCCTCATAGTTCTTGAGCACAAGCGAACACATCTCTGCTTCGGTGAGGAACTGATGTAGCCCATCTGAACAGAGCAGGAAGAGATCACCCTCTTTCATTGCATCTCTTCTCACCGCATATGTAGGAGGTGGTTCGGAGCCAAGCGCCCAAACTAAGTGCCTCATTGGGTGGGCCTTGGCTCCTTCCTTTGAGAGCTTTTTGCTGTCGACGAGTTCCTGAACCAGAGAGTGATCTCTTGTCAATTGCCTGATTTTGTTCTGTCGGATACGGTAGCATCTACTATTGCCTGCATGGATGATGTAGCTCATAGGGTGTTTCTGGGCTTCAAATGGACTGCTATCAGAGTAGTGCCCATGCCACTCAAACTGGGATCGCTGGCAGCTAGACCCCTGATCTTTTGGTCAGCTCGAAGCAAACCATATTCTAGCCGCTGCAAGATAGCGTCCCGACTCTTGCTCCGGAAATCTTCAGGAATTGCCACACCAGAAGTGAAGAGGTAGAGCAAATGCGTGACCGCTGTTTTGCTGGCAACATCACCTGCCTGTTGTCCTCCTACACCATCTGCCAATACAAACAGGTTCTTGGTATGGAACTGTTCGTCCGGCATAGAAGATTCGTAGTAATCTTCGTTAAATACGGCAGTGTCCTTGGGAGATGTGTGAAAGGCTGATCTGAACTTCATCGAGTGCTCTTCCTTTGATCGAAGAAAACCTTGATGACTCTGCCCCCTTTTGGAACAGTCACATCCTTCACTTCCTTGACGAGGCCATCTTTGGACAACTCCACCCTAATATGATGCGAACTTCCAGTTGAAACATCTTCGAATACGATCATCTGATCCTCTGTCTCCATTTCCCGCGTGTGATCCAACACAGCTCTGAATCCAGGGGTATCGCTCCACACGCCTAACGAGTATGATCCGGGGAATAGGGCGTGACCAAAGAACCAGATGAACACGCCGATGACAACCACAGCCGCTGCAGAGATTGCTACTTTGAGCCACCGAGGGCTGGTTTTCCCTCTGAGATAGCTCAAGATGACTCCCCGCATTTCAAGAGCAGATCTGTATCTGTCCTCCGCCTGTAGCTTCATGCCTTTTTCGATGGCTTTGTCCACAGCCCTAGGGATAGGCTCCTGGCGTGTTCTCTGCGCTAGTTTTCTTGCCCGCGTATACTCACCTTTGACAATTTTCTCTCCGATTCCGCTACGTCCTGCACGTTCGTCATTTCCATATCCTTCATGCCTGCGGAACGGCTGCTCCAATGTAAGCAGTTCATAAAGGACAACTGTTAAAGAATAGATGTCTGAGGCACGCTGTGGGCTTCCCAATAGCTGTTCAGGAGCCATATACTCAACTGTACCTGTAAGGGTAACGTCGGTGGAAACTTCTGTTTCACGCCGATCCAAATACAGATACTTCGCCAGACCGAAATCCATCAGTTTGACCTGACCATTTCGGTTCAACATAATATTGCTCGGCTTGACATCCCTGTGGATGACATTCTCTCCTTCATCATCCCTGAGATGATGCAGTGCCTCCAATGCACGGCACACCTCTGCGATGATGTACAGCGCTATTCTGACGGGGATTTCCCTGCCTGATTGCCTCACTATCTCAATTAGATCCTTCAAGTCCATCCCATCGATGTATTCCATTACTGTGTATGGTTCTTCCATCGCTGGGTCAGTGTGGGACTCGACAAGGTGAACAATCGTGTCGACATTCTGGGCACTCAGTTTATGGAGGATCTTGGCGCCCCGATCAAATCGCCTCTTGGTCGGCTTATCAGCTCCCTTCAGGATCTTTATGGCGACGTATTCTCCCTCCTTTTCCGGGTGGTGAGCTATGTAGACATCGGCACTACCTTCTTTCTTCGCCTTTGTGTGCAATCTGTACAGTTTGTAGCCGTTGATTGAATCTCGATCCAGAAGTTCAGTTTCAGAAGCGGGAGGTCTGCTAAACCCCTCCAGGAATTCTCTGATCTCCTCAGTCCATCGATGCTGATCCTCCAATGAAGAATACGGTCCCCTTGATCGGGCTTTCTGCCGCATAACGCTTCCCTCCAGGAACTAAGTAGGCTCCACAAAGCGGAATGAAATTGATAGATATTTCCCTACCGTGATTATATCCCCATCGCTTAGTTGAATACTGCCATTCTTGACTCTTCGGTCGTTGATGATCGTACCGTTCGAACTGATGTCTGTGAGGAGATAATTGCCGCTGGAAGTCCGCTCTATTCTGGCATGTGACCTACTGATACCGGCTTCGGTAATCTGGATGTGTTCCTCACTTGACCTACCAAGCCGTAAGAGATCGCTATCTATTGGATACTTCTTGTCGAGTACGCAGGTTGGGTCGCTGATGACCTCCAACCTCGGAAGTTTCCTAACGTTTTCTTCAGTCAACACTTTCTGTATCCGCTTCAGCTCGTCGCGGGCATGTCTTAGCTCATCATTGATCCGTAATGCCTCCTCAAGGAACTCCCTGGCTTCTGGCAATTTGTCTTTCTTCGAAAGTTGAGATGCTGTTTGGAGCTTGTCTTCCGCTACCCGCCGTCGTTCCTCCAGGTGAGTTTTGCACCTCACCAGTTCCGGATGATCAGACTGAACTCGGAGCGCATCCTGCAGTTTATCCCATGCAGAGTTCAGTTTTCTCCTCTCTACTAACTCATTTACCTTCCTGAGTATCTGCTCGACCAGTTCTTGGCGAAGCGGGGAATGCTGTAGTAGCTGATCCACCGCTCTTCTCCAGTCTGCCTTCCGTGCTCCGAGCGTGGGATGATCTGGATGTAGTCTCTCTACCATCTCAAGATACGTGTATGCGCCAAGCACGTTTCCTGTTTCTAAACACTCACCTGCTTTTCTCAAGCCCTTATCAACAAGTTGCATCTTTATATTTTGTGCATCGTTGTTTCTCCCAGATGAGTGATGTAACGCTCTCGAAGTATGCTCGAACGCTTGAGCGAAGATCGTCTCTTCCATTGGTTTTTCAAGTAAACTCCACCAGTGATTGGCTGCTCTTGTGTGCCTGTTCGTCTCTAGTTCCCTAAGCTGCTGTAGTCGTTCCTCTAACCTAATGTCATGTCCTTTCTCAAGAAGGAATTCCTCAATCTCATTGATTAGGTCCTCAAAGCTATCATGTTCATCACCGTTCTTGATGGCTTCTCTAGCGCTATTGATGGCTTGGTTAGTTCGCTGAATAAGATAGCGTCTTTCGTCACTCATTTCTTTCTACCACTCCCCATAGCTTAGCCGCTCACAGGTAACAGGTACTGTCCCACCAGGAACCAAAAAGCGATTACTGCAACCAACAGGAATCCTCCGATAACATGGTTTCTGTACAACTCACGGCCCAGACGGTAGTTTATCGGGCCAAACACAATAACCAGTACAAACGCGATAATTGCGAAGAGGACGATTCTTATGACGAGCCTAATGCCAGGGAAATCCTTTGCCCACAGAATTGTCCCTTTCTCGACTTTCCCCAGACGCACATGCGAGCTTGCCGTTTTCCAATTCCTGACCTTACCGTATATTATCGCCTCTGCTCCTAGCATCTTCCCAAAGCCTGCTGCTGTTTCAGGGTCAACCATGTCCGTCAGGCTGATATTCAACTCCTTCATCAATTGCTTTAGACCTTCAACATCTCGTTCGACAACGGTATATGCTCCTGATTGGACAACGGCTGCAATCAGTTTGTCTGTAACGATGTTGTCCTGGGAATCTCCAGGGAAGGGCATAATAGCAAGGCTATGTAGACTCCCTGAGAATTCTGCTATTGACTCTGCCACATCCTCACACATGTTGTCTGTGGGCCGGTCACACCCAATTTGAGCCACACTGGAACCCAGCAAGAATATTGTTACTAGTACCCTTGTAACTGCCGCAATTCCGATTCTCTGCTTCATCACCGATTCCTGTTTTGCATGCCTTGGTGCACCCCAGTATAACAAGGCAGTGATAACGACTGCCACATCACTGCTCTGTCAGTAATAGCTATTGTAGATAACGCCGTTTAGCAGCTACTATTTCAGGAAATATCCTCCATGCCCAATCTCAATACCGGATGCACCGACCATTCCTACAGATAGCAACTCTCGATCCTGGCCGTGACGACCTGAGCCACGTAAAACAACATGACCAGCACCAGCAGGATGTAGGGTGCAACACGCCAGAAGCGACTTTCCAAACTCCTAGTGTGAGTCGCACGGGTGATGTGACTCATGCTCACCCACAGCCCTGTGAACAGCGTGCCCATCACCAGGTTAAGGAAAGTGACCCTGTCCTGAAGTGCTGATGTCACGAACCTTCGAACATTGGACCATTTCTGCTGCTTGAGAGGCGGCTCGAATCGGATATCCTTGTGCAGCAGCTTCTGGAACAGCTCAACCGGTACCATGGGGGACTGGGACTCAATCGGGGGTGTCCGCAGAAGCATCTCTTCCTGATTGATGGAGATCAGCGGATCATACAGGCGCATTTGAACCGTCAGGTTCTTGCCGTCGGAGAGAAGAATGCCCTCTTCTTGATCTATACTGACCTCCAGATCGAACAAGACACTGGCCGCCATGAGTGGAATCAGGTAGTCATTCCCCAGGCGCACAATGCGGCACATGCGGTCAATTCTCTTGCCATCCACAGTGATGCTGGTTACCGTGAATGCCTCAATGTTCGGGACAAGCAGATACCATATATGGTTCACGAGATATCCGAGGGCGAAGAAGGCTACCAGAAATAGGATTACGATGGGTAGAATGGATTTCCAGGTCATACGACCTCCCAGCGCTGTTGATCCGACACACGCATCACGTGCTCGGCGAGGGCATTCTCAAGCTCACTGACCGAAAAACATGGCGACTTCCTCAGCGCTTCCTCATCAGAGGTATTGGCATGCTCGCAAAGAAGTTGACGTATCTTGTGCCAGCCATAGGCACGGATCAGGAAATCCACGGCGGCGTAGGCTGTCAGGTACGCCAGATGCACTTGCTCGTACGGGATGGCGAGATCCTGGAACAACGTGGCCAGTGAAGGCAAGGCTCCCGCAGCATGCTGTTCGGTGAGCAATGCCCATTCCGAGGCGAGCAAGCTACGTGCTTCATGCTCCGCGAGGCCCTCGTTAAGCCATGCAGGACACCGACCGACCGCGAGTTGGTGTACAAGCAGGTGCACGTATTCATGGCGGAGATTGACCCGGAGAGCCCCGAGATCCGCAGGGGTATCGGGGAGTCGCACGTGAATCGTGGTGCCATCGTAGTAACCGACCGATTCTGGCGGCAAAGAGCGTCCCGAGGCTGGGTGATCTCGACGATATGCTTCGCTCGTTGCATAGAGCGCAACCTGAATGTGATCAGGCTGGAAATCGAGTTTATCCCCACTACCTATATCCTGATAAGCCTCCCTGAGAATGTTAATGACGGTGCGAACACCTGAATCGGGAATGGCCATGTCCATCTCAATGGTGAACAGGTCATTTTGCAGCACACGCAGTTCCCGGATATCCCATGCTGCCAGCGGTTCATTCTGACTCACTGCACGCGCTTGCAGAGCGGCTGTTGCTTTCCTTTGGATACGCTCCTGACGGCGTGCTACATCGCGTGCGAGACGCGCGTCCAGTGCGGCGGCCTTTGCCCCCTCCGCCAGCGCCTCCTGCCAAAGTCCCTTTTCCTCGTACAGCTTCCCAAGATTGGCATGGGCAAGAGCATCATCAGGAGCATAGCTTAATCCCTTTTGAAAACAGGCAATCGCGTTGTCCAACTCTCCTTGCTGCTGCAAGAGAATTCCCAGATTAAAGTGAACTGGAGCATAGCCCGCGTCTTGTCGGATCGCCTCAATGTACTCACGTTGCGCCCGGGCATATTCCCCCGCTTTGTGGAGCGCCCTTCCACGCAGGAAGTGCGCTTCCGCATCGCCCGGCGTCAGAGTATGACGATGGACATGAAAAACATACTGTGAGGGACCGAAGTGGATGCGATCACCGTCTGCCAGTTCACAGGCTCCCTGGATCGGCTTGCCATTGACGAGAATCGCATTGGGAGTCTCCCCCAGATTGCGCAGGATAAATACCTCCCCAATCCGCTCAATGACAGCATGCTCATGCGCTACTCGCGGGTCGTAAAGCACTAGAGCATTGCGTTCATCGCGTCCAATGGTGGTAAGCGCCTCGGTCAATTCATAGCGTTGGTCGGCCCGGTCGGCCTCCATCAATACGGCGTAGATGTCGGAGGATACGAATGAAGGGAAGGGGAGAATCTCAGGTGTGATCTCTGCAGGGACAGCTGCCCGTTCAATCGCTTTGAGAACGACCACAGTGACATCATCTTCCCACGCGACCGGCGGTTGGCCCGAAGGCAAACCGCCGGTCCGCCATCGCTCTACTTCGTCAAAGATGGCGCTCACCATGGCCTCCGCACTCAATGCCGCATGGACCAGCGCGAATCGCGTCAACCGATCATACCCATAGGGTTCCCCTCCAGGATTCATCGCCTCGGCCATACCGTCCGTTACTAGCAGAAGAATGTCCCCGGGCTGCATAGGAACATCTAGGGATTGATAAGACGTCCCTCTTGTGATACCCAGGGGATACCTATTCCCCGGCGACTCCACACTCTTACATGTCTGGGCCCCGGCGCGACAGAGCACCGGCTCCAGCCCCGCATTGGCGACCGTCACCGTGTGGTTCCTCGAATTCAGGACACAGTAGCTGACGGCTGCATACATCCTCTTTTGGGTATCTTCCACCAGTTGGGAGTTGACGCGATCCAGCACCAGTTGAGACGAACGAAAGTCTTTGGCCAGGGCACGGAATGTGTTCCGCGTAGCCGCCATCATCATCGCACCTGTGATTCCCTTCCCGGAGATATCCCCGATGAGGAATCCCCAGGTCGTGTCATCAACGCGGATAAAGTCGTAAAAATCGCCGCCTACTTCGCGTGCGGGTACAGAACGAGCAGCTATTTCATAGCCTGGGATAGTCGGATAGCTATGCGGCAGCAGACTGATCTGTAGTTCCCGCGCAGCGTTCAATTCTTCCGCGAGCTCTTTCGCCAACTGGGCACTGAGATTGACTACCTCGTTCGTAAGCGCACCTTTATCCATTACGCACCACGTTTTACGTTACCACAATCCGCACAGGAATCCCTGCCAACAGAACCGTCTCGCCGGACTCAATCTCACACCACTCGCCCTGGGATAGTCGTTCGCCACGCACCTCGGTGCCGTTGGTACTCCCCATGTCACGGATGTACCATTCCTCTGCTTCCTGACGGATCTCAGCATGTCTGGCTGAGATGTAATGGTCAGGATCCTCGAGCTGAATATCAGCGTCTGGAGATCTGCCGATGAGGATCTGCCCCTTCACGATGGGATACTCCTGCACAGCACCGGGAGTCAGCTCAACCTGTAACATGGCTGACGGAGTGATGCCTTGCTCTTCACCGTGCAGTGTCAGTTGGCTGACAGGTTCCTCCTGACGATAGGCTGGTGTTGGCGTTTGTGGATGTAACGCTTCCAGCCATTGCCCCACCTGTTTCCGAAGCGATGGTTGATCCTCACGGGGGATCTCTGCTCGCTGTGGTGGATAAAGTCGCCGAAATTCCTCCTGGACTCGTAGGCGGGTTGTCTCCTTCTGCTCACTGGATGTCAATGTATCCAGGTACGCTTCGTAGCTGTCCTTTAAGACGGCAAGTAATTGGCGCATCTCAGCAACCCACCTGACGTTCTCCATGTCAAGCGCCAGGAGGCTTTCCGCATCCACCTCCCCGTTCAGTTCCGCGACGCACCGGTCGATCGCTTCCACACGCTGTAGTTCTTCGTGGGTATACTCTTGCACCTCATAGGAGGTTCCATGCAGCATGGGGATCGACTCCTCATAGTTTTGTTGCAGCCATCTGTTTCACTTCCTGGATGCCGCGACAAAGGCGAATCTTGACGGCGTTGGGTGTGCATTCCAAGAGATCAGCGATGTCTTCTGGTGTCATTTCTTGCAGCAGTCGCATCTGGACGACTTGCCGATTCTTCCGGTTTCGGATCTGGTCGATGAATGTGTGGATCATCCCCTCTTCTTCCTCATGGATCATCTTCTCTTCGGGACTGCGCTGGGAACTTAACAGGTTTTCCTCATCCAACTCCCTTTCATCATCTCCCAGGGAGGCGATGAAAACCTGCTGCCGGCGCATCTCCTTTCGCCAATATGCGATGAACTCGTTTTGGATAATCACATTCAGAAATGCGCTGAACTTGCCTTGTTCCTCATAGCCAGGCAAGCTGCGCATCAGTTTGAGAAATACATCTTGGGTGATGTCCTGTGCCGTGGTGACATCTCCCAATAACTTGCAGCAGAGAGTTCGAAACACATAATCGTAATGGCGTTCGTATAGCTGATTGAATGCCTCCTCACATCCTTGCTGTATGGCAGCTATTAGACCTCCATCTGTTGGGCTTCTCAAAACCAGCTCCTTTGACTGCAGCGAGCCTTCACTCAGGGAGAACGCTCGTGCGGCAGGGAGATTTCACTTAATTCCATGAGCTTTCGTGTGCATCTCGAATCGCGAAGAGTGCATGACGAGGGATCCGTGATTGTAGGGGGGCAGACATTCGCAAGAGGCAATCCAAGAGATCACAGGACTACCACCGAATACCTGCTCCTACTCAGGGCGTAAAGCCGTACCGGGAGGCGAAGCGGCAGGCGTCTGTGCGGCTTCTGGATGCAGCATCGCCAGAATCATTCTATCCAATCCTCTCGGTATTCCCTTACGCAACGCACTCGGTTTGAGGCTTCTGTCAGCCTGTGTGGGACGTTGTCCTGTCAGCGCCTCGTAAAAGGTCACCCCAAGGCTATAGATGTCCGAAGCAGGCGTTGCCGGCTGCTCCGATAGGACTTCGGGAGCCATATAGGGAAGCGTCCCACTTCCCTGCAGCAACAGGCTGCTCCCTTCAGCGCTCAACGAACTTGCTAGACCAAAATCACTCAACTTCACCTCCCGAATCTTTTGGGTCCCTTCGGAGTATCGCACAAGGATATTGGCGGGTTTGATGTCCTGGTGGACGTAGCCGCAGGAATGAATATGCTGCACGCCTTCCGCGGCCTCCTTGAAGACCAAGCGCGCTTCCCTGGGATCCAGCTTGCCCACCCAGTCCGCCAGACTCCCATCCATGAGTTCCATGAGGATATAGAAGTGTTCCTCATCGCCCACTGGATTTCCATCTGCGTCGAGCAGATGGGCGAGGCCCGCATCCAACTCCTGCAGGATATTCTTGTGTTTGCGAAGTTGAGCCATCTTCTGACCTTCTTTGCGCAGTTGCAGCAGTTCCTCGGTGCTGACCCGCTCAGGACGCAATATCTTGATGGCGCACACCTCGTTCAGGTCGGGATGGATGGCCTGATACACCCATCCGAATCCACCCTTGTCGCTGATGAGGTCGCCGATGCGATACTTACCAATCGTGGTCGCCTTTGTAATATCTGCCATGTTTTGCCTCCATGGGGATATAGGCTCAGGTCTTGCAGGCTCTGAAACTACAGACATTCCGCCCGTATCGGGCTTACCTTTCCTCCGTGTACTATGAATTGGCGCAGGGCATCATCAACTGATCGGTGCTTTTGAACGTTCTTGAGGGCGAGGCATTCGTCGTCAATAAGGGCTGCAATCGAATCTCTGCATGCGAATGCCTCGCCCCTACGACCCGGTTCGCTACCCATCCGTGTTTTCAGAAAATCCGCGCGCCGCAAGGGGTAAAGGATTCAAGGGGTTAGTCCTGAGAACAACGGGATGATAGCGGTTTCCCACCCGTTCGATGAGGCAGTCACTATCACCGATATCTAGAAGTTCATGACCTGCATCGTCGGTGTTTCTTCCGTACGTATTCAGGAACGCTGCATACTGTGCGTTCGTCACCTCGTACACGTCCATGTAGAAAGCGTCCAGATAGACCGTGTGAACAGGTAGTTCGTCACTATCCCCCTCGCTGAACGCGTCCCCCATCTGGAAGTCGCCCGCGGGGATGCGTACCATCGGTGCACCGTCTTTGCTTGTGATGCGCTGCTGCTTCGGATCATGCGGAGGCCCCGCGAGTCCAGATGACTTCTGCCGAAGCATGACTTCCACCGGCACCGTCAAATGCTCCAGCACCGGCACGGTCTCCCGATACAGCTCATAGCCGGACTTCTCTAATTCGTAGCGCGTCTCGAAGTGCAACGTCTCCTGCGAGAAGGAAAGCCGGTAATCATCCGCCGGAATGTCGCTCAACGCGAAGCTGCCATCCGGTTTCGTCGCGGTCTGATAGCGGGTACCGGTGGCGAGCACGCGCACTCCCCCCAGCGGGTTACTGTCGGGATCCAACACGCGACCCGTGATCTGGGTCGCCTGCGCCGGCAAAGCAGGCAACGTGGGCTGATGGTTCGCTGTGGCCCCACGCGGGACGTACACCTCCTGCTCGACGCTCTCGCATTGAGGGTGATCCAGCTTGACGATATGGCGTCCTGTCGGCAGATCCCGGAAGGTGTGCGGGGTGGTCTTGCCGGTGGGCTGGCCATCCAGCGTAATGGAGGCTCCCGTTGGATGGGAGTTCACGTACAGATCCCCTTCTGCCACGCTCAAGTCGGCCAGTACCAAAGCCGCCTCATACTCAGAGATCTGGGGAGTCTGGCGCACCCCAGGCACGTGCTTTTCCAGATAATCTGTCACGTGCCCAAGCACGTAGCGGAAGGCCTCGTCCAGGGAGATGCGCTTGTCCTCGTCCGTGTCCGCCTTGCCTCCGAGCGCCTCTGCCAGATAATAGGTGAATACCCCATGCCCCAGTTCGCTGAACTCATACGCCTGTTCTCTTCCCGCTGAGGCTGTGAGAGTGACCTGCCTCTCCGAAGCGAGATCTTCGAGTATGCCATCGCGCTTGCCCGTCTTGGGCGTGGCATCGGCGCGTTCCACATTTCGCGACTGTGCCTTAGCGGTCTTGCTGGCCTCGCCTGAGTAGCAACTGTCCAGTACCACCACGACGCGCTTCGCATGCACACCCGAGAGCCACAGGTTGAAGTCATCGTCCACGATGTAGGAATACGCCTGGCCCTGCCTTGCATCGTAGGGCAATAACGCCTCATCCACGCCGTCTTGCTCATCGTAGTTGCGGTCGGTGACGAAATCGCCATGCCCGCTGAAGTAGACGATCGCTAGGTCTTCGGGACTCGCCTGCTGCACCAGCCAGCCGCGGATGGCCTGCTCCACCTTGCCCTTGATGGCCTCCGAACCGATGAGTACCTTCACATGATCGGCGGGGAAACCCGACTCCTGCACCAGTGTATCCGCCATCAACTGGGCGTCCTTTTCGGGGAAGTTCAACCTGGGGATGGCCTTGTCTCTGTAGGAACCGATCCCCACCACCACCGCCCAGCGTTGGGTGAACTCAAGCGGGTCACCTGTGAGCGCACCGCCAGGTTGGGGCCGCACCGTTTTCTGCTGACCGATGCTGAGGGGGATCACAGACAGACTGAAGACGAGGACTATCCCGATGACCACTTTCATAGCTCCCTCCACTTCGGTCGCTCAGACTCATCAGCCTGTTATAAGGATTGGGCTTGAGGATGAGACTATTTGAGATGGCAATCTGAACCCAAAGACAGGACACCAATCCCCCCGA
>JAJRTO010000078.1 GCA_024278235.1 Candidatus Poribacteria bacterium
ATGCCCCGTGACCGCATGTGCGCGCTCGATATTACGGATGGGATTCTCAGTCGGAACCAGCCGGGCCGTGTTGCCCTCCGGGTGAGAGATGTCCACGTGTGCAACCGAATAACGATCCGTCTGCCAGCCCTTATAACCATCTCCATCATGGTCCGTCATCGTCGTGAGCATCCTGTCGAAATGGTCACAGAGCTTGTGGAGCCAGTATGCATCGTTTGTCACGCGGTAGAGCCGCAAGTAGTCCATCAGGATCTGGCTTTCTCCCCAACCCAGTTGGCTGGCATCTGTGCTGTCCGAGTAACCCATGCCGTTGTTGCGCGCAGCATCATATTCGCGGTACCGAACCACCGAGGGTTCCACAGCAAGTTCCTGGCAGAGGGTGTCACGTGATGCCAGGATTAACATCGCGCATATCCCCAGAATCTCTAACCTTCCTATCATGATGAGGGTCTCCTGTATATCTCCGTTGGAAATCCATTGCGATGATACGCTTCTGGCAAAAGGAGTCAAGGACATTCCGTGGTCCAAACATCCTCCACATGGATGTGTCGATCGATCTGATTCAGGTTCATCGGTCTCCTTTGGTTGTTCAAAGCTCATGCGCTGATGACTTCATCCCGAAGGCTCAGCAGCCTCTTCATCACATGATACAGGTTCTGGCTGTATTCCTCCGTGCCGAACACATCATGCAGTTGCCGGTAAAGTTGGTAGAGTTGACTGTAGATGGCTACGTTCCTGGGAATCGGCGTGTATTTGGCTTCACGAATACCGGTCATCTTTACCACTGCCTCTGTAAAATCAGTGTATCCACCGGCTTCCTTCCCGGCGACCACCGAACCTGCCATTGCAGCGCCGAGAGCACATGTTTGCTCGCTACGCGACACCTCAATAACCCGTCCCATCACATCCGCGTAGATCTGCATCGTCAGGGGGCTCCGGAAGGAAATCCCTCCGCAGGTGAGCACTCGCTCAACTTTCAGACCATATTCCTCGAATCGCTCCATGATGACCCTGGCGCCGAAGGCCGTTGACTCGATCCATGCTCGGTAGATCTCTGCGGGCGAAGTGTGGAGTGTCATTCCCATGAGTGCCCCGGTGAGACGTTGATCCACCAGCACCGTTCGGTTGCCGTTGTGCCAGTCGAGCCCCAGGAGGCCACTCTCACCAGGGCGCAACCGGGCCGCCTGTTCGGCGAGTTCTTCATGAGTTCCCTTTTCGCCACCAGGCTGAATACGACTGACGAACCAGTTGAAAATGTCGCCCACCGCAGATTGACCTGCCTCCAGTCCGTGGAAGCCGGGCAGGATCGATTCCGGTACGATGCCACAGAGGCCGGGAATGTCGGGTAGATCCTTGTCCAGCGGCGATACCATCATATCACAGGTAGAAGTCCCCATGATCTTCACGAGTGCGTTCTCCTGGATGCCGGAGCCCACACCTCCGAGATGAGCGTCCAGGGCTCCAACAGCGACAGGGATTCCTACCGGGAGACCCAGTTTCCGCGCCCACTCCTCTGTGAGTCCTCCGGCCGCGTCTGCGACGGTGTATGCCCTACTCGGAAGTGTCCGCCTTATCTCCGCGAGTTTGGGGTCAAGACTGCTCAGGAACTCTTCGTCCGGATAGCCTCCCCAGGATGTGTGAAACATCGCCTTATGGCCTGCTGCGCAGATGCCTCTCTTCAAGACAGAGGGATGCGTTGTGCCTGAAAGCAAAGCGGGTATCCAGTCGGCAAGCTCGACCCACGTGTAGGCGGCGTCGTGCACCTCAGGTGCGACCCGCAAACAGTGCCATATCTTCGACCAGAACCACTCGGATGAATACGTACCGCCACATTTTGCCAGGTACTGGGGACGCATCTGTTCAGCTCGGTTGGTGATTTCCCCAGCTTCGGCAAAGGCCGTGTGATCTTTCCATAGCCATGCCATCGCCGCCGGGGTTTCCTCGAACGCATCATGGAACGCCAACGGTTTTCCCGTTTTATCGACCGGCAACGGGGTACTCCCTGTCGTATCGACACCTATGCCGATGACATCCCGGGCAGAGAAATCTGTCTGAGATGCCGCTTCTTGCAGCGATTGAGCCACACACGCCTTGACCCCTTCGACATAATCGGCTGGGTGTTGCCGGGCAAGATAGGGTTCCCTGGCGTCCAGGACGATCCCCTCCTCTCCATGCTGATAGTTCCATACACTCGTGGCGATCTCTTCCCCGTTCCCCACATCGACGATCAATGCTCTCACAGAATTTGTGCCAAAATCAAGGCCAATCGAGTATTTGGACATCGTTTTTCCTCCTTTTCCTCCGCAGATTATATGAGGCCAGCCTCTGTCTGTCAAGCTCCATGTCCTATGCACGAAGGATCAGTACCTCACATTTTCGCCGTAGGAGCGTCTTCCTGGACGCGATCATCGTGGCCGGGAGGCCACTCCTCCCATAGAATTGTGATCTGCTAAGGATACCACATTGACACAAGAACGGGAAACCGGTACACTAATCACGCAGAGCGAACAGCGAAACCGAAGCTCTACGATACGAGTTTTTCACTTACGGCGGAAGTAGAGCATGCTGCCAGCTTGTTCTTGCCAGCTTGTTGGATAGGATGGTTTCGCACAGAAACGAGCAAGCTGCACGCTCTACCGCAAACGAGCAAGCTGCACGCTCTACCGCAAACGAGCAAGCTGCACGCTCTACGGGGTTCACTGAAAAACCCGTGTCTGCGAATCAACCGGCAACCACAAACACAACAGAAGGAAGGAGCAAAAATCAATGACAAACGAACTTCGAGTGACTGTGTGGAATGAATATCGTCATGAAAAGCGAAGCGATGAGATCGCTGCGATCTATCCCAATGGGATCCATGACGCCATCGCCACGATGCTGAACGCTCAACCAGGTATCAAGGCGGGAACCGCCACCCTGGATGAGCCTGAGCATGGTCTGACCGATGATGTGCTCACCAACACAGATGTGCTGATCTGGTGGGGACATATGGCGCATCATGAGGTGAAAGATGCCATCGTCGACAAGGTTCACCAGCGAGTCCTCAATGGAATGGGTCTCATCGCCCTGCATTCTGCTCATTTCTCCAAGATTTTCCGACGTGTCATGGGCACAGCTTGCTCCCTGAAGTGGCGGGAGATTGGTGAAAAACACCGCCTTTGGGTCACGGCTCCCGGTCATCCTATCGTCGATGGGTTGGGAGAGTATTTCGAGGTTCCACACTGCGAGATGTACGGTGAGTTCTTTGATATCCCACAACCCGACGCTCTGGTGTTTATCAGTTGGTTCCAGGGCGGCGAGGTGTTCCGTAGCGGCGCCTGCTGGTACCGGGGCCGGGGCAAAGTCTTCTACTTCCAGCCAGGCCACGAGACGTTGCCCATCTATCACCATAGTGAGGTGCAGCAGGTGATCACCAATGCTGTGCGCTGGTGTGCTCCGGTCGATGTCGTCGGCTTTCGTGAGATGAGCCAAGCGCCCAACGTTCAGCCTCTGGAGAAGATCTCCGACGAAGCATAGTGCTGCAAAACCAGCAGACCGGAAAGCCGGAGGGTCGGCTTTCCGGTCTGCTGGCCCACCGATCAGCCATCTGAAAATCGCACCAGAAGCGTTCATAGAATTCCTGCATACCCGAATCTGCCGGATATTTAAGCAAGATCTGCTCTATTTTTGGGCAATGGACCGGCTTCTTCCAGCATGATGACCTTCTGAAGACGCGTGCTATCTACAATCCATCCCCTGGCACAATCATTGCGTTTTCTCTGTCTCAAGAGGAGTAATCGTCACATTATACGAGTTTTTCACTTACGGAGGAGGTAGAGCATGCTGCCAGCTTGTTGGCCAGGATGGTTTCGCACCGAAACGAGCAAGCTGCACGCTTTACGGGAGTTTTTCACTTACGGAGGAGGTAGAGCATGCTGCCAGCTTGTTGGCCAGGATGGTTTCGCACCGAAACGAGCAAGCTGCACGCTTTACGGGACTAACTGAAAAACTCGTGACATCAATGAACTGTCCAAAACCTGGCAAGGAGAAGATGAAATGAGCTTTTGCCGAATGAATCTCACGAAGCAGATAGCATGGTTTGGATGTCTCGCACTGATTGGCCTATGGATAACTCAGGGAAACATCGCAGCACAAGCTGAAGGAGCGGGTGATTTGGGGTTACCCATCGACATAGCGGCCGACTTCACCTATTCGAGCCTTTACTACTGGCGTGGAGGGCAAGCCGGCGAAGGAAGTTTCGCCATGCCTTCCATCGATATCTCTTATGGAACGGAATCCGTGACAGTCGGGGCTAACCTATGGTATGCTCAGGGATTTGAGGAAGATAGTGATGAATCACACAACAACAGTGAGATCGACTATACGCTCTATGCGGAAGCAACCGCTGGGCCTGTGGATGTCAGTATAGGTGTCATCGATTACACAATACCTGCGGGGGTTCCTTTCAACGACACCCACGTACTTGAGGTCACAGCAGGCATTGGGATGAACACACTCCCCTTCGACAATGGTGTGGCGGTGTATGTCAACGTCGATGGCGACGATGACAACTCGATCTTCATTGCGCCAAGCATTGGATACACCTATAAAGATTGGGCGCTGGGGCTTACGCTCGGCATTGCCACTGGCAAGAGCGACTACTACAGTACAGATGGTGCTGCGCTGCTGGACATTACACCAAGCATCTCCTACGTCATACCGTTTGGTGATACCGAGGCCGCAATCAGTCTAAATGTCGGGTATAACCCGAAAACTGGCACAAGGATGCCCTTCTTTACCATAGGAACTGGATTTAGCCTGTAATACTATTTTGCATTGTACCACTGATTTTGTTCTGACGAAGTCAAGCTATGAGGATGTTCGATAAGAACAAACGAAGGAGAGAAAGATGCGATGGATATCTTTGAGCAGTGTGTTCCTGCTCGTGCTGGTGGTCGTCTTGCTTTCAGCGTCCAATGTGCTCGCACTGGACGGCAAGGTTGAGGGACAGGAAATTGCTGAATCCCAGTATGTTGCTGATACACTTTGGGTGATGTTAGCCGCCTTCCTCGTTTTCTTTATGCAGGCCGGCTTTGCTATGGTAGAAGCTGGATTCACACGAGCTAAGAACGCAGTCAATATCTTGATGAAGAATCTGCTCGATTTCTCCATAGGCTCCGTGGCATTTTGGGCCATCGGCTTTGCGATCATGTTTGGTGATGGCAACTGGTTCATGGGGCTGAAGGGTTGGTTCGTCAACGCTGACACGAAGGGATTTAGCGCGCTTGAGTGGAGTTCCGTTCCAACGATGGCTGCCTGGATGTTCCAGCTCGTGTTTGCAGCGACCGCTGCCACGATTGTCTCCGGAGCAATGGCCGAGCGCACAAAGTTCAAGAGTTACCTCGTCTACAGCGTGTTTATCACGAGCCTGGTTTATCCCATTGTCGGACACTGGATTTGGGGTGGCGGTTGGCTCGCTCGTCTTGGCATGATCGATTTTGCAGGTTCTACCGTTGTGCATTCGACAGGTGGTTGGTTGGCACTCACCGGGGCAATTATATTGGGTCCTCGAATTGGCAAATATGGTAAAAGCGGCGATGTGCGGCCCATCCCGGGGCACAACCTCCCTTTAGCCGCACTGGGCGTCTTTATTCTATGGCTCGGTTGGTTCGGATTCAATCCAGGCAGCACCATGGCTGCATCTGCCAGGGACATTGCGCATATTGCGGCCACAACCAATCTCGCAGCCGCAGTCGGAGCGATTGTTGCCATGACCATCGCGTGGATGACGTTGAGAAAACCGGATGCTGGAATGGCACTGAACGGGGCTCTGGCTGGACTCGTTGGCATCACAGCGTCCTGTAATGTCGTGAGTAATCTGGGAGCTGTCATCATCGGTGCGATAGCCGGGACCCTGGTGGTCTTCTCGGTGTTTTTCTTTGATCGTATCCGCGTGGATGATCCTGTAGGTGCAATCTCTGTCCACGGCGTCTGTGGTGCATGGGGGACACTGGCAGTTGGCCTCTTTAGCACTGAGAATGGACTCTTCTATGGCGGCGGCCTCAAACAGTTGGGCATCCAGGCCGTCGGTGTGCTGGGCGTCTTCGTGTGGTGTATGGTCACCGGATTTGCCCTGTTCTCGCTGATCAAAGTCACCGTAGGACTTCGTGTATCAGAAGATGAAGAACAGGAAGGTCTGGATTATGGCGAACATGGAGCATCTGCCTATCCCGATTTCCAGACAACCACGATTCGCTGAGTCGGTAGCGAACTGTTTCCCAATAGAGGAAGGAATGTGTATCATGAAGATGGTGATCTGCGTGATTCGACCACATAAACTTAACGATGTAAAGGAAGCGCTTGTTGAGATTGGTATCGTCGGGATGACGGCAATCGAAGTGAAAGGGTTCGGCCGCCAAAAGGGACATACAGAACTCTATCGCGGCAGTGAGTATTCTGTGGATTTCCAACCCAAGATACGCCTGGAGATTGCCATTCGTGAAGATCAACTGGAAGAAACCGTGCAGGCAATACGTTCAGCAGCAGAAACCGGTAGAATCGGCGACGGTAAGATCTTCGTCCTTGCCCTGGAAGATGTCATGCGCATTCGTACGGGCGAAACCGGGCAGGACGCCATCTGATGGGCAGATCCTGATTTTGACTGTTTTTTCGGGGTGTTTTATGGTATATTTTTAGCAGGTTCCCAAACAGTTTTTGAATATCGCACATTCGGGGGTTGGGAGACAGAAGTCTGGTGGGATGACGTTGGGCTCTTACCTCTGTTTTCTGACTCCTGAGTATCTGCCGGGATTGGTGAGGAAAATAATGAACGACGAAATTGGCACCACCGCTGGTCAAGTCTGGTCTTATCTCGATAAACATGGTCTCACATCAATCTATCAACTGCGTCAGCAACTCAAAATACAGGAACGTCTGCTGCACATGGCGTTAGGGTGGTTGGCCCGTGAGGGCAACCTTGTTTGGACACGCCGAGGTCGATCTCTATACGTAGAACTCAGGGAACGCACTTCCTGAGAATCGATCTTTCTGTTTCTCTCCGCGCTTGTGGTGGGTCAGGATCTCGAAGATATATCGCAGGCATGCCACATCGGGAATAAAACGGATGCAGCCAGACGCTCTCCATATGGAGTTTCGGTCACCCAGTTCAAAGCCGCATCGAATCTCACGGGAGGCGGATCCATACTACCATACGTGGTATCGCCTCGTTCCTCCGCCCCACAGCCGTTGGATTGCGTTTCAATCTTATTCATTTACACAGAAACAAACGCCGGAAGCGATTACTGAACTCATCCGCAGCCAACTGTTCTCTCCCCTGGATTCATACCGATTCTTTCTCGAAGCAGATCCCGCCGCTGCCAATGTCTGCTATCCTATCGACTGGGAAATACGCCAGTGTCTTCAGGGAGATCTGAGGATTGCAAAACGCTTGCAAGGCCGAACCATCTTTACGATTCAAGAGACCCTTCAGTCCACAGGAATCGATCTGTTCAACCGACAGTCCGTAATTGATTGGCTCGAGCAGAAGCGGGGAGACACGAGCGGATATGATGGGTTGTGCATCGAACTCCCGGCATTCTGCTTCTTTGGGAATCACTCACCCCTATCTGTCCCCTGGCATCCAGGGCTGATCGAGGACTCCTATCTTCCGTTGCTATTTCACGACAGCTATGCATCCGCACAGACACGTCTCTTTTTCTGGCGACGACTGATCCATCATTTCCGAGAGGTCTGTTTGATCACGATACGGGATTGGTGTCATGCACAACAGCGACAATTTGCTGTCCTGCACCCGGAAAAAAACTCGTAGCATTTCCCCTTGAGTCTCGATTGCCTCATGGTGGGCGACGCAACGGGTACTGAATGGAAACAACCGGGCAGGAATCGCACGCAGAGGCGATTATCGATCCGGCTATCGGTGAGCAGTGTCCACCAGACAGGACAACAGATCTCGCTGTTCGTGACCAACCAGGTCGACCCTGTTCCATCATGGCATTCTGTGAATGGACTTGACCAGGCAGTACTTACCCGTGATAGGAAGACACCCCGAGCATGGCTGCGAGCTGGCTATCTTGCTACCACTGGATTGCCAGCAACACGCGTTGCTTTTCTGTACCCATCAGAAAGCCTCTGGATACAGACGGATCCTCGGGATGGCAAATGGATGATGGATCAGCTTGCCCACTGGCATGAACAGCTCATGGACTGGGGATACGAAGGGGATCTGGTCGATCCGCTCACATTGATGGGACAAGGAAAGGTGGATCGCCAAACAGGGCTGAGAATAGGCTCGGCAAACTATCGAGTTCTCATTGTTCCGCCATGTTTGACCCAAAGCACAGGGGTTCTCGAACGATTAGCCGCGTTTGTTTCAGACGGAGGACGCCTTATTTTTCTTGAGCCGTCTCCCTATCTCGCCGATGGCAAGGTGCATCAGCGCATGACTCTCCTGGAATCTCTCCTCGCGCGGCACACGGTGTCCGTGTTACGGGAGGATGCATTGCCAGCAAAACTATTGCAGTTACTTTCTGAGCTACCTGTCACACTCAATCTCTATGAGCGTTCAGGTAATGATCCTGCAAATGGCATTTGGCGGCGCGAAAGATACCTCGACCACATGCGCTGGTATTTTCTCTGGAACTCGCGATCCGATCCCTGCGATCTTCTGGCTGAAATGGTGGGTGAGAAACAATGCGAATGTTGGGATCTCAGAACGGGAGCAAGGATGCCCTTGCCGTCATGGTATGCGAACGGATATACTTACACTGAATTTGTCTTGGCTGTCAACGAACAGAAGGTGTTGTTTACGTGGTAAGCCATTCCAGCGGCTTGCTTTTCCTTTTCGTCTCCTACTTTTCGCTTTCGCTAAAGCGTTTATGGACCAAAATGATGTCATCATATCCTGTTATTCGTATTGCTCATCGGGGAGCATCTGGCATAGCTCCTGAGAACACATTACCTGCATTTGAGAAAGCACTTGAGATCGGTGTGGATGCCGTGGAAATGGATGTTTATGCCACACGCGATGGTCAGGTGATCGTCATGCATGATGGGGACGTTCAGCGTACCACGGATGGGAGCGGTCGGATCTCTGAGATGGATTTTGAGCAGATTCGCAGGCTCGATGCAGGCAGGTGGTTCTCGGATGCATTCCGAGAAGTTCAGGTTCCCTCACTTGCCGAAGTTTTGGATCGGGTCCGAACACATGCCATTGGGGTCGTCGAGATCAAACAGCCGGGGATCGTCCCGGGCGTGCTCCAGGCTATCCGTGACACGCATACAGAAGATGAAGTAGTCGTCATATCCTTCAGCAAAGATGTTCTTACAGACATGCATCATTCTGGTGCTGTCATACCCACGGGCCTGCTCATCGGTCATACAGATGCTCCCAGCGAGCACGACAAGGCGACACAACTCGTTCAAGATACCCGGCGTGTCGGAGCATGTCTACTGAACATCGCTCATAGCGCTATCACACCTGAATTCGCATATGAGGTGCGCCGACGCGGAGTTGCACTTTGGACATGGACGGCAGACGCCCCCGAACGTATGCGAGAGTTGGTGGAGGTCGGTGTCAACGGTATCACAACGAATTATCCTGAGCGTTTGAATCGGGTGTTGTCCGGTTTGTGAACCAGGATATATGAGCTACCGCGATGGCAGAAACGCAGTTCCTCCAACAGCTTCAGCAGTTCCAGCGGCGCTACTACCAGACGGTGGCGGTTCGACTTTTGTCTGAATCGCTGACCATCCTGTGTGGTATTCTGGCTGCCGTGATGGCCCTGAGCCGGCTGCAACCCATCCCTGTGATATGGTGGTGGACACCTGCGATTGCCGTTCCGGGATGGATAATCATCGGATGGCGGCGCTCTGCGCGCCCCCTATTTGCCGTTGCTTGCGACATAGATGTGGCATATCAACTGAAAGAGCGCGTTGCGACTGCATTCGAGCTGATCCAACGAAAGCACACGGACGAGCTTATTTCGTGGCAGATCAAGGATGCACAGGATGCTTTGGCACATGTTTCCATCTCCCGCGTCTACACGTTCCGCTGGTGGCGCTGGAGTTGGCCGTTATTGCCCGTGGTAGCTATGCTGGGAATCCTTTCGGTTGTCCCACTTCAATACGATCCACCTGTGCCACTTACAGCGGAACATCGGGCGATTTTGGAAGAACTGGCACATCTTCCAACGACGGAAAGCCTCCGCTCTGAGATGGACAAGACGCTTGATAAGATCCGCCGGGCGACAACCGTTGATGAAGCACAGCAATCTCTTGCCAAATTACGAGGAACGACGGAGAACATCGGCCAAGCGATGACATCGAAACTGGTTGCGCAGATCGACTCTCTCGCAATCTCTGAGGACATCCAACAACGACTGCTGGCGATGGTCGAACATGCAGGGCAGTTGCCAGAGGAGCAGATGCGTGCCTTGCTTCAGGGCATACAGGAGTTGTTACCGGAGGAGATTGCAGAACAACTGATCTCTGATCTGCAATCTCTGGACACTGAAAAACGAGCGTCGAATGCGATCATTGCAGGAATCCGCCAGTTGCAGCGTGAACTGGTGGATAAGGCTCAATTTGCCCTGAACCAGGATGGGAGCGCGAGCGGAGATACGGGTTCCCTGAATCCAACATCAGAGACATCGGAGAAAGTTTTTGCCCCAGGACAAGCACTGGTGTTGACCAACGAAGCAGATGTCGATGGTAGTGTGACGACGCCAGGGAGTGGTCAACCGAACTCAGAGCATCCGGAAATGTCTCCTGTCGATGCGGTTCTGGTCTCTCAGCAGGAATTTGCCGAAGCGATCCTCAAGGAACGGATTCCTAAACGTTATCAGAAACCGATTGAGATGTATCTGAGAGAGATTGCACTCCTTCCTGAGAAATCACCATGAACATTGAGAACCCGAAGCATAAAGAGGGTATGATGGCCGTGAAGCGAGTGATATTGATCAGTGCTTGCCTTCTCGGATGCAAATGTCGTTATGATGGCACAGGCAAACGCCATCAATCGCTTATAGAACGCCTTTCTGACGTAGATTGTGTTCCCGTGTGTCCAGAGGAACTGGGTGGACTGCCAACGCCACGCCCACGCGCTGAGATCCAGGGAGGTGATGGACAGGATGTCCTCAACGGCCATGCACAGGTTGTGAGCGAACGTGGACAGGATGTGACAGAACCGTTCATTCGAGGAGCGCAAAGAACCCTTGAGATCGCACGGACATCAGGCGCAACGGAGGCCATCCTGAAATCCCGGAGTCCATCCTGCGGCTGTCACCACATCGCCTCTGGCAAATTTGATGGCACCCTCCACGAAGGGAAGGGCGTGACAGCCGCGTTCCTAGAACGACACGGGATTCGGGTGCAGTCAGAGAGAGAAATCGGGTAGGGGCAAAGCATTCGCCGGTGACAATCAAAACACACGTCTGAATGGAACAACGAATGCTTTGCCCCTACCACAGGTCTTGACCGCAAACTTGAATTAGGATAAAATGCAAGCAGATACTCGATATCTATTGATCATAGCATGTTCCCAACGCAAATGTTCAGATCCTGGCTTGTTGCCTGCAATCAAACGGTATGATGGGGTCAACTTCCGGGTGTTGCGGAAAGCAAAACGGGAGGGCTATTGGCCAGAGAATCTGGATGTACTGATTCTATCGGCTAAGTATGGGCTTATTAGCATTTATACTCCCATTGCTGATTATGAACAACGGATGAATCCTGATCGAGCCCATGAACTCAAAACTCAAGTCACCCAGACACTGGAAATACACGCTAGGCAGAATACCTACCATGAAGTGTATGTGGATCTGGGGCAGGATTACCAGCCTGCTGTAGAAGAGCTTAGGAAACTATTTAACAGTTCAACGGTGATGTATGCTAAGGGACGTATCGGCGAAAGGTTGGCGCATTTGAAGCACTGGCTCGTCACAAAATGTGATGGGAAGGATGTCTATCTCGGTTAGCCTTAGCCGTTGTCGTGAAACGGGAGGAAGAAAAGGAACTAAAGACCTAGGGTGTACTTGGAAGGAGTGATCGATGAGCCAGTTAAGCTTGCCTTTATACAATCCTCGTGATCGTGGACGATTGAATGCGTTGCGGAATATCATCTCAACAGTATCGGAGGAGCTTCGACAACAAGCTCCTATAGCTCAAGGGATCGTGGATTTCACGGTCAGCCAATTTCCCCAGATCTTGCGTCAGAACATCCCGCTGGATATTATGTCAGCCGATTTCCCTAACCCTATGCGGGTGAGTCCTTGTCCCTTCAAGATTCTTGATTTGATTCAAACGTCCGGGAGACCGGACGTCTTTCCGACTGTCGCCCAATTAACCGAGTTCCTTGATGTCGCTGATCTTGCCAGTCCTCTGAATGGAGTGGAACTCATCGGTGTTGACGAATCGCAAGTTGATACCCCGCTTCCTCACAGTACCCTGACTTTTTTGAAATCAGTAGCTTTTCGGATGTATAGATTGCCCGATGGGACCCCTGATGAAGCGGCAGGTCCCATCCTGAGCGAGATGCGCATGCAATTGCGCGAAGACGAGACATTTGAGTCAGAAAACAAGCTACTTGGCTATATTCGTAACAACTTCATTGCTTATGTTTCAGCCCTGACAGCCCGGGCTTTTGGACGCAAACCTTTTGTAGTACTGCACGGACCATTGGTGCGTGCTATAGGTGGCTTTAGTCATCTAACATTCGATTATCAGACCGTACGAGAACTGTTGAATATCAATCTAGCAGATGCGGGTGAATTTGATCTACCCCGGGGGGCCACTATACCTGTACTAAAGAGTGATAGTCTCACCAAACAAAATCTGCCATTCGCGCCAACTGACGCATCAAATGGGGAACAAAACCTACGACGATTCAACGAGTTTTGTCTTAAAGCTTGCGGTAGACGATGTGCAACGGCTGAGGTTTTCCCTAAGAAGACTGTTCCTCCTGCTGAATCGAAGGTTAACAAGAAAATGATGCAGGAACGTGAGTATCCTGGTTTTTGCATCTATTTCTGGGTGCTACGCTCTTTATTTGACCTATTCCGTCTTTCTCAGACTACAATCGCATCAGTAATAGAGGACATATCCGCTGCTACTGAAATGTCTCGTTTCGTGCTACCATCACTGATAGCGATTCCGCAAGTCCGACAGCAGGTAGAGAAGTCGGGCTTACAAGCGGCACTTCAGGCTATCGGCATCAAGAAATATCCTGTTCAACTATACCAACGCCGTGATCTCTACCAGCAGGTCAAACGAACTATTGATAGGCTGAGGTTGTCTGACTCGAACATTTTCTCTTACGTACTGGACGAAGGGCAATATACAGCCCCAGTTCAAGTCTATCGTTATCGTACTCGAAATACCTTCCTAACAGTCTTGGGCGATAGTTGGTTGGGCATTCGTAATGAGTTTGAGACCATCTTGGATGCATTATTTCCAGAAAACTCACAGTCAGACGTACATTCAGGCTATCGGGTTTTAATGACTTACGTCCGAACTACTCCGTTAAGGGAGCCGATCCGGGTAGAATACTTCGATCTCCCACACCTTACGCATCAACGAGTCATTGGTCCCCTTTATCTCCTAAGTTTGCCTTATCAGGAGTACGGGATACCAGTTGTTCTGTATTACGCTGATAAGCTTGCACGAACACCGACCCGTTTGGTTCGAGCCATCATCGAACGGGAGTACCTGGACCTTGTTCTACAGAACCGCTTCAGTGATCCTGTGTCCATTATGAGAATTCTGGGACGCCTCACTCGAGGCTACTTCCAACGGGAGGGGTTGCAATGAAAATTGGCAGTGTCTTTGACCAAACTTCAACCACTGAATTTGTGGCTATGCTCGATCAGCGGTTCGACGATGAAAAGTTGCGTTTCAGCTATATTGAACTGTCGCCAGATGGTCGTCAGCCCAGATCAGACAGGGAACGCATCATTGCTCGTATTACAGATCTGCACAAAGAGAATCCGCTTTTGAGTCGAGATCAGGCAGGTATATCGGCTTCCATTGATATAGGAGGGCTGGGGTATGATTTCTCAAGACGTTTTACGTATGGCTGGGCCCAATGTACTGTTATAGGTACATTAACTGCCGGGCGACTGGACATGAACCGACGTGTCGTAGAACCAAATGCAGAGGTGCATACTCCATCTCCCGAAACCTTACGTCAGTTGTTCTTCAGCCCAGCACCTTCCTATGTACCACTTGGTGTGATCGAGACATTCGGAGATGAAGATGAAGTACCAGTGACTCTAGATGCCGATCAACTGATCACCAAGCATTTCTGTATCTTCGGAATGACTGGATCTGGCAAGACAAACACAGCAGCTAAGTTAATCGAGGAACTGATGTCTCGTGGTCATCGGATGATAATCTTCGACTCACATGATGACTATCAGTACCTCGAGACATTCAGTAATCTGTTCCGTGATGTAGATGCCAACGGGCAAGAAATACGATTGGAATGTCCAGTAGGTGATCGTAATTGTGAAGCTGTCCAGTCGTCTATAGATCAACTGTCGCCTATCTCTTCGGATGACAGACCCTTGAACGAATGTGTCTGTGAGCGCCTTATCCGAACTGCATCAGTCATCTATGAGAATGAACCTGCACGGAGAATTCTCAGTCAGCAGTGTCAACGCATTACAACAGAGCTTGTTGAGGCACTCTCAGGGCAGCCCTGGAACGGTTTGATTCGCAATCCACAGGTTGTCAGCCTCCAAGCTCTTCCACAGCTTAAATTCTACGGTGAGAATTTCGAGGATTTCTCAATCATCTTACTCGAGGCTTTTCAGGGTGAGTCATTTTCATCAGCCCAATGGCGGTGTCTGCGGGCAAATATAAACCAACCGAGAACCGATATTCAGTACTTGCGAGACCTATGGCGTGCTGTGGGGAACGATCAGAATGCTCGCCAGGAAACACGCGATGTTCTACAACAGATGATCAATGGTCTTCAGGCTATTTACAGAGATGCTATCAACGCTGGTGCCCAACCGCTTGATCTAGAGGGCTTCTTTCAACAGGTTGCTGACCGAGAGAATGGGTGCCCAGAGACCGTTTATCGGTTGTCATTGTCCGATCTATCCAGCAATCTTAGGAAGGCAATGGTGTATGGAGTGGTTACGTATTTCTTCCGTTCGTTTAAGTTTGGTGGATATCGGGCAAGAGTCAGAGACGACCAGCCTCCGAATGCTTATCCTATACTCTTTGTACTGGAAGAAGCACGTTCCCTGATACCGAGGTTATCAGGCACGCAAGAGGTGGATGTCTCAGGTGCACGGGCACGCCGAGCAATGAGGGAATTGGCATACGAAGGGAGGAAATTCAGCCTTGGTTATGGTCTGATCTCGCAAAAACCTTCAACGGTGGATCAAGAAGTCGTTTCACAGTCCAATACTTTCATATTACATCAACTAAAGAGTCCTGATGATCAGGAATATGTGCGCACTGTAACAGAAAGTATGTCCCGGGAGGAGCTTGAAATGGTGAAAAGTCTAGGTACAGGACGAGCTATTGTGGCTGGTGTGGCA
>JAJRTO010000079.1 GCA_024278235.1 Candidatus Poribacteria bacterium
AAGCCATTCGCTATGCATATCAGCGTGGCGTCACCATCGTTACCGCGATGGGAAACGAATATGCGCGTGGAAATCCCGTGATCTATCCAGCCGCTTATGAGGAGTGCATCGCAGTGGGGGCCACGATCTATGGCGCGAAGCGTGCAGAATACTCGAGCACGGGTTCCCATCTCGATGTCATGGCCCCGGGTGGCAACACGAGTTCTGACGAAAACCGGGATGGCTACGGAGATGGCATCCTCCAGCAGACGATTTCCGGAAGCTCGTACAGGCCACTGTTTTACTACGCCGAAGGAACTTCGATGGCCGCGCCTCATGTTTCTGGTATCGCGGCACTACTGATTTCGCATGGTATCACCGAGCCGGAGAGGATTCGAGAGATACTCATGGCAACGAGCCATGATCTCGGACGTTCTGGTTGGGATTCGGACACAGGGGCGGGGCTTGTGGATGCCTATGCCGCTTTGACCTACACGCCCTATACTGTGAATCCGGATGTTGAACTTGTTGAAATGCAAGCACCAGCGGAGGCAACCAAAGGCCAGAAAGTACCCATCAGCCTCACAATACGTGCGCGAAACCTCCCTTCATCGCAGGTGAGCATCCAGATCGAACTGCAAGATGAAAGTTCGAACACGCCTATCGAGAGTCGACGACTATGGATCAACGAACAGAGCACACTTCAAACCCAGATGGAATGGATAGCTCCACAGGCCGGGAACTACACACTCCAGGCCACCATCCAGGCGATCCCTGGAGAGGTGACCACCCGCAATAACAAAGCGTCCGTCCATATACAGGTTGTGCCAGACCAGGTGACCGCTCAGGGAACGTCCCTGTATGCCAGCATTCAACAGAAAAGCATCATCAAGGATGATTACTGGGAGATCCTCCTGCTGATACACGTCAATGACGAATTCCAGCAACCTGTGTCAACGGCAAGGGTCGTGATCGACTGGAGCTACAACGGCAAGATAGAAAGAACCACCGGTCTGACGGATTCCTCTGGAAAGGCGCAGATACAGTCGAGCCGATTTCCGCGCTGGGTGAGCCCCACCTATTACAAGCGTGCTGTTATCAAGGAGGGCTACCGGTTTGCCGGTTATGTATCGACCTCTGCCAAGAGCCTGCCAACCCATCCAGACGGTGGTGTATCGGTACGTGCACCCGATCCGATTGATCTGGGCGCAAATTATCCCAATCCGTTCAACCCGGAAACATGGATCCCATTCCGACTCGGTGTGACGGCTGCGGTTGTGATAGAGATCTACGATACCGTCGGCATATTGGTACGCCGGCTGGATATCGGTACGTTGGCACCGGGAAGATATGACTCTCGTGAGAGAGCTATCCGCTGGGATGGGCGAGATCATTTGGGGCAACAGGTAGCAAGCGGTGTCTACTACTATACGTTACGCGCAGGGCCTTATCATGCGACCCGTCGTCTTGTGGTGGCAAAGTAGAGTACCAGGCCACCATGAGCGACATAGACCAACATCCATCACTCATTTTCAACTCACGATCTGCCAATGATCATCCGATATTAGTGAGGGCAATCGTCAAGAACAGAGGAGGAAAAAATGAGACCTCACATGAAGTCAGGACTTCTAGCAATAGCAATTGGAATCATGATGCTTATTGTAAGTGTTCCATCCGTGATGGCTGAAACAGGAGCCTTCCATGATGCAGCAAACTTGCAGTGCGGCAAATGCCACACGATGCACGCAAGTGAAGGCGGCACATTGCCAACCATGCCCGGCGATTCAGGCGCCATGACAGGGCCGAACACACAACTGCTCTTCAAAGACAATGTGACCGATCTATGTCTCGTGTGTCACAGCAATCCAACGTTAGCTCCAGACGTATTTGATGCCGGTATTGAGACGCCCGGCGGGGACTTTAACTATAGTGGTGCGGTTTCCAACCAGGCAAAGGGGCACAACCCCGGGGGCACTTCATCGAATGAGTCGGGAAGCATCAAGATCGACACGACTTTCAGCCTGACCCCTCCGGGAGGATCCGCACTGACCCGATGGACTTGTGTCGAGTGTCACGATGAACATGGTGAAACGAGCGAAGCCTTCATGTTCAGAAATTTGAAAAAACGTGGCCTGACCTCCGGTGAGTTCGTTGCAGGGGATAGCGAAGAATCCGACATTTGGGATGGATCGACCGCTAACCTTGCCCAGTCCAGCACAAACCATAATGTCTACAAAACCGCCTCCACTATCAGTAGCAGTGCAGGTTTTGGAAAGTGGTGCGCGACATGTCATGGTAGCTTCCACGGTGGGGCGGTCACTGAGAGCAATGTGGGTGATAATACGAATTGGATTCGTCATCCCACGGCGACAGCCCTCCCCTCAGGTTATATCACCAACTACGGTACGACATCCAGTTACCTCTATCCGTTGGAAACCAACAACTCCAATGCCAGCACGACGGCTGAGTGGACTCTCACCCAGGGCAGTGAAGCGGTGACATGCCTATCCTGTCATAAGGCACATGCGACGAACTATGCCAATGCGACACGGTGGGACAACGCTGGTGCGAGCGGTAACGGCACAGGATGCAACAAATGTCACGCAAAAGGTGCATGATAGGGGTAAAAATTGTCCCCCGTGACCGAAAATTCTGCTTCGCGTATGGGTATATGAACTGTAAGTTGATGGACTGACACCATCGGTTTTCACTTCTTTCCGAGTTCTCAGTCTTCAGGCATCAGGCTTCAGTGGCTGTCTTATTTGCTGAAGCCCGATGCCTGAGGCCCGAAGACCTGTGACCACAGACATAGCCAATGGGGCAAGTGGCCCTGTTGGCACAGCACTTGCTAGTTCTGTTATCCATCTGATATTCACTGGTTATCATACCAACCAATAATCCAATGGAGGTAAAGGATGGAAACAGACATACCACTACCGGCAAGTCAAACGTGTCCCGAACATATCAACAGCCTGAGAGAGTCACTGTTGGGACACGAGCAGGAGATCTCACAAGCCCACCTTATGGGGATTTCGGGAGAAGCGTTTCGTTTCTTTTACAGTCGCTTCGAGCCACTCCGAGGACATCGGGTTTTCTTACAGAATCCACTGCGCTCTGCATGCAGCGCGCTCGGCTATAAATACACGGTTCATTACGATGAGCATCCGAAAGATGCAAAGCGTCGCCTGAAAGGTCATCTTAAGCAAAAGCAAGATGTGATCATCGAAGCAGATCATGATTGTCCCCTTATCCGCTATGCCTATCACCCGGAAAAAGTGAGAACCCTCAACGGGAAACAAGAAGATATTCCATTAGATTTGCTGATGCGACGTTGGAATCCAATTGATGGGATGTTTGAGCTTGGGCCAACGGGCTACTATCAGTTTGTTGTGGAAGAACAGGATCGAACACCAAATCCCCGAGAAACAGCTTTAGGTGCATTGAGAAGAGCGGTCAAGATGCTCAAAGGAACCCGTCGTATTCAGGGATGCGCCATGGGATTGGAAGCATTTGAAGAACTGAGACAGCATCTCGTGCAACTCTCCAAGTCAAAAAATCTCACCGTGACACAGATGGAACGGATCGCCGCTTGGGGTGAGGAACCGCTGGCAGAACTCACGCAATCACGTCATTATGCACGGGAGTACCTGAGATCGATTCAAGAACATTTCGAGGGCAACGAGCAAAAGGAACTCGAATCAGCGAGTCATGCCTACGATCAACTGTTACAGCATTATGATACATTGGCGGGGATCTTTCCTTGTATGCCCGAGAAGATCGAATATGCCGGAGATGAAAGACTTCCAGGCAAGGTAAAACGCAGTACTGCATTAGCGTTCAAAACAGCCTGCAAGCGTGCTGCAAAAGAAGCTGTCAAGATCATCAGCGCTGAAACCAAGATTGCCGAAGCGCTTCATCAGACGGTTCGTATTAGCGAACGAACAAAGATGTAATGCCGGCCGACGTAAGGCATTGTACCGCATGACAATGCCCACATCTGTTCCCCATGTGATAAAAGGGCTCCGACCACACAGGAGAACAGATGTGGGCGTTTTTTGTTGCGAGCTTTCTGAAACTTACCTGGAAGTCCATGCGTAGTTTCTGTGTGGTGTCTTAACTCTGGCCTTGCCTGGTCAGGTAAGGAGAAATCGTAGATGTCTTCATTTCTGAGGGTGCTGAAATATGGGAAACCTTATGCCTGGCGCCTCGTGTTTGGCTTCTTGCTGATTATCATCATCGCCCAATCGGGACTGGTGATGCCCCTTGTCCAAAAGTTCGTCATCGATGAGATATTGTTCGAGCCAAAGGACAACACTTCAGAAGTATGGCAGGACACGCCAATTACCAAGAAGATCCTCGGGAGAGAGTTGGAAGAATCCCGTTTCTGGTGGCTGACCGCCGTGCTCATATTTATCACTGCTTTTTACGTGATCATCGGAGTCCTCTCGTTCTTCCGTACATACATCATGACCTGGACCAGTCAACGCGTGCTCTTCGATATGCGCAACCAGGTGTTCAGCCATCTCCAAACACTATCCATGCGTTTCTATGATACCCAGGGCGTTGGGCAGATCATGAGTCGCGTGACGAGCGATGTGAGTTCTCTCAATAACCTGATCACCGATACAACGATTAGCATTATCACCGATGCGATCATGTTTGTCACGATGCTGGTCATTCTATTGCGTTGGAACTGGCAGCTAACCCTCATTTCTCTCATAACACTTCCCCTGTTCGCAGTGAACTATTTCTTCTTTATCCGCCGTATGCGTGTGCTCTGGCGCGCGTTGCGTCACAAATGGGCCGATATTTCCGGAGGGCTCTACGAAGCTGTGGCGGGGGCAAAGGTCGTGAAGGCGTTTCATCGTGAAAAGTATGAGACACGGAAAGTGTTTCATCGGATGCGTGAAACCTACCAGTATCAGATCCAGCTTGCCAAACTCAACACGCTCATGGGAAACATCGCAGGACTGTTGCGGTCCGTAGGAACCGGTCTGGTGCTCTGGTATGGCGGTTACCTCGTGCTCTATGAGCCCGGCTTTACACTCGGTATGATGGTGGCCTTTACGTCCTATCTTCAACGTATGTCAGGTCCGATGATGAATCTGCTTCGTGTGAATACCACGATTCAGCAGTCTATGATCGCCGCTGAGCGCGTGTTTGGACTGCTGGACTCCGAGCCAACGGTCGAGGATGCGCCCGATGCCGTCGACCTGCCCACCGTGGAAGGAACGGTGTGTTTCGAGAATGTCTCCTTCAGCTATGATCCGGAAAAGCCTGTGCTGCGCAATGTGAGTTTCGAGGCCAAGCCCGGCATGATGGTGGCTCTTGTGGGACCATCCGGTTGTGGCAAGACCACGGTGGCCAATCTACTGGCGCGTTTCTATGATCCCACAGAGGGACGTGTCACTATCGATGGATATGATCTGCGTAAAGTGACACAAAAATCGCTCCGACGGCAGATAGGGGTCGTCCTCCAGGATAATTTCCTGTTCAATGGAAGTGTGGCGGACAACATCCGGTACGGCAGATCTGACTCAACGGATCAGGATGTGGTTCGTGCTGCAATCGCTGCGAACGCCCACAAGTTCATTGTGGAAGAACTCTCGGAAGGCTATGAAACAGAAGTTGGTGAACGGGGAGGCCGCCTCTCCGGAGGACAAAAGCAGCGTATTTCTATTGCTCGCACGATCTTGCGGGATCCTCGCATCCTGATATTGGATGAAGCAACTTCCGCACTCGATTCTGAATCGGAATCTCAGATTCAGGAGGCATTGGAACGTCTGATGCAAGGCCGGACATCCTTCGTCATTGCTCATCGTCTCTCAACTGTGATGAAGGCGAACATGATCATCGTGATGAAGGAGGGGGAGATCGTTGAGACAGGCA
>JAJRTO010000080.1 GCA_024278235.1 Candidatus Poribacteria bacterium
CTTGGTCATCGCATAGGCTGGTGCATCCTCCAACCGCATCACCCGATCAACGACACTACGATCAAGAATGGTAGGCGGGTTCGATTCTTGAAGGTTCTTGAGGCCGGGTAATCTGTGTCCGTTCTGCGGTTCAATAGCAATCACCTGGATATCCGGGTTCTTCTCTTTGAGATACCGTCCCACCCCTGTCAGCGTTCCACAAGTACCAAATCCTGCAAAGAAGAACTTTACTTGCCCCTCCGTCTGTTCCCATATCTCCGGACCGGTCGTTTCGTAATGGGCCAGGACATTATCCGTATTTTCGTATTGATTGGGCATGACATACTGTTCCCCACCAGCCTCACTGCGCACAAACGAGTGTGCCAACGCAATCGCGCCATCTTTGGGATGATCGATGGGGCAGAGATCATCGGGTGTCGGCCAAACCTCAGCTCCCAGCATGCGAAGCAATACCTTCTTTTCTTCCGGAACGCCATCGGGTATGGTCACTGTGATCTTTTTGCCCATCAGCGCGGCCAGGGCTGCGAGCGCGATCCCTGTGTTCCCGGAGGTCGGTTCTACCAGTGTCTTCCCTTCCAGTTCACCCCGTTCTTCCATGCCCTTGAGCAGATAGAGGGCCGTACGGTCCTTGATAGAACCAAACGGATTGAACCATTCCAGCTTCAGATATAACTCGAAGGTTCCCTGGAAAATCCCCCGGTTGATCCTGACAAGCGGTGTTGGATCGATGGGGCTTGCGATCAACTCCCGGATGTCGTTGTAACGCCGCAAAGCAGATTTGGACTCGAGCAGTTTTCGTTCCATCGTTTTGTTCCTCTTAAGAAGTTTCGGATGAAGTCGTTGTGCAAGTCACATCGTATTCGACCAGTTCAGTGATGCTTGGGTTCTCTCCGCACAAAGGGCATGCGCGGTCAGAAATACGCTTTACCGTTCTGAAGCTGGCTTCGAGCGCATCATATAGTAGAAAATGATGTGACATAATATCGCCGATCCCCAGTAACACCTTCAGCGATTCCACCGTCTGGAGCATCCCCATCACACCCACAACAGCACCGAGAACCCCGGCTTCCTGGCAACTCGGCACGAGTCCCGGTGGAGGTGGTTCCGGAAAGAGACATCGATAACAGGGGTTGCCCTCCCCGGGCAGAACGGTCAAAAGTTGCCCCTCAAATCGTAATACCGCCGCAGAAACAAGCGGGATGGCTTCAAATCGACAGCAGTCAGCCACCAGGAAACGTGTCGGGAAGTTATCACTGCCATCCAACACAATATCGTACCCCTGTACCATTCGACGCGCGTTTCTGACATTCAGTCGCTCGGGGAATACATGGACCTCACACTCCGGGTTGATCCGCAGGATCGCCTCTTCGGCTGAAAGCACCTTACTCCTGCCGATGTCAGGCGTGCCGTGGATGACTTGACGTTGGAGATTGGAGATCTCCACAACATCCCCGTCGGCAATGCCAATCTTTCCCACACCGGCGGCAGCGAGATAAAGCAGTGCGGGGGCTCCCAGACCACCAGCCCCAACCATGAATGCGCTGGATTTCATCAGCCGTTTTTGTCCTTCTCCACCCACTTCTCGAAGGAGTATATGACGAGAGTATCTTTCAATCTGCTCTTCTGTGAACTGGAAATCACTCATAATCACTCCATCCGACTCATTTCAGATAGCAGAGTCCTTTTACATAACCCACAATTCATCTCCGATTCCTGGTTCACCCGACTTGAGTCCGGTCAGCCAGGAGCCATCAGACATCAGCAAATAAGCCAGCTACTGAAACCTGACGACGTAACCCTCACCGGGGTCCGACCGATTTACAGGAGAACGTCACCACAGGAAATCAGATAGAGTAGCAAAACATGCCTTCGACAGCCTTCTGCTTTTCCTGATCAATCAGATCCTGGAACGTCGTATTATCGTAAATATCTGATAGAGCCTTTTGAACCTCTTTCCACATAGGTAAAAATGCGCAGTTACCGTAGAGAGGGCAGGGGTTCTTAGCGTCACCAACGATACAGCTAACAGGACCGAGCGGGCCCTGCACGAATTGCATGACTTCGCCGACAGTTAAATCGTCAGGAGGACGGGTCAGGAAGTAACCGCCTTTATTGCCTCGTTGTGATGCGACAAACCCGGCCTGTTTGAGTTGACTCAGGATCACCTCCAGAAACCGGCGGGGGATCGCCTGAGCCTCGGCGATCCTGGCAATCTTTATGGAACCTTGCCCATGACACCTTGCAAGCTCGAAAACAGCGCGGAGAGCGTACTGGCATTTCTGAGATACGAACATGAACGTCCTCTTGTCGACTAAATCAATCGAGATGATAGTATAAGAGTATCACATCGCAGCTTCCGGGTCAAGGGAATTTTGGAAAAACCAGAAATCCCCCCGGTGATGGCCCCTATGTTTATGCTTTTTCCTCCCGAAAGATTTCTATGGATGGGAGAGGGGAAAACTGGTAGGATGATGCGCGTTGGTTCATTCAGGGCGCAATAGCAAACGTCGGATGTTGATTCCTACTGCTATTGCCACATTTTGAGGGATCCTCTCCAGGAAAGGAATGAAAGGATGAAATCAGGTCTGATCTTGTTTATATCCCTATTGTTGGTCATTACAGTTGCCAATGAGGGGATATGCAAAAACGAGTTGATTGCTGCATGGTCCTTCGATAACGATACAGCAGCAGAGGTTAAGGATGTCACCGGAAATGGACATAACGGTGTTGCCAGGGACGCTAAGTATGTTGACGGGAAAATCGGCAAAGCATTGGAATTTGATGGCGTGAAATCCTCGGTAGAAGTAGCCCATGATGACGCTTTGAATATTGAAGGTGCTATTACGGTCGAAGCGTGGGTCAAGCCATCCAATTTTCCCTCCTTAAGTGCTGTCGCACAGAAATGGGGTGACGTAAGCAACCGGCGTCAATATCTTCTCTGCTTCGTCAATGACAAAGTGCGATTCTATATCTCTGGTTCAGGGAATACATGGCCTAGCGCTGAAAGCCAGACGTCAGTGAAGACCGGCGATTGGACCCACATAGCAGGTACCTATGATGGTAAAGCCATCAAAGTGTATATCAACGGCAAGCTGGATGGGGAAACAGCCAATGCAGAAGGTCTCTTTACCTCGGAGATTCCGGTGTGGATTGGCGGGTACGGTCCGGATGCAGAGTTCGGCCAGAACCGACACTACTCTGGCGTGATTGATGAGGTCCGTTTCTGGAGTGGTGCATTGAGCGAAGATGAAATTGCCAACGATATGAATCAGTCAGCCGCTGCAGTTGCTCCAGCGGGGAAGCTAACCACACTGTGGGGAAATATCAAAGAGGGGCGCGTTGACATGCTCTCACGGTTCTAGAGCTGAGAATTGAATCCTACCAATGGTAGTTCAAAATTGCAGCTTGCATAGAAACTCACTGGCTGTAGCGCGGTTTGGCAAACCGCGCTACAGGTGCATGCTGTTTGTATTGCAAAGCGTGCCTCTACTCTTCCACTGTCATCCTCACCTCGGCCCCATTACAACGGATCTCTGGCACATACATCGCATGACCTAACACCGGCAGTGCATGGAACCTGCCGGGCACTTCGGCACGGAGCTGGTAGCGAATCTCCCACACACCTTCGGGGAGTTTGTCAATGAACATGGCGACCTTGCGATCCCTCAATTCCTGGTACACCCGGCGGAGGCGGCCCGTGTAATCTTTCGCGTCACGCCC
>JAJRTO010000081.1 GCA_024278235.1 Candidatus Poribacteria bacterium
AAAAGAAAGGGGTTTTGAATAAGAAGATTGCCAGTGATGGCTAGGTCAGGAGTTCTTTGAGTTGCTCTTCCAGTCTGTCCAGATCCCAGCCGCCCTGGTCACGGACAATGGAGCGTAGCATCGGTTCGATATGCTCCAACGTATCCAGAACGTCCCTGAGCAGTTCATACTGTTCGCGAACATGAGTCATTTCGGTGGGTGCTTCTACCAGATCCCGCAGAATTGCGCTTTCTGACCGTGATGCTGTAATGGGGATGGTTTGCCCTTCTACATAAACATGGGTGCGTTTCCCAGGTCCCCGGCCTTCTTCGATGGGTTCCAACCCAAGAATGGCGTCTGAACGGAAATACTTGCCATAACCTAGAGCGATCATGTTGCCCTGTTCGACCTTCACCTGTTCGTCCTCCTATCTTGTGTTATTGCTCTCGATTATACATTACCATCGTACCAGGGGTCAACTGTGATAGTGTTCCATGAGTCCAGGCACGCCTGAAGTGGAGATTTTTTGTTGACTAGGGCATGAAAATCCGGTAAAATCCACGTTGGTTAGTTTGGTTGGGCAAGTTTCAGAGAAAAGTGGCCATTTTTAAACCATTGACCTATCGTTCGCTCATTTTCTTGACAGGAAGCAGAAATTGAATTAGGTTTCTGCCATGAAGCTCAAGGAGGTGAGGGCAGGATGGCAGAGATCCTCCAAGTTCACACAGAGCGGATAGACAACCTTCCTTTGCTGATAATGCACATGGGGTGTGCCTGGACAGCACCACCGTGGCGGTGTACCATACCTTAAACCATGAAAACGGGCATACGTGTTGCGTGAACTCGTCGAACTCACTAACAGGAGCATAGATAGGAGGCTGATATGAAAAGAAAATCTTGCCGGGGCATGCTGTTACTCGTTGCAGTCCTATTGGCATTTTCTGGTTGTGGTCGCAAGAAGGCAAATGAACACTTCTCCCGTGGTACGGTTTATCTTCAGAAGAAACAGTATGCAGAAGCCAGGACAGAATATGAGGAAGCGTTAAGAATTTACCCCAAACATCCTCAGGCTTATTACGGTATCGGTGTTGTTGCGATGGCACAAGGACAATACGAGGAAGCCCTGGAAAAGTTCAAGAAAGCCCTCGAACTCAAAGAGGATTTCTCAGGTGCCTACTATCAGATAGCGCGAACACAGATCATGCTGAATGAGGTCGATCAAGCTCTGACAGCTCTTGAGAAAGCAATTCAATTGGATGCCGAGAAATGGCGTCCAGAGGCAAGGTCAGACAGAGTGCTCGCCAGGATAAAAGATAATGCTCGATTCAAAGAACTCGTAGGGATATCCCCCTAACTTGCGAAAGGATGGATATGCCGTGGGAGAATATGACGGGGCGACTGCAAAGGCGGTACTGAGTCTGCAAGCACACCCGGATGACGCTGAATTCCTGTGTGCAGGAAC
Organism: Candidatus Poribacteria bacterium; assembly: GCA_024278235.1. Lineage (GTDB taxonomy): Bacteria > Poribacteria > WGA-4E > JAJRTO01 > JAJRTO01 > JAJRTO01. The sequence goes on from JAJRTO010000081.1 coordinate 1,442, forward strand.
ACTATCACTCCTGCATGAAAAAGGCTGGGAGGTTCATATTGCCACCATGACGCCGGGCGATTGCGGCTCAGCCGAGTATGGTCGTGAGGAGATCAGCCGCATCCGTCGTGCGGAGGCCGCAGAGTCGGTCAGGATTCTGGACGGCCGTTACCATTGTCTTGAGTGCGATGACGTGTTCATCTTATATGATAAGCTGACATTGCGGAAGGCGATTCGACTGCTACGCATCATCCAGCCCACGCTCGTCTTCGCCCCCAGTCCCTCCGATTACATGATCGATCACGAGATCACCAGCAAAATTGCTCAAACAGCCTGCTTTGCGTGTGGCATGCCAAATATCGAGACAGAGGGTACCGAACCGTTTGAACCCGTGCCCTATCTCTATTATGTGGATGCGCTGGAGGGAAAAGATAAATTCGGGAGCCGGATTGAGCCGGGGATACGGGTGGATATCAGTGCCGTGATTGAAACAAAAGAGAAGATGCTATGCTGTCATGAAAGCCAGCGCAGTTGGCTGATGACCCACCACGGTATGGATGCATACGTCCTGTCCATGAAGCGATTTTCCGAACAGAGAGGAAACGAGATCAGCCGCCCTTACGCAGAAGGTTTCCGACAGCATCTTGGGCATGGATACCCGCAAGACAACTTGCTGAAATCAATACTTGGCGATTTAGTCCACGAACGCAAGGAGTACAGACCGATGGCACGAAAGCAAAGCATACTGGCCCCTGATTGGTGGGATTACACGACGCTCGATGATGAAATACTGAACGATGCAGCGAGACTGACCCCTGAAGATATGCTGAGTCTTTCGCGCGAGGGATTCACCGTTATCTTCTACGATACGTTTGAAGATTTCTACCTCGCGGAGGCTCTGGAGTATATTCACGCATGGAGGCAGGCGACGGCTGACAATCCTGTGGGTATCTGTGGTCCTATCGGGCCAACCGAGCAATTACCGCTGGTGGCGAGGCTGGTCAATGAACTGAAAGTCAATCTGCAGGATGCTCATTTCTGGGGGATGGATGAGTGGTATCTGGATGGCAGGGAAGTGGAGGAAACCCACCCGTTGTCCTTTGCCAGGGCTGATATGGAACTTTGCTTCAATCGCATCCACACGTCTCTCAAGATGCCTGTAGAAAACATCCACTTCCCGAAGGCTGATACCTCGGAATATATCCAGAGTTGGGAGGGGGTTCGTTGTGCGGTGATGCAAGGAGGTCAGGGGGACATCAAACACTGGGCATTCAATGATCCTGTCAGGCGAGAAGGGAAATATGCGGATAGGCCGCCATCCCCTGAAGAATATCGCCAACTCACCACCCGTGTTGTGGAACTGCATCCCGTGACGGTCATGCAGAACGCACGGACGAGTGGTGGTGGTGTTGTCACGGGGGTACCGATGCGAGCGATTACCGTAGGCCCTGTGCAGACATAGCAGGCGGAGAAAGTCTCCATCTGGCAGGCAGGTACTCACGATAATCCATTCGGTATGCGCCTCACCACTTTGATGATAGGCAAGGGGATCGCAGATTCTTCGGTACCGATGTCGCTTCTAGCAGATCACCCCAATGTGCAATTCAATTTCTACCGTCCAGCGATTGGGAGTTGTGATGTGGAAATGCACTGAAGCGGAAGAAGAGCCAAAGTGCTACACGGCTATTTGAATCTCATCTCCCTGGATCCGTACCTCAAACGTATCAACGTCCTCAAACGCAGGCATGGTTAACGCTTTGCCCGTACGCACACAGAAACGTGCTCCATGACGGGGGCAGACGATCTCACCATCTTCGAGATCTCCATCTACCAGAGGTCCCCCGTCATGGGTACACACATCCTCTATCGCATAAATCTCCCCGGCAATGTTGAACAACCCAACTAGAATCCCATCGGCATCGACCAGCAGCTTGCTTCCCGGGAGAAGCTCATCCACCTTCGCAACAGTTACAAAATCTGGCATGAATCATTCCTCATCATCTTCGTCATCGAATTCCCAACCTTTGAATCGATAAATCCCTGCTTTGACCGCCTTCAAAGAGAGTGTGGCACATTTGATGCGGACCGGACCAAGAGGGATCCCAAGCATATCCACGATATCGTCTCGCGAGAGTTGTCGCACATAATCGAGTGGTTTGCCTTTGATCTCCTCAGTCAACATGGAAGCAGAGGCTTGGCTGATGGTGCAACCATAGCCGGAGAAACTGACATCTTCTATGATACCATCGTTGATCTTCAGATCGATTCGAATGTGATCCCCACAAAATGGATTGTCCTCCTCGTGCGAAATGTCCGGGTTCTCGAGTTCTCCATAGTTATTTGGATTTTCATAATGATCACGGATTTCCTCAAGATAAAAACTGTCCATACGTGAATATCTCCACCAGGTTCGCGAATCTCAGCAGTTCACATTTTTACCAACGGCTCCTCAACGTTCCAACGTTC
>JAJRTO010000082.1 GCA_024278235.1 Candidatus Poribacteria bacterium
ACCTCGATCCAACGGGGATGCCAATGGTGAAGTGGATCTATCGCCGGCCTCGCCGGAGTTCAAGACTGGGAGTGCTCTCGGCATCTTTCAACCCACTCACCAATGCGCATATTGCCATGATAGATCGGGCCAGCCGGGATTACCATTTTGATGAAATACTTCTCCTGCTTGCCAAAGCAAATGTGGACAAAACTGTTTTTGGTGCAACACTGGCAGAACGTCTCGATATGCTCCAACACTTCTGCTTCTCACATCCTCACTTTAGCATTGCGGTTTCCAGCCATGGCCGCTTCGCGGACAAAATCCGTGGTATTCGAGCCATCTACCCTCCCGAAACTCATGTCTCTTTCATCCTTGGATACGATACGCTAGTAAGACTGTTTGATCCAAAATACTATGAAGATCGCGATGCAGAGCTGAACACACTCCTCGCTCAATGTGATTTCATCGCCGCGAATCGCGGGGGTGGCAATGTCTCGTCGGTAGACGCGCTGCTCCAATTGCCTGAGAACCGTCGCTATGCTCATGGCATCCATCCACTTCAGTTGGATGCCCCTCATGCCCGAATCTCCTCAACCCAAGTACGGCAACTTCTCTCCGAAGGACGACCTGTCGACCATCTGATCCCCCCCGAGATCATCGAATACCTGGCGTGCCATGAAATCTACTGATTCGTGAGAATCCTGGTGTGCGAAGAAGCTGCGCCTGTAGTGGCACTTGGAGGTGACCTGGAGGCCGGGATGAGCGAATGATTGCTCGGCGTCATGTCGTCGCATCAGACTTATCTCTAAGCTTATAGCACCGTACCGTAAATTTGTCTTGAAGTTTGGCACGCCTTGTATTAACATTGTATTGCTTCTTAGATATACTTTTGTTGGGGGTGATACAAATGGGAAGAGCAAAGGTGATGATCTCCATGCCTGAGGGACTGCTTGCTGAGGTCGACCGGGCGGCGAAGGAGGAAAATCGTAACCGTAGTGAGTTCCTCCGTGAGGCCATCAGACTTTACCTGAAAGTAAAAGAAACGCAGAGGATTCCTGCTCAAGATCCCCGCGTTCAGCAGGCGATCGCGATTCAGGATGCACTTGCCAATGGGGACATCCTTGAAGGATGGGACTCAACAGCCGAGATCCGCAGATGGAGGCAACGGGATGAGCTTTGAATCTTGACACATCCCCCACTTCTGTTGCATCCTATTCTCCATGGACTTCCAACAAATCTGTGAATCATGCGATCAAGGAGATGTAGATGGCGAAGAAACTCAAGGCAGGAGTCGTTGGCACAGGTATTATCGGCAAGAGTCATATTCGTGGCTATAAGGGCATGGATGAAGTTGACCTCGTTGCAGTGGCCGATCTGGATGAGGCAGAGGCTAAGCGCGTCGCTGAGGAGTATAAGATCCCCCAGGTTTTCACTGACTATCATGATCTGCTGAAGCTGGACCTGGATACCGTGGATGTCTGTCTGCCCAATTTTCTACATGCACCGGTGACCATTGCCGCATTAGAATCCGGGAAGAACGTGTACTGTGAAAAGCCGATGGCACGTACGGGCGATGAGGCACAAGCCATGTGGGATGCTGCCAAACGGACAGGCAAACATTTGGCCATACAATTGGCAACACTCTATAGCAGAGAGACCAAGGCCGCCAAGAATCTTATTGCGGACGGCAAACTCGGCAAACTTTACTATGCCAAGACCAGCCATTACCGGCGTCGTGGCCGGGTCTATGTGGATGGATATGCAACTCCCCACTTCGTACAGAAGGAGAAGTCGGGCGGTGGCACGCTGGTTGATATGGCTGTCTACCATATGGCACGCCTATTGTGGCTACTTGACAATCCTGAAGTCGACACGGTGACCGGATCGACCTATCAGGAGTTGCCGATGGACGAGAAACGTCGCAAAGAAAGTGGCTACAACGTGGAGGAGCTGGGCATCGGTCTCGTACGTTTCAAGAACAACGTCACCATGTTTGTCGAGGAAAGCTGGGCGATCCATGCCCCCAGTGGTGAAGGGGATCGGCTGTATGGTAACAAGGGCGGGCTTCGACTTGAACCGCTGACACTGTTCCACGATGTCGGTGGAAAGCACACAGATACGGAGCTGGATGCGGATGAGCTGCTCGGTGACTATGCGGATCCCGGTTTCGGCGGTAGCCAGAAACACTTCGTCTATTCAGTGTTGGGACGTGTGGAACCCATCGATACAGCCAGCATTGCACTCAATGTCGCCAAGATCACCTCGGCGCTGTATGAATCGGCTGAGACGGGGAGACAGGTAGTCCTCGGTTGATGGAGAATCACACGCACCACCCCATCCTCGTTGGTATCGACACAGGTGGTACGTTCACTGATTTTGTGATGTTCGTGGAAGGGCGTATCCACACCCACAAGTGCCGTTCGACTCCAGAGAATCCTGCACGCGCTGTCCTGGACGGCCTGGCTCATCTCTTAAGTCGAACGGAAGATACGGCCCCGCAGATCGTCCACGGTTCGACCGTGGCGACGAATGCGCTGCTCGAACGCAAGGGCGCGAGAGTCGTGCTGGTCACCACAGCAGGATTTGAGGATGTCATCGAGATTGGGAGGCAGACCCGCGCTGAACTCTACAACCTGTTTGTGGAGAAACTAGAACCACTCGTCCCTGCCTCCCGTCGGATTGGTGTCGTGGAACGGATGCTTCCCACCGGTGACGCACTCGTCCCTCTGGCAGCGGAGGAGTTGGAGCGTATTCAGTCTGAAGTTGCTCGGCAAACCCCAGAGTCGATCGCTGTGTGTTTACTGTTTTCGTATGTAAATGGTGAGCACGAGCAACGGATTGCCGAGCAACTCGCCTCTCTCAATTTGCCTGTCTCTATATCCCATCAGATATTGCCGGAATACCGAGAGTACGAACGTTTCAGCACAACGGTTGCAAACGCTTATGTGGCCCCGAAGATGGCAACCTACCTGGAGGAACTGGAAGCGAATCTCCCCGGACGTTTGCGGATCATGCAGTCCAACGGAGGCAGTATCTCCGCGGCGATAGCACGTCGGGAACCTGTGCACACGATACTCTCAGGGCCGGCCGGTGGTGTCGTCGGGGCGTTGGAGATGGCTCGTCTCGCAGGTTACTCACGGGTGATCAGCTTTGACATGGGCGGGACCTCCACCGATGTGTCTCTCTGCGACGGTGAAATTCAACTCACTGCTGAGAGCATCATTGCGGACTGCCCGATCCGTATCCCGATGATGGATATCCATACCGTCGGTGCGGGCGGTGGATCGATTGCGGTGATCGATGAAGGGAACGCGTTGCGTGTGGGTCCACAGAGCGCGGGTGCTGTGCCCGGCCCGATCTGTTATGGACAGGGGGACCAGATCACCGTCACAGATGCAAACCTTGTCCTCGGGCGGCTCGATGCCGATCATTTCCTCGGAGGAGATATGCGCCTCTATGAGGAACGAATTCAGCCCTATTTTGAACAGATGGCCGGCAAGCTCAACTACTCAACATATCCGTTGGCAGAGGGAATCATTCAGGTCGCAAATGCCGTCATGGAGCGCGCTATTCGTGTAATCTCCGTGGAACGGGGATATGATCCGAGGGATTTCGTGCTGCTCTCCTTCGGCGGAGCCGGTGCACTCCATGCGTGTGAACTCGCACGCACCCTTGCCATCCCTATCGTGATCATTCCACCTCATGCAGGGCTGCTCTCTGCCTATGGCATGGTGTTGGCAGATGTCGTGCGCAATTACACGCAGACGGTCCTTTGGCTTGCCGATGATACGAGTCATGCCACCATTCTCCAGGCATTCCATCCGATGGAACAGCAAGCGTACCGCGAATTGAGGGAGGAGCAGGTTACGTCCATCCAACTCTACCGTTCGTTGGACATGCGATATCAGGGGCAGTCCTACGAGTTGAACATCCCACTGGATGAGCCACTCCAAAGGGCTTTCGAGATGGCCTATCGAAGGCGTTTCGGCTATAACCATACGAATGTCCCCCTGGAGATCGTCAATCTGCGTTTGAAAGCGGTCGGACAGACATCTGATCCCGGGTTAAGCATGACGAACGTTCACCGTTCCATGATCCAAAATTTGAGACCTGCAATGGAACCTTCCGATGCCTTCCTGGGAGAACGTGAGATTTACTTCAATGGCAACTTCCGGATGAGTTCCCTCTATGAACGTGAGGCACTGATGCCGGGGAACCAAATTCCAGGCCCCGCGCTCATCTTTGAATACAGCGCGACCACACTGATCCCACCAGATTTTCAATGCGCAGTCGATGCATACAGAAATCTCATCGTAAAACCCAACCAGGGCAAATGAACACCTCAGTTCCTCGCCTTCTCATTCCATCCGACTTGCGCAGCCGCTGTTGACATGGTAATATAAGCAAGGATCAACAATATCATTTCGAAGTAATGTATGAGGGTAACCGATGCCTAACTTCATAGACCGTATAGCCGCTGAGTATCAGGCGGGTGTCGCACATGTATTTTTGCTCCATTTCAATGTGTGGGATATCGCTTACGATGAAATGTACGGCTATCTTCCTATGACATATTATCTTATGGAGCAACTCAATGTACTTGGATTGGATCTCATCCTGGGTTATTCTCCTACAATGGGGTTTCATTGGCCTAACACAGAGGGCGTCAAACAAAATGTGATGCATCACCTCGGATTGGCCCCTCATCGGGATGAGATCTGGGATGCCGATGTGGCAAGAGAACATCTGATCGGGCGGATCGATGATCGGGGAGTGTTCACAGCACAACATGTCGGTCGAGGACGCGTGCAAGTGCAAGTGGGGGATGTCGTGGCCCAGACCGATCCAATTTCCGTCAGTGCCCCGGCTCTTACCGACATCCAGATACACCCCCATGAAGCGACGATACCATCGGGTAAACAGCGTCGATTCGTCGCGGTTGGACGTGATCCAGAGGGCAGAGAAGTCTATCTGGAGCATGCAAAATGGGAAGTGATCGTCGAACGGCTGTTCCGTCTTGATGCCAGCCTACAGAACGAACTCAAGACAGGCCCCGTTTCCAGGAATCTGCAACAGCAGTTTCAGAGAAACAAGCATCCGCTGTCTGATCGGGCAACGGTTTCCGTCGAACGGGAAGGTGAGATATGGCGTATCACAGATGTCGAACAGACGTATACGATTCGGCGGAAGGAAAATCAGCTCGACGTTCAGGTCGGTGAGATCGGACAGATCGATTCAAACGGAGTCCTCCGAGCGACGAAAACAGGGAAAGGTCGGCTTCGCGTAAGAGCGGGGAATCAGGTGAACGAGTCGGGGAATATCACAGTCGTTCCCGGTGAATTGGTGTCGCTGGAAATTGAACCGACACGTTTCGCAGCGGAACCGGGGAAATCCGTCGAATTCCGGGTCAGAGGCAGAGATGCCGAGAACAATGAGATTCAGCCAAGAGGTACCACCTGGGATGTCGTCCCTTTGCGATCCGAGCAGAAAGTGCGCCGCCGCATCAACACCGGGATCCGCACTGACAAGTGGTGGGAGGATGAGACCTTCAAATGGAAACAACCCGGAGATGTGCGAAGTCGATTCAACCAACTTGTGCGCAGCGGCAATGCCAAAGTTGGCCTGGTGATCGATTTTATCGAAGAAATGACACCCAGTGGCGAGATTAGTCACCTCACTGCGGATCAGCGCTATTACATCGAGGATATCCAGCGATGGGCAATGGATCTGGATATACGGCTCAAGCGGAACATCGTACTGATGCTGGCCCGCAATATCAAGGAAGTCTCTCCCGCACTGACCATGAACGGTGATATCCCCGTTGTGGAAGTACCCTTTCCGAATCACCAAGAACGCCTGGCGCTCATCCAACATCTATTGTCCCTGCCATTGCAGGAACGTCCTCCTGATCGCAGTCAGATCGTCACCCGGATTCGCCTGGCCAATGGATTCTCTCCGGAGCAATTTGCGACTTCCTCGGCAGGACTGAACCTGCTTGGTATTCACGATGTCGCTCTGCGTGCTGAACAGTTCGATCAGCCGATCACACCGGAACTCGTAGAGCAGTACAAGCGTGAGAGCATGCGTGTCCATAGCAGGGGACTTCTGGATGTCGTCAACACCGAGTTTGGTATCGAATATGTGGGAGGCATGCAACACGTCGGCAATTATCTACGTCAGATTGTCCAGGCACTCCACGACCGGGAGACCAAGATTGTGCCAACAGGAATTTTGTTTCTTGGGCCACCAGGTACGGGGAAAACTTTCATAGCACAGGTCCTGGCCAAACAGGGCGGCATGGCGTTTGTTCAACTGAAGAACACACAGGAAGGTATTCTTGACTTACAAGCGAGTGCTCCTGGCATGGAGGAGAAGGTCTATGTCGAGAACATCACGATGGCACTGAGTTACGTCCGTGCGCTTGCTCCCGTCGTGGTGTTTATGGACGACATCGATCATACTGCCGGCATGCGTTCGGAGTTCGATGCGAGGCGCACCGATAGTAATCTGCCCATGGATCTGACCAATTTTATCAGTGACACCTCAAATCGAGGGAATATTCTCTGGATTGGTGCGAGCAATCGTCCCGATCGGATCGATCCACTGTTCCGCCGTCGGGGACTTTTCGATGATCGGTTGATCTTTCTATTGCCGACGGCTGCTGAGCGAGCGGATATCTTGCAGAAACTCTTCCGAAAACATCGAATTTCCATTGCAGGCAATGTGAACTTCACCCGCCTGACTCGCGATGAATTGGCGAAAGATCTCAGTGGTGGCGATCTGGAGGTGATAGTCCAACGGAGTTTCCGGATTGCGCGGCGTCATCAGCGAGATCGCGTCAGTGAAGAAGATCTGCTCCATGCGATCCGGGATTTCACCCCAGAATATACCCCTGACATGCTTGAGTTTATGTCGTTGCTTGCAATGCAAGAGGCCACATCCCGTGAGATGTTACCTGTTCATCTCCCTCCAGGGCTAAATGAGTATATCGAAAATAGCAGACTGAACAAAAAGAAGATCCAGAATAGTCTTCGTAAGCTAAGAAAGAATCTCAATGCCTGAGTTCGTAGGAGCAAAGCATTCGCAGTTCGTTTCGTGCGAGGCTCCGATGGTTGACAGCAAATGCTTTGTCCCTACCGGCAAACCGTGCAAACTTCAGTAGGTAACACTTTTTGTAAGCAGGTACCGAAATCACAGAAGAGAGGAAGATGAGAAAGTGGGAATTGGCACGCCTTCCCGCCTTCCCGCCTTCATGTCGTCGTTGCCGGGATTTGAAAAAACGTTAGCTACTGAACCGTGCAAACATAAACAGCGTTAGAACCTGAAAGATTCGAGTGATTTCGCATGTTAGCCGTCATAGCCGTAGCACAGATTATTATTTCCTGGGTCGCTTTGGTACTCGGCATCGTACTTGGGATATGGCTCTTTCTGGAAGCGCGCCGAACACGTAGCCATAAGTTGACCCTCAGGGCATACATTGTTTTCATCGGCGGCTTCCTCCTGTGCATGGGTCTGTTCTGGCCCGCAGTCGCCTATCTTTACACCGAGCATCTCTGGTATGCCAATATTGGATTCGCATCCGTTTTCTGGCGTATTCTGGGCACGAAATGGAAGATCTTTCTGCAATCAGCCGGGGTAGCCGCCGGATTCCTGCTGATCAATCTACTGATCGCAGATCGCCTGTGTCCTGTCTCACGCGATTTCCAACGTTGGACGCGCCAGCGAACCCAGAACGTCAGACGGGCAGCGATCATTTTGATCATCCTCGCCTCCTGTATCCTTGCAGCACCGATGATGCGACTGTGGAATGAATACCTTATCTATCAAAACCAAACTACTTTCGGACATAATCGGCTCAGCCAGGTAGTACCTGAGACGAACGAAGTGTCTCCCGCTCTGATAGAAAAAGATGGCATTTCGATGAAGGCCCCTTTGCGTGCCGTGATTGCCGATGGGGAGGGATTCTATATTGCGGGGGATGACTCCATATACCACGCGGCTTATAGTGATAATGAAGGATGGATGACAAGGAACATCACAAAAGAGATCAAGCGTCCCCGTGCCATGATACTCGTGGATGGATGGCTCTATGTGTCGAGTGGCGGTGCGATCTATCGCATCCATCCCCAAAGGAACAGCATTGAGATCTGGGCTCGTGGATTGAGTAGCCCTCGTGGAATGACGGTTGATCGGTAGGGACGACTGTATGTTGCCGAATATGGAAGAAACCGGATAACTCGATTGACAGACGCGAACGGTAATGGGAAGATTGATGGTGACGACGAAATGGAAACGATCCTCTCCAGCGATCTTGAACCACGACGCGAACTGGCGATGCGTATCCTGGAACAGCGCACACTACTATTCAATCTTGATCCGCGTTTCCAGGCAGATCTGGATAACGGCCTCATCTCGGAAGATTTACGAGCATTCCTCCAGGACAAAGGGCTTTCCCTCTCCGACAATGCGGCCATCTCGAGTACCGCAAAGGATGACGGCTGGATCATTACCGAGGATAATAATATCCAGAGATATACCATTCGGCGGCACAACGGCATGCTCGGTTTCTCTCTGACCAAAAAGCGCAAGCAAGAGCTTATGATGCACCTGGAAGCGGGCGAATCGGACGCGCTCAGAGAGCAGGGATTGTATGAACAGATCGCCTTTACTGATGATGAAAAAGAACTGCTTGAAGGTTTGTCAGAGAAGATCTCCGGCCCTGTCGGCCTGGCGTTTCATTCAGAGGGTTCAGGGGCAGATTTCCTCTACATTGCTGAATGGAGCAGTGGTGAGGTCTCACGGTTTAATCTGAACACAGGTTCCCTGTCTCTCATCGCAGATGGTTTCTCCAGCCCACGGGATCTCGCGTTCGATGCACGGGGCGTACTGCATGTTGTGCAGACCGGAAGCAGTGAAGTGAGCAGAGTACCCGATGTCAGACGGGTAGAGCGCGTCGCACATGGGTTCTCTAATCCGATGAGCCTTTCTTTTGGCGAAGATGGCACTCTGTACGTTGCCGAGTCGGTCGCGACCGACCCGATCTTCAACAAAGAGATCGGTTTCTACATGTTCACACTGCCCATCTGGCACTGGGTGAGCGTATGGTTAAAAGCACTGTTGTGGACCACCCTCATCGGTGGAGCCTTTATCTATAATTTCTACTACAACAGGGATGCACAGAGCATGGTGCGGGTAGAGCAGCGAGTGATCAAACACGCCTCCGTGTTGTGGCTGATGCTGTTGGCCGTTTCGCTCTGGCGCAGTCAAATCAACATCTGGCAGCTACTCAATCGCCATTTTCCCAACAGCCATGTTTATGGCATCGGATACAGTCAGATGTATGGGCAGATACCAGGCTATCGCCTCTATATGCTCATCGTTGTGGTGATCGGTATCTTCGTTTTTCTGAATATGTTTTGGCGTAAGAGAACGATCTGGTATACGGTTATCATCACATGGATTATCGGTTATCCCCTCCTCGTATGGGTATTTCCTTTCATGGTCCTGCGCCTGCGAGTGCGTCCCAATGAACAGCGCGTTGAGCGTCCCTTCATACAGCATAATATCAACGGAACACGCCGTGGCTTCGCCCTCGATCAGATCGGTGAGAGCTATCTTATCAAGGAGCAGGCCAAACTCGCCGTGATCGAGTCCCATCCGGAAACACTGAAGAACCTTCAGCTTTGGGATCGACGTGTGCTCTACGAGCACCTGCGACAGACGCAGAGTTGGAGGGCCTACTACGAGTTCCATCAGTTCACCGATGTGGATCGCTATCAAATTGACGGTGAGTATCGTCAGGTGTTGCTTGCCCCCCGGGAGATCAACTATGAGGAGGTCGAACCGCGCACCTGGGTCAATGAACGCCTCAAATTTACTCATGGCTATGGTGTCTGTGTCGCCCCTGTGAATGAGTTCACCTCACAGGGGGATCCCATCCTTTGGGTCAAAGACATCCCTGTGGTGAGCACATTTCCTGATGGTCGTCTGATCCCTGAACTTGAGATCACCCGACCGGAGATCTATTACGGGGAGCTGATGGGGGGACTGGTAGGGAATCGCCGGAATGATTACGCGCTTGTGGCCACCGATGAAGATGAGGTTGATTATACCATCGCTCTGCAAGGCGTGGAGCAGAAACGGCTCGTTCACTATGCAGGGGACGGTGGGATTCCCCTCGGGCCCGGATGGAGTTTCCGCCGCCTTGCCTTCGTATGGCGTTTTGGTCGTTTGAATTTTCTGCTAACCCGCGCCTTGAAACCGAGTAGCCGAATCATGTTTCGGCGACAGGTGTGGCATCGTGCCCGAACCATCGCTCCTTTCCTCGAGCACGATCGGGATCCGTACATTGTCATTGGGGATGAAGGACAGCTCTGGTGGGTGATCGACCTGTTCGTAAAAAGCAAGGAATACCCATATTCAGAGCCATTTGTGCCACCGTTCACTCCAAAAGATGAAACGCTCGACATTCAGGCATTTCAGGGCAGCAACTATGTGCGGAATCCTGGTGTCGTGACTATCAATGCCTACGATGGCCGCGTCCAGTATTATCTCGAAGAAAGCGATGAACCGCTCAGCAAAGCGTACCGGAAAGCGTTCCCGGAACTATTCAAAACGATGGATGAGATCCCCTCAGGGATAGAGAAGCACATCCGCTATCCCGATACGCTCACCCTGATTCAGGCATCTCGGTACACACGCTATCACATGAAAGATCCGGATCTATTCTATCCCAATGACGATCTCTGGTATCTTCCAGAGGAGGTGAGTGGTAGCCAACAAGGAAATGAAGTCCCCTGGACCCCTATGGTCCCGTACTATACGGTGCTAACCCTCCCTGGTGAAGATAAGCCGGAGTTTGTGAACATGATCCCCTTTCGGCCACCCGGTGCAAGAGACGCGGCCAAACGGATGACCGCATGGATGGTTGCCCGGTGCGATCCTCCTCATTATGGTGAATTGATGGTGTATACGCTTCCCAGAAATCAGGTGGTAGACAGCCCTGAACAGGTCGAGAGCCGCATCGGACAAGATGTTGAGATCTCAGAGAAATTCACACTTTGGGCTCAAGGAGGATCAAGTATCATACGAGGGAACCTATTGGTCATCCCCGTTGAAAAATCTCTCTTTTATGTGGAGCCCATCTATCTCCAGGCCGGAGGCGCCCCGGTGCCTCAACTCAAACAGGTCGTTGTCGTCGCAGAGGACAATCTCGCGATGGGAGCCTCCTTTAATGAGACACTGCGCCGAGTTTTCGTTGGAACGCCCCTTCCTGAATCCACTCAGGAGGACAGTGGTACAGAATCGGAACAAATTCTCCCAACCCGCGAAATGCTGATGCTGCAGATCCAGGATAACTTCCAGGAATATCATCGGCTGATGGGGGAAGGCAAGTTCTCTGAGGCGGCTGTCGTTGGAGCCACGTTGGAGAAAGCGATGGAGGCACTCAATACAGGGAAGTACCGCACCTCATCTCCATGACCATTGCCCCTTGACATTTCGCTTACGGTATACTAATATACGCCTAATCTTGATCAGATGATCTATCGGATTCCCTCCTCAAGAGATAATACGCGGTGGTCAATACCGCTGTTGATTGGGATACTTGCCATAGGATGGTGGACTTCCTTTGCAGAAGCGCGTCCGTTGACACCAGGATGGCCTACTTGGGTTGAGGATACACTGGAACAAACTCGGCTGACGAGTCCTCTTGGGCTGCCTCACCTCTATCCAATCCATCTACTTCCAACTGAATCCAACTCCTATTTCTTAGAGAAAGATGGATTGCATTGGCTTGCAAGATTTCTCATGGGGAATCGTGGTTGGATGGAGCCTGAGACACGCATCGATTCGCAGCAGTCCCCCCGTTTGCTACCCGCTCTTTCAGGAGGTGTTGCACTGGGAGATCAGCGGATTCGGATTTATGGACTGTTTAACCTGGCGCAGGAAACCGAGAGTGATCCGACTCACAGGGGGTTGAAGAGTTGGCGCGGGGATTTTTCTCTCGATATTCCTCAAGCCGGGATTTGGCTGGAACCCTTTCCCAGATTTACGCTGTTCCTCGGCCGTACCCCGCTTCACTGGGGGCCTGGTTACCGTAGCGCCCTGGGGGCGTCGGGAGATTCACCACCGTATGATCTCGCGCTATGGCACTATCAACTACCGGGATTCGGGAAAATACGCGTCTCCAGCACGCTGTTTGCGACAAGGTTGGATCCGATGTGGCATGAGACGCCACGCTACCTGGCACAGCGCTATTTCATGGGGCATCGCATCGACTGTTGGTTTGGGAGCCGATTGGGGATTGGAATCTCTGAATTTGTGCTCTACGGTGGAGAAGCTCCCAGCCTGGAGATCATGTATCTGAACCCAATCATGCCATACTATGTATCTCAGTATAACGCGGATCGTGACGACAATGTTCTTGTCACAGGTGATTTCTGGTATCGAGTCACTACGGGGATTGCCATCTATGGAGAATTGCTCGTTGATGATTACCAGTATGCACGGAGCGATAGTCCCAACGCACTGGCAGGGCTGGGAGGGTTTCATCTGCTCGATAGGTTGGGGAATGAATGGCGATTAGAATATGTACGGATGAACCGATGGGTCTACACGCACCGCATCCCCGAACAGCAGTATCTGCACTATGGCACGAGCATCGGCCAGCCTCTCGGCCCCGATGCAGATCAATGGTGGTTCCGTTGGCAACGTGACCTGGCCCCTTACACGCGATTGAATATAAGCTACACGTTCCAACGGAAAGGTGAAGCAACGACGAAGGACCGTTTCTTCGGTGGAGAACATTGGCGCATTCCTTTCCCTTCCGGGGTAGTCACCCAGACGCACCTCTGGCAACTCCAGTGGTATCGGGAACCCTGGAGTGGTTGGCAATACGGAGGAGAGTATCGATTTCGGATGATTCGGAATGCAGAACATCAAGCAGGCAATCATATATACCAACACGAATGGCGAGGGTTCCTGAGATACCGAGTGAGCACATGAACATTTTCGTGGAGGCTCCAGGCGATCTCTTCGGTTACTCTGTTAGCAAGTTGCCCTCTGACTATCGACAACTCACTATCGACCAAACACAATGAAAAAAAACCATCTTTTCACACCCGGCCCCACACCTGTACCAACAGAAGCGTTGTTAGCAATGGCACAACCGGTCGATTATCATCGATCGGCTGAAGCCACCGAAGTTATCCGGGAGGTGCTGGAAAATCTGAAGGTTGTGTTCCAGACCGAGAATGATGTACTCCTGCTGACCTCCTCGGGTAGTGGAGCGATGGAAGGGACCGTGGCCAATCTGCTTTCCCCTGAAGATGAAGTCCTGGTCATCCGGAGCGGCAAATTCGGCGACCGATGGGTGGAAATCTGCGAAGCCTACAGTATCACCTTCGATCTGATCGATCTGGAATGGGGGCACTCCGTAGATCCTCAGCAGGTCGCCGAAAATCTTAAACGGAAACCCGGGATGAAAGCTGTCTACGCAACCTTGTGTGAGACATCCACAGGTGCATTGCACGATATCAAATCGCTTGCCGCCATCACACGTGAAACGCCGACACTACTGGTCGTGGATGCGATCAGCGCGCTGGGAGCAGATGATCTTCAGATGGATGCCTGGGGTGTCGATGTCGTCATTTCATGCTCGCAAAAAGGATTGATGATCCCGCCGGGATTGGCTTTTGCCAGCCTGAGTGATCGTGCATGGGAGGCGGTCGCCTGTTCGAGGTTGCCTAAGTTCTACTTCGATTTTGCGAAGGCTCGCGCCCTCGTAGAGAAGCCAACGACACCATACACTCCTGCATTCACTCTGATACTTGGGCTTCAACAGGCGTTGCGACTGCTATGTGATGAAGGCGTTCGCGATGTCCTTGCCCGGCATGCGCGGCTTGCAGGTGCAACGCGATCCGCTGTCGAGGCATTGGGACTCCAACTGTTTGCTCAGTCTCCTGCGAACGCAGTCACATCCATCGCTTTTCCACAGGGGTTGGACACGCAAGCCTTTGTCAAATATATGCGAGACAATCATGGGATCACCTACGCAGGAGGGCAGGACAAACTCAGAGGGCAGATTGTCCGAATCGGCCATCTTGGATGGGCGGACGAATCGGACGTGATCGTTGCACTCGCCGCATTGGAACGCGGCCTCCATGAATGGAACTATCCGATCCAATTGGGCGCCGGTGTAAGTGCGGCCCAGGAGTATTTTGGTACACCGAGCTAATTTGAGACTTACTGACTCTGAATCCACTTTAAGCAGGTTTCACGTGAAAACGTTGAACGTTGAACGTTGTGAACGTTAGAAAAGCACTGTGATTGCTGGGTTCTTGACATTTGAAACTTGATATTCTTTTCTGAATATTGCTAGGCATTATCTCATCAATGGAAACTTTTGATTCGGTAAAACAGCAACTCGATGAACAAACACCCGATCTATGTGCAGATTTCAACATACAGCGGGATGCTTTGCTTCAGTTCATCGTTGAACAGCGACGTGCCCTGGAGTTGAGAACCCTGGATTCTGACACAGGCGGATTCGAGATCTGCCAGGCTCATACGGCGATATTCGATGCCTTTGTTCAGAAAGTCTATGAGATCGCACAGGCTAAGCTGGAACTGGATCCGCCCATCACCGTCTTCGCTGTAGGGAGCTATGGTCGTCGTGAACTCTGTCACTTCTCGGATATCGATATCGCCTATACATCGGCAGTGGAACTTCAAGAGGGCTGGGCCGAGGATGTACTGAGTTTTATTCGCATGTTTTACGATTTTATGGATAGTCTGGAGAGCATCCGAGGTCTGCGGATCAGTTTTGTTTACCGACCCATCTGTGATGCCCCTCAGTGGAATTACCAGGATCTGGCGGCCCTGTTGGATGCACGTTATCTCGCAGGGGATCACCAACTGTTGAATTCGTTGCGTGATGTGCTGCGCATCCAGAAGAACGAGATTCCGTTTATCTTGAACCTGCTGAATGTACGTGACGAGCTGTATCTTAAAGCGGAGACACTTTACTTGAATCAACCCGATATCAAGTTTGGCAAAGGCGGATTACGGAATATTCAATTAGCGCTCTGGATGCAGGCGATTGATCGATTCATCTCCTTGCCGACTCTCTACAAGGAGTTGGATGACCCTAAACTGTGGGAAGCCTTGAACTTTATGCTCAAGGTTCGTAGTGTTCTCCATGTCCTTGCACAAAAGCCCACAGATCGGCTGTCATACAATCCAGAAGACGAGGATCACACTCAGGCTCAAGTTGCATTTGCGATGGGATTTCAAGGCAGTGAGTGGCAACGGATCTATGAATTCATGGAGAACTACTATTACCACGCTAAATATCTACATCTCATGGCGGAACTGATCGTGGATGACCTTCTCGATACAGGCATCCCGGTAAGTGAGCATTTGGGTGTCAAGCAGGACAGAATCTACTGTATCCAGGATTCCACAGAGCAATTGGATAGCTCTGATTTCTTTGTGATATTCGAATATTTCCAGCAATACAACTTTGAAATCGATGCCGAGATTGGGCACTACCTGGCCAATCACAGTCATCAACTGCTGTCAGAGGATTCTTACGAACGTTTTGCTCTCCTCTTCTCCCTGAAAGGGGATGTCAGCCGCACACTCATACGAATGCATCGCCTGGGACTGCTGGAATATTTTGTGCCAGGGTTTGAGCGCGTGATGATGACTCGTGCAGTCCGAGCGAATGACCCCTATACCGTCGGGCGTCATACACTAGAGGCTATCCATCATCTGGATGAAATCAAACAGACTTCACCTGGCCTGCTTGCAGCACCGTTCAGCGACAATCTCGCTACGGAGCAGGAGGTGTTGCATCGGATCTACACGGAGATCTCCGAGCCGCAACTGATCTACATCGCGCTGCTTTTCCACGATATCGAAAAGCCCGCCCCGGATCATGAGATCAGGGCAACAGAAAAAGCATCGATATTTGCTCATAAAGTTGGCTTGAATTCCCATCAGATCGAAGAGATCCTCTTCCTGATAGAACATCACCTGACGATGATCGAACTCGCACGCTATCATCAGATGACAGCAGCAAGTTTGCAGCATTTTCTGAAAACAGTGGGCACCCTCGAACGTCTCCGGATGCTGTACTTGCTGACTTATTGTGATGCAAAGGCGAATGGACCTGCGAACTGGACGGAGGTGGATGGAGATAATCTGCGCCAGCTCTATGAGATGACGCGTCAACATTTCGAAGGTCTTCAGGAGGAGACAGATACCTCCACTCAGGATGTTGCTTCCTTCCTGAGGGATATGCCCATCACCTATCGTATCAACCGCACTCCGCAGGAGATCTACACTCATGTGCGGATGGTTCGCCAGCTCGAAGCTGCAGAAGATCCTCACCACGTGGTCCTCCATTTTGTGGATAAACCGGGTTATACCGAGTTGCACTTCTGTAGCGCCGACCGTATGGGCTTACTCCAGGGACTCGCGGGGGTGTTTTATGCTTACCACATCGATCTGCGCGAGGCGAGTATCTACACGACCCGAAACGGTCAGATTGCAGTGGACATCTGCAAACTGATTCATAATCCTCCCCAGGGTTGGAATGTACAGACGGGGCCAATAGATACTGAAACGAAGCAGGAATTATCCGATACCATCCGGGCATGGTTCAAGGGAGATCTGACTCTTGAGGATATTTTTCGCTACAGAGGTATTCCGATGGAAGAGACGATCTCAGTCGATGATATCCAGATTGTCCACTCCCTGGATCAGGAACGCTCAGAGATCGTCGTGCGTGCTCTGGATCAACGAGGATTCTTACACCGCTTCACACGCATTCTATCCGATCTGGGACTGAACATACAGACCAGCAAATGTTCTATTTTGGGAGGGAGACTCACAAACCGCTTCTACGTGGCTCATATCGAGGATCCTGAGAAAATCCGGGAGGCTATTCTATCCCGAGTAGAACTGCAATGCTAAGAAAAAGCAAACACGGATCACACAATACATAGCATCTGTTGCGTGACATGCAGATCGACGTTACGAGTTTCAAATCGGAGATTGCGGACACAAGATGAGTCGCATGGCTTGCTATTCATCACTCGTAACCCGCAACTAGAGGAGATTCCTATGGATTTACAGATTCGGCTGAGGTATTTGCAGGACAAGCTGGAAGAAGCCCTAACCGAGTTGCAAGGCAGTCTGGATGCCTACGAAGCCGAAAACCGCAATGACCATGATATTCTGTCAACGCTATCCCTGCTGCAGCCGCAACTGGATGATGGTATCCGGAAGCTCAAGGAAATCAATGATATCGACGAACAACGCTTTCATATCATCAAGTTCCTGAATACACTGCTCAAAGTTGAGTACAATAAGATCTTTGAGTACAATTATTATGCAGATGCCCTTGAGAACGCGGCACTTGCAGACAAACTGCGTGTTTTTGGGGCCATCGAGAGAGAACACGCACGTATCTTAGGTGAATATATCGAGAAACTGGGTGGCGAGCCACGTTTCAATCCCCCTGAACTCCATACGCGACGAACGTTCACGCTGGAGGAGATGCTGCAGGAGCATTTACGCGGCGAGGAGCGGGCGATTGTCCTGTTGGATGAAGGGCTCAGCATCTACAATGATGGCGAACTACAATGGGTGCTCGGAAATATCCGCAAGGATGAACTGGAACACAAACGCATGCTACTCCAGATTATCTCTGAGCTGGAGAATCCTGCGCAAACGGTACGGGTTGCTGTCGCCAAGTGGGCTGCTGACGAACATATCAGTGACGAGGATCGCCCCTGGGTGGAATAGCATGATTGCCGACTAAAGAATCTGAAATGGAGGCTTAACGTCTTGTTGAACTATCAACTTCCCCCGGATTTTGATGTGATGCGTGATGATCACAAATGCATCCGGTGTGGTGCCTGTGTTGAACAGTGCTCCTATGAGGTGCATACCTATGATGAGACGTATGACGAAGTCGTCGCGGACAATGAAAAGTGTGTTGGCTGTCATCGTTGCGACGTTTTCTGTCCTACAGGCGCCTTGACCATCTCGTTGCATCGTGGGGATTTCAGACCGAACACAAACTGGAAGTTTGAATTCATCCGCAATGTAAGGAAGCAGGCCCTAGCGGGTGGTGTGCTACTTACAGGTATGGGGAATGACAAGCTGGATTTGATCTACTGGGATCGGATGTTGGTCAATGCCAGTCAGGTGACGAATCCATCGATCGATCCCTTGCGTGAGCCAATGGAACTCCGCACCTACCTGGGTCGTAAGCCAGAGTCCCTCGACTTCGAGGAAAACGACGGACATATCTCGCTCAAGACGGAAATTGCACCTCAGCTTGAACTGAACATACCCGTCGTGTTTTCAGCGATGTCCTACGGTGCTGTCAATTACAATGTGTGTGAGGGACTCGCTCGTGCTTCTAAAGAGTTTGGAACCTACTGGAACACTGGTGAAGGCGGCTTACACCGGAACCTGTACAAATATGGATCAAACACGATTGTACAGGTCGCATCGGGACGCTTTGGGGTGCATCGGGAATATCTGGACGCTGCCGGGGCCGTGGAAATCAAGATCGGTCAAGGGGCCAAACCGGGTATTGGAGGGCATCTCCCGGGCGAGAAAGTAGGGCCTGAAATCTCTGAAACTCGTATGATTCCTGTCGGTTCCGATGCACTCTCTCCGGCACCCCAACACGACATCTACTCCATTGAAGATCTGCGCCAACTCATCTATGCGATCAAAGAGGCGACGCGCTATGAAAAGCCTGTCTCAGTGAAGATCTCGGCCGTTCACAATTCTGCTGCCATTGCTTCCGGCATGGTCCGCGCCGGCGCGGACATCATTGCTCTGGACGGCATCCGTGGCAGCACCGGGGCGGCTCCCACGATGATTCGTGATAATGTGGGGATCCCAATCGAGTTTGCGCTTGCCGCTGTCGATCAACGTCTGCGTGACGAGGGAATCCGACATCAGGCATCTGTCCTGATCGCTGGTGGCATCCGTTGCAGTGCAGATGTCGTGAAAGCGATTGCTCTGGGGGCAGATGCCGTCTATATTGGAACCCCGGCTCTGATCTCGGTTGGCTGCACTGTATGCCAAAAGTGCTACACGGGCAAGTGCCCCTGGGGGATCACAACCAATCGTCCCGATCTCGCCAAGCGCGTCAATCCTGATATTGCCGCAGAGAATCTCTATCATTTGCTCGAAGGTTGGAGCCATGAGATCATGGAGATGCTTGGTGGCATGGGGATCAACTCCATCGAAAGTCTGCGTGGCAACCGCCTGCATCTTCGCGGCGTTGGATTGACAGACACTGAACTCGATATCCTGGGCATTCTTCCAGCAGGGCGCTAGACTCATTTCAGATTCAAAGCTGTTCAATCTGAAATCTGTATTCCGAGATCCAGGATCGAGTTGACTGACGGAAGGCTTTTATCAATATGAAAATCGTTTACCCAATCGAGGAAAACTGCGTTGCATGCCACCATTGCGAAGTGGCTTGTGCAGTGGAGCACTCCCGCAGTAAGAATGCTATCCGCGCTTATAAGGACGAAGGTTGGCGATTCCTTACACATGCTCGTGTTGAGTCTCAGCAGCCAGAGAGCTTTTCGATTATGTGCCGTCACTGCACAGATAATCCTTGTGTGGAAGCCTGTATCACCGGGGCGATGCATCGCGATGATCTCGATGGCCCGGTGCTGGTGGACCAGAATCACTGCATTGGCTGTTGGATGTGTATTATGGCTTGCCCCTACGGTGTCATCAAACGGGATCTCCGGGGACGACGTGTTTCATCAAAATGCGATCTCTGCCCGGCACGTGAAATCCCTGCATGCGTTGAGGCATGCCCTAACCGTGCACTTGTGTTTGAGGAAAGGTAATCAGGTGAACTACGTCATCATTGGAAATTCCGCAGCCGGAATCGCGGCTGCTGAGGGGATTCGCTCCGTAGATGAAA
>JAJRTO010000083.1 GCA_024278235.1 Candidatus Poribacteria bacterium
CCAACGGTCATTCCCCATTCGGAAATACGAGTGTCGGCATGGTAACCGCAAATTTCAAACAGGATCTTGCGAGCCAGCGAAAATCCATTGGTGTGAAGGCCCAGAGATGCAAGCCCGAGCAACTGATCCCCGGGGCGGATCTGTTTACCCGTGATGAGAGAACGTTTCTCAACGGCTCCCACGATGAAACCAGCCAGATCATACTCCCCTTCATGGTAAAAACCGGGGAGTTCTGCGGTTTCTCCTCCGAGCAGCGCACAACCTACATCCTGGCATCCGTCTGCCAATCCCTTGATAAGAGATTCGAAGACCTCTGGAATCAATCGACTCGTAGCGAGATAGTCCAGGAAGTAAAGTGGTTCGGCTCCCTGTACCGCAATATCATTACCACAGTGCGCGACCAGATCATACCCGACAGTGTCGTGCTTGTTCATCGCAAAAGCGACCTTGAGCTTGGTGCCAACGCTATCGGTGCTCGATACAAGCACAGGTTCGGTGTAACGCGAAAGATCAAGCTGAAAGAGTCCGCCGAAGCTGCCAATTCCGCTCAGGACACCGGGACGATGGGTTCGCTGAAGGAGGGATTTGATACGCTCCAGGCTTTCCTCGCTGGCTTCGAATGAGACGCCGGCACTTGCATAGGTAAGCGGTTGTTTCGTCATGGAGATTCCCGATCCTTTTTTCGTTCAGCCAATTGCTCCTGAAATCGCTCGTTCCGCTGCTCCTTTATCCATCGAATCAGGCGATCCATATTGAACAGTCCAACGAGCAATACCACAGAGATGATCAGAACTGTGATCTCATAGGGCACATGGAGCATTTCCGTTAGCAGAATTCCCAGGAAGGAAACAAGGATAACCATATAGATGGTGTACCGGCCGTGTGGGGAGCTTGTGTTACGCAGCATTTTCTTGGAGATAGGGCCTGCCTGGAGTCCGGGGCGGGTTTGCCTGCTTCTACCGAGACGATTTGAATAGCGCACGGATCTGGTTCCTCAATCTCGATCACGTCCCCTGGTAAATTCGATGCTCAACTGCTGACGGTTTTGTCCGCTGAATTCAACGGGATAATGCCCATCAAAACAGGCCGTACAGAAGTCCTGGGGGCGTTTGACACAGTGGAGCATGCCTTCGATGCTCAGATAGCCGAGTGTATCTGCCTCGATATACTTACGGATTTCCTCCGTCGTATGAGAACTTGCGATCAATTCCTGACGCGTCGGTGTGTCGATGCCATAGAAACACGGGTAACAATTCCGGGGAGAAGAAACACGGAAATGCACTTCTTTTACCTTTCCACGTCGCCGAAGCAACTTGACGATCTTCCGGGCGTTAGTCCCCCGCATGATCGAGTCTTCAACGACAACGACGCGCTTTCCCTCGACGACGTCGCGGATCGGATTGAGTTTGATGTCTACCGAGCGTTCGCGCATCATCTGAGAGGGCTGGATGAATGTACGTCCGACATAGTGGTTACGATTCAGACCGATCTCAAAAGGGATCCCGGATTCTTCAGAGTATCCTATCGCTGCGATGTTAGCCGAATCGGGTACTGAGATCACGATATCCGCATCGGCCGGATGTTCGCATGCAAGCTGTCTTCCAAACGCACGTCGTGGCCGATTCACAATCTCATTGAATATCATACTATCCGGACGCGCCAGATAGATAAACTCGAAGATGCACATCGCGCGCTGAGGGTTGTGATCAAACTGGATCGATTGAACGTCTTTCTCGGTAATGACGACAATTTCCCCGGGTGCAATCTCGCGGATCGGTTCCGCTCCGATCACATCAAAAGCGCATGTCTCTGACGCAAGCACATGAGCACCTCTGAGTTGCCCCAGCCAGAGTGGACGAAATCCGTAAGGATCCCTTGCACCGATGAGCACACTGCGCCCCATGAAAAGGACGGAGTAGGCGCCCCGAACTTCAGAAAGAGCGTCAATGATCCGGTCTTCGAGAAACTTCTGCGGAGAACGCGCAATGAGGTGAATGAGCACTTCCGTATCGGAGGTACAGGTGAAGATGCTGCCATCGTCCTGAAGATCATTCCGGATGCGCGGGGCATTGACCAGATTGCCGTTGTGCGCGATAGCGACAGGTCCTCTTTTGTATTCACGGATCAAAGGCTGAGCGTTATCGAGGGAGCTGCTACCCGCTGTTGAGTAACGGTTGTGACCAATCGCAATATGTCCCCGGAGGCTACTATGCTCCCCGTTTTGAAAAATGTTCACCACGAGACCCATACCATGATGGTGAGAAAATCTGTGTCCATCCGAGGTGGCAATCCCCGCGCTCTCCTGACCGCGGTGTTGAAGTGCATACAGTCCTAGATAAGTGAGTTCCGCAGCATTCGAGGATCCCAGGATGCCGAAGATCCCACATTCATCGTGTGGTTTATCATCATCGGGAAAAGTCATTAGACTCTCCTTCGCGGTATATGGACAGAAGTATAAGAACCGGAGAATCTTGTATCGAACAGAATCCATGGCGCATGCTAGGTTGCTGGTGTCTGTTCAGAATCTTGGGGTTCTACCAGACGATAGGCGAGAATTGCACCGATGGGCGCCCCCACAATCAGCAAAAGTTCAGGAGGGAAATGAAGAAGCAACAACAGTTTGACAGGTGCTGAGATCACAACAGCTACAATACGGACCAGTTGGAGCATTGGGCTGGGAAGCAAGCGTGGGTCCATGCTTGCCCAATCGATGGTAGCCATCGACATGAGCGCGGCAGCAGCAGGGGCACCGAGAAAAGCTCCCTGATAAGCATCACGGCGCGAGATGCTCGGATCCCGTGCCAGCCATCGGACGACTTCCCCTACGCAGACCACGGCAGAACCGTAAATAGCGAGAAATGAAATGAGCTGGAGGATGTAGAGCAACAACCCACCCGTGAGAACTGATGCGAGGAAACCTTCCCATATGAGACGTTCAATCAGGAAAAGACTGGCCACACTCGCTAGAAAACCTGCCCCGCCCCCAAGGGCAATTTGTCCCAAAGTAACACCGAGAACCCGGCGGTCGAACATATCTGTCTCCTTGAAGAAATCATGAAGCATCCAGATGTCTCATCTACAGCGACAAGAAGATTATAGCATGGCCCGATTTGCCGTGTCAACAGCAACGTGTATATCGTTTTGATATCCATCCAGCAATGTGTTAAGATACCTGCGCTATGAGGACTTTACCACCACAGGGAGGATGCAATGATTGCAAAACCGACACCTCAACAGCTTGCCTGGCAAGAGGCTGAGATGACGACATTTTTTCACTTCGGCATAAACACGTTTACCGATCGGGAATGGGGAGATGGTACAGAAAACCCTCAGCGATTCAATCCCACCGAACTCGATACGCGCCAGTGGGTGAGAGTCGCAAGGGACGCTGGATTCAAATATATGATCCTCACTGCCAAGCACCATGATGGGTTCTGCCTCTGGCCGAGCCAGTATACTGAACATTCTGTTAAGAACAGTCCGTGGCTGGATGGCAGGGGAGATGTTGTGCAAGCATTCACCGATGCCTGTCGTGAGGCAGGGGTGAAAATTGGGCTCTATCTTTCGCCCTGGGACCGTCACGAGCCCAGCTACGGAGATTCACCCGCTTACAACGAGTATTTCAAGAATCAACTCACGGAACTATTGACCCATTATGGTAAGATAGCTGAAGTCTGGTTCGATGGTGCTTGTGGGGAGGGGCCCAACGGCAAGAGGCAGGAGTACGATTGGCAGGGATATTATGAGGTGATCCGTAAGCTCCAACCAGAAGCTCTCATCGCCATCTCTGGCCCCGATGTCCGCTGGGTTGGCAATGAGGATGGGATCGCTCATGAGACTGAATGGAGCGTTCAAGAGCCAGATCCTGCCAGGCATCCGGATGCGAAAGGCAAGGTATGGTATCCTGCCGAGTGCGACGTTTCGATCCGTCCCGGTTGGTTCTGGCACAAAGCAGAAGACACCCGGGTCAAATCATTGGAACACCTACTCGACATTTACTACAAGTCTGTTGGACGAAATAGCGTACTGCTGCTCAATCTACCGCCGAATGACCGAGGACTCATCCCGGAACCGGATGTCCAGCGATTACGAGAATTCCGTGACGCGCTGGATCAGACATTCGCAGTGAATTTCGCCGAAGGCAAAGAGGTCGTAGCAGACAGTGCTCAGAGCGATCATCTCGCATCCCACATGGTGGATGGCCAACGTGATAGCTACTGGGCCCCTGCAGGAGAGACCACGACGGGGAAACTGGAAGTTCAACTGGGGAAATCAGTGACCTTCAACGTCTCAATGGTGCAGGAGTACATTGCCCTCGGCCAAAGGGTGGAACGCTATTCTATCGAGGCGTGGGACGGACAAGGCTGGCAAACGATTGCAGAAGGCACAACAATTGGTCACAAGAAACTGGATCGTTTCCCCGATGTGACAGCAAGTAAGCTACGGTTGAACATTCACCAATCGCAAGCTCCTCCGCTCATTCGGTGTTTTGGAATCTACTGCGCGCCGGTATTGTAGGCCGGAGAATCCATCAATGCCACTTTCATCTTAAAGCGATAACGTGGTCCAGTAGGGGAATGTGAGAATCATGAATGAAGAATGGTGAAACTCACTGGTTCATTCTGAATTCTTCATCTGAATTTCACAGGATCACCTGGCGAGCGGCGTTCAATACCTCAACATCATCAACCCAGTCAGATATTCGAGTTGCTGAGGTCTGTCGGGGACGGATGGGGCACTGGGAGCAGGGGGGATAGTCTTTATATCCATTCTCCAGAAGGTTCCAAACCGTCCGGGTGAGATCCTTCAATTTGAACCAGGTCACCGTACATGAACCGACCATCCCCTTCTTCTGGAGTCGATGCCTTTCCATTTCCGCTTCGATGAATTCCCCAGACTCGGTGAGCGGACAGCGTCGCTCACGCCATCCCCAGGTACGGTGCTCTGCGATTTCACCTGTTGGGAGTCTGACAGGATGTGCCTCCGTTCGATAACCCAGACAGGGCGAGCGGTGAAGTGTCTATGCGAAGTGTTTGGCCGTTGTGGTGTGATGAGTTGTTCCCAGGTTCAGTTGATAGCCATCGTCTCGTGTGAGGAGGCCGAGAGGGGAATCTTCCCCCATCGTCAGGGTCAGATGATGATGCCGGGTGTAACGTTCAGCATCGGCCCCCCAGACGGCATAAGGATGGGTAGGGTTCAGACTGCGAAAGACACCAGGCATACGCCAGAAGGTATTTGCAATTCTGCCGTTGGTCGTTGGCGTTTGCAGAGGATCATAGATGCCGGGGCCTTTCTGCTGAAACGGGGCTCCATGATTGAAGGAAGGCATCATAATCGTACCTTCAGCCCCTACCACCGCAAGTAGTGCGTGGATAACGCTTTCCGCTCCTCCCTCCACCCAGCCAAAGGAACTCAGGGAGCTATGCACCATGATTCGCATATCGCGATGGAGGCCAAGCTCCTCGAGACCAAGCTGGATCTCTTGTGATGTCATGAATTCTCCATCGTCTGTCTCTATTTCCCTGTTGCTTGTTTCATAGAGTCAACAGGGAGCATTTTAACCTTTGTTTGGCCTCCGTGCAACAGAAATTTCATCGTTTCGTTGGCTTGTGCTCTTTTCCTTTCTTCCCCCTTTCGTTTCCAGGAACACTCCTGCGCAAGAGGAATCGAGTCAGATGCATCATGTATATGGAAAGCACGCTTTTCGGAAACCACTTGACAACTCGGGCCGAATGTCCTAACCTGGACAAATCATTGACATGAACGGCTTAACTGCGTTGGTAGTGGTCTTAACGGGGCAGGTGGATTTGCCAGGGATGTGATGGATTCGTTTCTGAACATGAAAGGTCGTGCACGATGAAAGCTGCAATCATGACGTATTGTCTGAAGAACGCTCTCCCTGAGAATGAACAGAGCATGGAGCATATCCTCCTTTTGGCGGCCAGGGAGGGCATCGAAAACGTCGAACTGTACGCAGGAGGATGGCAGATCGATGACGACATCCGTAGGGCCGCTGAATCGCTCCGCAAGGTTGCGGATCATACGGGTGTCAATATACCGATCTACGGTTCCGGCACACGTCTTGGACATATCGGATCACAGAGACAGCCCTGCATGGATCAACTGAAGTTGGAAGTCGAGGCATGCGCCATCCTGGGGAGCAAGGTGCTGACGTTTCCTGTGATCGATGGTCAACCTGTGCCACCGGATCGACCGAATGCCACCCTCGGCATCCGTTTTGAACTGATGCTACCCGTCCTGGTGGAGCAACTCCAGGAGTTGGGTGACCATGCCACACAGTACGGCGTCGAGATTGCTGTGCTCAACCACTGCTTCCTGGTCTACCTCGGTTGGCATCAGAAGTGGATGATTCGTCTTGCGGAGCGTCCCAATGTCGGCGCATGCACCGATCCGGGTAACTATCTGCATTACGGGCATCAGGACCCTGTCGGCGTTTGCAAAGAACTCGCAGGTGTCACAAAGATGGTACGCGCTGGTGACGTGGAGCCGGTACCGGAAGAGGAAGTCGTCGCCAGGTTCAGGGAAACCGGTGAATTTCAACCCTGGCGCGCCGCACCATTCGGAGAGGGGATCATCGATCAGGAAGCGTGTTATAGGAACCTCGCGGAGGGTGGATTCAATGGATTCGTTTCACTAAAGACGGCTGGCAGTTCAACTGAAGGCCCGCTGACAGCCATTCGACAGTCATGGCAATCGCTGAACAGCTTGCTTCGGAGCGTCGGATAAACGGTTGGTGCAGTTCGTGAGACCGAGTTTTCTGAACCGCTACTGAAGGAAGCCATACTGAGCACATTTAGGTTTTGCGAAATGGTAGGAGCCGCGAATCGAGTGCAGGAGCACTCTCCTACAGGGGATACTCACAGATCTCATTTGCGCTCAGTACAATACCAAATACAGATGTAAGGAGATCGCAGACATGACCCTGGATGCATTGCGTCGGATGCTCAAACCACCCTGTCCTGTGCTGGATGTGCATGTCCATCCGCTCCGCTGTTTTGGCCCTTATCAGGTGTTATCCCACTCAGAAGACGCTCGGTCACTGATTGAGGTGGCTAAACGATCAGGGATCGAGAAGATGTGTCTCTTTTCACTGCATCCGGACTGCCCTCGCGAGCCGTCGCCTGCCCAATGCAGGGAAGCGAATGACTATGTTCTGGCGATGCGGGATGCCGCACCCGATATATTGCTTCCGTTCTGTTATGTGAATCCAACGTTTCCAGACGAGGCTGTGGCGGAGATCGACCGGTGCGTGGCGAAAGAGCACATGTGCGGGATCAAGCTCTGGGTGGCTCTTCGGGCAACAGACAATCATCTCGATCCGATCTTGGAATGCTCTGTGACGCTCGAAGTCCCTGTGCTTCAGCATGCATGGATCAAGACGACCGGGAACCTCCCGGGGGAATCGTTCCCTGCCGATGTGGCAGATCTGGCGCGGCGGCATCCACGGGCGAAGATCATCATGGCACACCTGAACGGAATCGGTCTGCGAGGGATCGAGGATGTGGCTGACTGTCCTAATGTCACCGTCGATACCTCTGGAGGAGATCCGGAGAGTGGGATGGTGGAAGCTGCGGTGGCAGCGCTGGGCCCGAAGCGAGTGGTCTACGGATCTGATGCTCCGATCCGCCATTTTGGAGTCCAACTGGGGAAAACGCTGGGAACGGATCTCCCGGATGCGGTGAAACGGAATGTCCTCTGGAACAATGCAGCCCGGCTGTTGCCTACATGGGCAGGTGTAAAACCGCTGGAGGGAGATGCAGCATGATCATCGATATGAATGCCTTTGTCGGGAGTTGGCATTCCCGTCCAGTGGTGGGGGAACTCCAAATCGTGCGTGACTCGCTCCGGGCATACGGCGTCGATCGACTGTTCGTGTCCCCGCTCCAGGCAGCCTGGTGTCGCAATCCGCACTGGTTCAATCGGTTGCTTTATGAGAGTGTTGAAACGTTCGGTGATGTTTGGCCCATGCCGGTACTCGATCCGACGATAGCAACCTGGCGCCAGGAGTTTGATCGTGCCCTCCGGCAGCCCAGGGTTCAACTGATCCGACTTCTCCCCGCGTACTCCCCCTATGAGCTATCGGAGGCAGATCCTCTCCTGGATGCGTTGGTTGAGGCGGGATTGGGGGTGGTCGTACAGACCCGGCTGGAGGATCCCAGACGGCAGCATCCCCGGACGCAGGTACCG
>JAJRTO010000084.1 GCA_024278235.1 Candidatus Poribacteria bacterium
AATCGCATCGTGGTTCCTTCCTACAAAGTTCGCCCGACCCAATCTTGAGGCATCCCTACACGAGTTTTTCACATACGGCAGAAGTAGAGCATGCTCCGTTCAACGTTCAACGTTCAACGTTCAACGTTCAACGTTCAACGTTCCAACGTTCCAACGTCCTTCCGGACTCACGAAGCCACACACACGTATCCAACTATCTATCCTGGTTTTGCACCAGGAAACGGGCAAGCTGCACGCTCTACGGGGCTCACTGAAAAACTCGTGTCCTTACCCTTTGATGCTTTCACGGGCAAGATTCTTCAGTTCAGGGAGCATGACGATCTTCATGCAGTGCGTTTCCGTGTGATCTCCACCGAAGCATACTCCATCACACTTGGCAGGGGAGGATGGATTTTGCGAACCCGGATGCAAACTTCCCGCGCATTGGTATGTTCCAGGATGTCCTGGGCAATATGATGGGCCAATGATTCAAGCAATCGGAATCGTTTCTGTGTGCCCCAGTGGATGACGATATCAAAAAGCTGACGATAGTTGACCGTATGTTCAAGCCTATCCGTTTCCCCCGCCTCGTGCAGATCATAAGGGAGTTCCACATCCACCTCATAGGTTCTCCCGGTCGTCTGCTCTTCATCGGAGACACCGTGGTAACCATAGAATCGAATGGATTTGAGGATGATCTTGTCTGTGGGCATTGGCATCACCCGTCAAAATCTTCAAACGGCATACTTGGGTAGCTGTAGATATTGCCCTCATAATTTCTCAGGACGATCTTTTCGTCATCGAAAGAGACGACAGGATCGGGAGTAACCGCGATCTTGCCACCACCTCCGGGAGCATCGATCACATAGTGAGGTACTCCCAGACCGGAGATGTGTCCACGCAGGGCACGTATGATCTCCAGGCCCTTTTCGACCGAGGTGCGGAAATGATCCGTACCCATGATCAGATCTGCCTGGTAGATATAGTATGGTTTGACGCGGATGTTGAGGAGCTTGATCATCAACTCCTTCATAACTTCAGGATCATCATTCACGCCTCTGAGCAACACCGTCTGGTTGCCCAATGGGATCCCCGCGTTGGCAAGTCTCGTACAAGCCAGTTCTGCCTGTGGAGTGATTTCTCTCGGGTGATTGAAATGTGTGTTGATGTAAAATGGGTGATATTGCTTGAGAATATCGCACAATTCCGGGGTGATCCGTTGGGGGAGAGTCACAGGAACACGTGATCCAATCCGGATGATCTCAATGTGCTTGATCGCACGCAGACTTCCGATGATGCTGTCGATGTTCCTATCTGAGAGCATCAACGGGTCACCGCCTGAGACGATCACATCCCGAATCTCTGGATGCTCGCGGATGTATTGAAGCCCCTGCTCAATCGTCTCCTGGTTGATGGAATGCGGATCTCCGACCTTTCGCTTACGGGTACAGAAGCGGCAGTAGATAGGGCACATGTAATTCACATAGAACAGCACGCGATCCGGATAGCGATGAGTCAGGTTGGGAACAGGGCTATCTTCTTCCTCCCTAAGCGGATCATCGACGCCTGCAACATAGTGAATCTCTTTCAAGTCTGGAATCACCTGTCTCCAGATTGGATCCTCTTTTTCTTGAATGAGGCTCAAGTAGTAAGGGTTCGCACGCAGAGGAAATTCCTCCGAGACCTTCTTAATGACATCCACTTCAACATCGAGTATTTCAGCCAGTTGAATCGGATCCGTTATCGTATCTCGTACCAACTGTTTCCATTCTTCCATCTGAATCCTCCTCATATCCAATCGCTTGACTTTGAATTCGTCACAGACTGGAATCGCAGCCTTCTTAATCTCTTCTAAATTCATCGATGTCTCCTGCAAATCGATGCATTATGCCTAACTACCGGTAGCGAGCCCGCCACCAACCACAAATTTTTCTTCTCAGATCACTCTCGCCACCACGCAATTCAGATACTGGCTCTCGGGCCAACGAGCCGTTACAGGGAAATCCCACGATTGCCCAAGAACTTCGAGAATAGTGATCTCTCGTTCCGCCTGGGCTGTTGCCGTTCTGAGTAGGTTGAAGAACTCCGCAGAACTTATGAGATGTGAACGCGAGGTGCTCACAAGAATTCCACCGGACTTGACCAACTGGATTGCAGAGGCATTGATATGCCGGTAATTCCTGGTCGTATGCCGTAATGAAACCTTCGTCTTTGCATGCGCTGGCGGGTCCAACATGACCACATCAAAAGATTGGGTCTCAAACCGGGAGAATGCATCCGACAAGGCCCCCTGCTCGAAGTGACAGTGAGCGGCCAGTGAATTCCTTGAGATGGCTTCGCGAGCGATCTGAATGGCGCGCTCAGAGGTATCGAGTGCCAGCACCTCACCTCCCCGGCTCGCCGCGATCAGCGCGAATCCCCCGGTGTACGTATGGACATTGAGCACTTTGTTACCAGGCAACACATAACGCGCAATCACCTGCTGGTTGTCTCGTTGATCCAGGAAGCATCCTGTGTTTTGACCCTGACTCATGTCCACCAGATGAGTCAGATGATGCAATCGGATGGGTAACAAGTCGGGAACCGCGCCGTAGGCAACACCGACTCTTTCCTCCAGGCCCTCTGCATTTCGGAGGTATCCTTGACTTTTCTCGTAGATCCCGTGGGGTTGGAACTGCTCAGCCAGTACTTCCAGGATGATCTCCCGGAAAGATTCCATGCCTCGTGTCAGAATCTGGATGACCAGGAAATCTTCGTACTTATCGGCAATGAACCCCGGCAGTCCATCGGCCCCGCTGAATAGAACGCGATAGCTGTCCGATGCTTGCACCCGACGCTCTCGTAATCGTTGAGCCGTTGCCATTCGTCTTTCAAAGAACGTCTTATCGATGGCTTCATTGGAGTCGTGTGTAAGAAGCTGAATCGCAAGTTTCGAGAGGGGATTGACAAAGCCGATGCCAATTTTTCCGCCATCTGCGTCCAGCACCTGGATCAGGTCTCCCGGCTCGAATGTGCCCTCGTAGCTTGCCACATCACTACGATAAATCCAGGGATGGCCTTCGAGCACGCGCAACTGTTTTTCTCGTCTGAGCTTGCAGGAAATCCGTGGTTGTGTTTCTATCAATGAAACCAACCTCCCTTAATTGGCCTTAAGTGTACCACAAAGGCATTGGGAATTCAAACGCAAGTTGCTGACGTCCGATTAAGCCCACACGGTCTCACCCCAGGGCATCTCACCATGTTTCTGATCCCGTTTCCTGCTTACAGCCCCGAGTTGAATGCGATGGAACAGGTTTGGGTTCCGGTCAAGCGTCATGTGTCCAACGCCGTATGGAAGACACCCGATGACATGAAAGCGGCGATCACAGAGGTGTTACGTGCATTCTGGGAGCATGCGGAACGGGTATGGTCTTTGCTGGGAGACCGTCCTACTAAATCTGTTGACCTTCCTGCCAGAATGCGTATAATAGAACTCAGCCAAGCCAATTGGTGAATAGATCTGGTTCAGCCGACGTATGTGGATCATGGGCAGAAGATCTGTCAGCAATGGGAAGCTCTGCAGCTATTAGCGATTAGCTTAATCTTACGGGATGCTATGTGTCTTGTGCACTTATCTTGTTCACAAAAGGAAAGTATCATGAGTGACTCTGTGAAAATCGGTTTTGTTGGGACTGGAGGCAACGCGAATGGCCATCTCCGGCGGCTATCTGCCATCGAAGAGGTGTCCATTGTCGCGCTCTGCGACATCGTCGAAGAACGGGCTCAGGCTGCCGCAACGCAATACGGTGGCAAGGCGTACACGGACTATCATCGGATGCTTGATGAAGTCGAGATGGATGCGGTTTATTGCTCCTTACCTCCCTTTGCGCATTCGGATGCCGAGATCATCGCAGCGGAGCGCGGTTGTCATCTGTTTGTCGAAAAGCCTGTCGTCATGGACATCGAGACGGGAATCCGAATCGCCGAGGCCATCCGGAAGGCTGGCGTGATGTCATGCGTCGGCTACCAGAGCCGCTACAGCAACATTGCGACGGCGCTACGTGATTTTCTCAGCGACAAGGTTGTCGGCATGGTCGCCTGTCATCGGTGGGGAGGTATCGCAGGGGGACCAGCCCACTGGTGGCGTGTGATGGATAAATCCGGAGGGATGCTCCATGAGCAGGCCACCCATCAACTCGATATGCTCCGTTACACAGTGGGTGACGTCGCTGAGGTGTACAAGATCGATGCTCTGCGGGTGAACGTGGATCAGGAGAACCACACCATTCCCGATGCGGAGATCGTAACGCTTCAGTTTGAGAATGGAGCGGTTGGGTATATCACGACAAGTTCAGCCCTGATCAACGGCGGCGGTGGTTCGCGTACGGATTACATCATCGAGGGGCATATGGTGATCCAGATGGCAGGTCGTGAACTGCAGATACGTCCCGAAGGAGCGGCGACGATTGAGATCCCTGACACACCGACGCTTTCAATCGACGAAGCGTTTGTCCGTGCCATTCAGACAGGGGATGCATCCCTGATCCGCTCCCCCTATTCGGATGGACTCAAGTCGGCTGCGGTATCCATTGCCGCCAATCGATCCTCACAAGAACATCGGCCGGTTCAGGTGCCAGTGACACCATAGTCCGTCAGTACACGGATCTTTCAGTGAGCCCTGTAGAGCGTGCAGCTTGCTCGTTCCGGCACGGAACCATTCTCGCGAACAAGCTGGCAGCATGTTCTACTTTGCCTGTAAGTGATCATGGGACGTCGAGGTCAGCGATGGCTCACTCACCACGGAAACGATACCCAAGATTCGCAAAGAGACGATTGTCGTCGTTGCGGCCATTATCCCGCCAACTCCGCTCAGCCTGAAGAGAGATGATCCAGGCGTTGAGCAACTGGTAATCAAGCCCTACTTCCACTGTCTGGGATCGATAGGCACGTGCTCCTGGGGCATATTGGTACTGGAACTGTCGGTACTGAGTGGATAGTGCCAGTCCTATGCGGAAGGATCGTCGTAGACGCAGGGTCCAGATCTGTCGTTCCGTCTCTCCCAGCTTGTATCGATACAGGTTGCCGGTCAGGTAAGTGCCACGACGACCCAACGTCACATAGACCCGCTCGCTATCCCCCTTCTCGTCCAGTGTCGTGATAAATCCAAGATGGGTGCGAACGCGCAGAGATCGAGAGATCCGCCAGTCGAATCCGCCACTTAACTCTTGATATTTAGGTGGGCGAATATCCAGATCCTCGTTGGGGATGCGTGGTTCACTGTGCAGATATTCTGCTGAAAGTCTGAGGTCGCGCACCAGTTCGTAGTCTGCACTCAACGTGGTGTACGCCAACTCCTGATGCTTCAGATCCGCACGCCCGAACGTGGAAATGCTGAGTTTGGGAGCGGGTTTCCCATAGAAAGACCAACCGAACTGTTGCCGAAAGACACGTCCCCGGTACTGTTCGTGAGTCATATACACGTCCGCGCGTGCATGGGGCAAAGAACGGTAGGATACTCCGCTGCCCACACGCCAGTGGTCACCATAGGTTTCACCGCCCCACCGGTAGTATTTGGCTGCGATGCCTCCGAAGAACGTGACAGCGAGTTTTGAGGTTGGGCGGAGGCGCGCTTCTGCTCCATCCAGCAGACCGGTGCTTGCCCCAATCGTGGGGTGGCTCCTGCCAAATTGCAGAAGTAGATTCGGAGACGCTGACCATTGCAAGGCGGCTTCATCCAGACGCAGATTTTGATCGCCAGGATCCAGCAGGAGATCATATCTTGCACCGATTTTCAGATGAGTGGAAGCTCCCGGTCGGAGAGAGAGATAGAGATGCTGGTCTACTGCCTGGTCCCCTGGTCGATCCCAGATATAGAGGGAGGTATTGGTGGATAAATCGATTGGCATCGCATAGGCGATAGCAGAAATCAGTAGTCCCAACAACGATGCAAGTGTTCTCGTCATCAATCATCCTCTTTTCCCTGCGGATGGCAGCGGTAGCAGGCACTGCTCTCATAAACATAGCCGCTCACTTCACCTTTATGTTCACTGTCTATCTTGCTCTGGGGATGACATCCGCCAGAGATGCAACTGAAGGTTCGGTAATCACCAGGCACAATATGACAACGGTTGCAGCTCAATTTATGCTTGCCACTGTCTATCGGAAAGGCAAGATGCTGAAAGTTTGCTGGCTGCCATGCCGCCGTACTGTGGCAGTCTTCACATGTGGGGCCGAAGTGGTCCGGTGGACTGTCCTGGGTATGACAGGCGTTGCACGCCGGATTCAGACCTTTGTATCCTGGTAACTGATGGCATCCCCCACAGTCTAACCCTCGATGTTTTCCAGTGAGCGAGAAACCAGTGGCATCGTGATTGAATGCGGAAGTCTCCCATGAGATAGGTGTGTGACAGACATCACACTGAACCCCGAAATCGCCTTCGTGTGGATCTTCGTGGCATTGGATACACGCATCATTCAGTCCTCGGAAACTGTCCCGGGTATGACAGTCATAACAGTCCACCTGTGCATGCTTGCCTTCCAGCGGCAATCGAAGTGCATCATGCTCAAAGGAAAGGATCTTCCAATTCCACGGTGTGTGGCAGAACTCGCATTCACTCGCGGTGTCCTGGGCATGAGGGATATTGTCCAGATGGCACTGCTGGCAGTGGGTGGTCAGTTCATGGTATTGTTCCTCTGTGTGACAGTTTTCACAGGGAACCCGGGCATGTTGACCGACCAGTGCGAATCCAACCTGACTGTGGTCAAAATGGAGATATTCCCAACCTCTGGGAGAATGGCATCGGGAGCAATCCTGACCCAGCCTACCCGCATGGGTGTCGTTTTTCTGATGGCATGCGACACAGTCATCGGGGGTATTACGATAACGGTTCTCGACGTGACAGTCACCGCATTTGGCTTCTGCATGCTGGTTGACTAACAAGTATCGGTACGTCGTCACTTTATCTTTTGGGGTGAGAAACTCCGGCAGTGCCCAGGCCATCCAATGGCGTATCCTGCTGCGCTCGATCTTCTGGATCGTTCGTTCCGCATGATCATAGGTAGATGGTTTCCATCCATCCAACGTGTGACAATCCTTACACTCGTTCCCCAGTTCACCCCGGTGAACCCGTTCTTCATCCGCAACGTGGCATCCCATACAGGTCACATCTTCGATACGGTAGTTGCGATCCACATGGCATTTGGCACATTCCACCTGCTGGTGCTTTCCCTGGAGGGGATATTCCGTTTCCTGATGTCGTTCCAGATCAAACCGATATTTGGCCCAATCCTCCTCCTGATGACAATTCGCGCAATCCTTGCCCAGTTGATTGCGATGTCCCTTCTCCTGGTCCGTTGTCTCATGGCAACTGTAGCAATCTGTAGAAGCCCCTTTGAACAACTTATCCAAATGACACTTACTGCACTCCACCTGTTGGTGTTTGCCTTTGAGGGGATATGCGGATGACTGATGCCGATCTACTGTATAAGTTGAAGGCTTCCAGCCATCCAGCGTATGGCAGTCACCGCAGGCATCGCCCAGCTTCCCTTCATGTGGATCTTTGAGTTGTGCCAGTCCCGGAAGTGTTGACAGGCTAAACAGGATCCATTCGATGATCAGAAACCATGACAGTCTGCGCATTTTGTCCCTATCCCCTTGTATTTTCTGTTGATATGGCACTTTTCGCACTCGACATCCGCATGCTTGCCTTCGAGTTTGTATTCAAGTTCGTTGTGTTGGTTTCGAGTGAACGTGGTTTCCTTCCAGCCGTTGACGCTGTGACATTTCTCGCATTGCTGCCCAAGTTGCTCCTGGTGTCCCTTTTCCTGCTCAGTTTTCTGGTGACAGGCGAAGCAGGTGGTATCCAACTCTTTGTATTTTCTGTTGATATGGCACTTTTCGCACTCGAC
>JAJRTO010000085.1 GCA_024278235.1 Candidatus Poribacteria bacterium
CGCCGCCGGATTATCCTTAAGCACCGGGGCCTGGTTCACAGAGCCCACAGCAACCTTGATCTCCTCAACGTCCACGAGATTGTCGGCATCCGTCACAGTAAACAGTAGACTGTACTCAGCCGGATCCACACCTGTGGTATCCCATGTGAACGTCGCTTTAGAAGCATCTGCAGGATCCTGTGTGAGAGTCCCCCAACTACTTGGGAATCTGGAGAAACTGAAGGCCGTGCCATCCCTATCGGATGCCGTTAGATTCAATGTCAGCGTATCGCCCTGGTTTACCTGAGTCGGCCCGCTGACCGTCAGTTCAGGCGTCACATCAACATGATTGATGACGATCTGAATCGTCTTGGTAGACGACTTGCCGGCGCCATCCAACGCGGTCACCGTGAGTGTGAAAGTCCTCGTCCCTTCCGCTCCGGAGACCGTCGAGTAAGCAGGCGTCCAGCTAATTCCCAACTGAATACTGCCGGGAGTTTCTGTAATCTCTGGATTGTCCAACGGATCACCGTTTCGATCATCGAAAGGCAAACGTCTCGTTCCATCACCGGGATCAAACGAGGCAGGATCGAGTTCATAACTGAGAGGGGTAGGACCATCGTCACTAATCACAATAACAACACTAAGCGGCAGTCCTTCAGCGCCTGTGGTAGTATCACCAGCAGTGATCGTAGGAGGACTATTGAGGACGATAACGATCTCATCGTTCGCCGAAGCCGTGGCGATGCCATCCGAAACAGTGACTTCAACCTTGACCGTATTGCCGGCAGCAAAATGCGTTGGTTCGAGTTTGTTATCGGCTACGCCCGGCACGACCGTACCATCGACAAACCACTTGTAGGTGGTGGTGAGCGTATCACCATCGGCGTCATTGGACGTAACATCCGCCTCAAGCGTGCTTGTGTCATAGAACGCAGGAGTATCCGTGACAATATTGACAGCCACCGTGGGTGGATGGTTGGGTCGGGTGAGCTTCGTATAGGTGGTCAGTCGGCCAGTAAACCCAGCCTCAAATTCAAGTGTATCGCCAGCGTTGAGCCGTTGTGTCAGGGTTGCCCAGACCGTAATGGTATCTCCGACAACGGCAGCCGCACCGGATCCAGCGAAGATACCTGCACTGGCACCTATGCCAGTCACCGAAATACTAAAGTCAAGAGCCAGGTCTTTGACCTCTACATCATAGTCTGCCGTGCGATCTGGTGTGAAGGTCCAAGTGATCGGTTCATCCGTTGTATCGAGGACAAACTCCCCCTGGATAAACATAGAATCTGTTATCGCTGTAAACGTGTTGATCTTAGTGAATATATACGTTTCTCCTGCCGTCAGATGAAGGGTATCCGATCCTTCGACGACACCATTGCCAGAGAAAGTTCGAGTTTGTTTCCCCTCAGGACCGCCCTCAACAGTGAGTTCCGTGGTCGCCGTGATAGTCATGTCAATCGGCATGGGATCTGCGGCAGTCACAGGCCCAATAGGGATGGGCATCGGTACGACAGGCCCTGCGAGCGTTTCAGAGATACTTTTCTCACCTGTGTGCTCGTATTGAGCATCTGCAAGCGAGGTCACAACGAGGATCATACAACATACGATACCGATCAGGGACCATATGGGTTGTTGGCGAGGTTTCATAAAATATCCTCCATTGTTAGGTACAGAAATAAAGACAACCAAAGGGTCGTGCAACTACATACGTTGCTGGATTATGAAATAGGAACACTTCTTGTACAGTCGTAACAACACCGCTTTGTCGGTCGAAGTATAGAGACCAACGTTAACTGTTTGTCGGTCATCACAAGCCATAACTTGAGAAAGCCAACCTGAGATTGTGGGCCAAGAAGATTCGATTGCCAGTTACCATTTGAGGGTCATTCTGTATCTACTAACAGGGGGGATCAGGATATTTTTGTTCCTGAAACATCTAGTAGGAAACCAAATACATCCGCTCAAGCATGTATATGGATGCTGAAGACAATCATGTCTTGGGTATTATAGCACTGTTTTCACAATATATCAACCCGAAATGCCGAAGTTCGGACAGCAAAACACTCTACTCTGCCTCTTCGTGATGTCGCTGCAAGGCTGCTGCAATAAAATCCCGAAAGAGTGGATGGGGGTTGAGCGGTTTAGAACGAAACTCCGGATGGAATTGGGAGCCAAGCATCCAGGGATGATCTTTTACTTCAGCGATCTCAACGAGTTGCTCATCGGGAGACAGCCCACTAAAGACCAGGCCATGTTCTTCCAACGTCTCTCTGTAGTCGTTATTTACCTCATAGCGATGGCGATGACGTTCGAGGATAATGGGCTGTTGATACGCTTTGTGAGCGTGCGTATTTTCTTTGAGCACACAGGGATAAAGCCCCAGTCGCATCGTGCCACCCAACTGGGTAATCTGACGTTGATCTGGAAGCCAGTCGATCACGGGATGTGGTGTATCAGGATCAAATTCGCTGCTGTGTGCTTGTGATAAGCCGGCGACATTCCGTGCAAATTCGATCACAAGACACTGCACACCGAGACACAGTCCAAAGAACGGGATCTGATTTTCCCTGGCATAGCGCGCAGCCACGATCATCCCCTCAATCCCACGGTATCCAAATCCCCCTGGAACCAATATCCCATCCATTTCCCTGAAGTTCTCTTCTATTTCATCTTCGCTATTCTCCGCAAGTTTCTCAGAATCAACCCAATGAATATGGACAGCAGCCTTGTTGGCGATCCCGCCATGTTTCAGAGCCTCTTTGACGCTGATATAGGCATCTCCATGCTCAGTGTATTTGCCAACGATCGCGATGTTTGCTTCGCCTTCAGGGTGCTTCAGCCGTTCGATCATCTCTTCCCATCGGGAAGTCTGTGGTTCACGCTCGGGCAGCCGTAGACGCTCCATGACCAGAGAAGCCAGACCTTCGCGCTCGAAGGTGAGGGGTATCTCATCAATGAGCCTGGTATCCCTGGCCTCGATGACAGCACGATTCGGTACGCCACAGAAGAGCGAGAGCTTACGGCGCATTTCTTCCGTCAACGGTCGAGCGCAGCGGCAAATCACGATATCCGGTTGAATTCCCAGCGTGAGGAGGGCTCGTACACTGTGCTGCGTCGGTTTCGTCTTGCTCTCTCCCCAGGGACCGAGGTAGGCGATCAGTGACACATGCAGGTAAAGCACATTCTGGCGTCCCTGTTCCATCCCGATCTGTCGGATCGCTTCTACAAACGGAGGCGTTTCAAAATCACCGATAGTCCCACCGATTTCTGTGATGACAATATCATTGTCTTCGCCCAGCTTGTAGATGCGTCGTTTGATCTCATCTGTAATGTGGGGGATCAGTTGGACGGTTTGGCCCTGGTATTTCCCGTCCCGTTCTTCACGAATAACAGTATCGTACACCTGGCCCGTGGTGACGTTTGAGTCACGACTGAGATCGATTCCGAGGAACCGCTCATAATGCCCAAGATCGAGATCCGTCTCAGTCCCATCGTTGGTGACGAATACCTCCCCATGTTGGAAAGGATCCATCGTGCCGGCATCACTGTTAATGTAGGGATCAATCTTCAGCGGCACAACGTTAAATCCACGATCAATCAGGAGGCGGCCCAATGAAGCTGTCGTGATTCCCTTACCAACAGACGAAACCACACCACCCGTCACAAAGATATATTTGGTCATTCAGGAAACTCCATATTTCGATTTCAGATGTTCTTCTCCTATTTCAAGGGGCCAGTTCTTCCCCTTTACACAAATCTACGATCGACCATCCGACAATATCCCAATAACTCTCTCAAGATCAGCAGGCGTATCCACCCCCACGCACCGATGTGTTGTCTCCATCACACGAATGGGGATGCCATTTTCGAGGAAGCGGAGTTGCTCCAGCCCCTCCGTTGATTCCAGCGGTGTCGGTTCGAGGGAGAGAAATCTCATCAATGCCTCACGGGTATATGCGTAGAGCCCAACATGACGGTAATGAGCGACTTCAGGCTTCCATCCAAGACTCTTATTGCCGGGAATAGGCGCTCGGGAGAAGTAAATCGCCAGTCCATACCGGTCAGTAATGACCTTGACAACATTGGGATCAAAGTAATCCTGCTGGACATCGATCCGTTGTTTGAGCGTACTGACCTGGACCGCAGGCTCCTCAAAAAAGGGACGGACCAGAGTATCCAGCATTTCAGGGTCCAAGAGTGGCTCATCGCCCTGAATATTGGCGACGACGCGGCATTCCGTCTGTTTAGCAACCTCACCGACCCGTTCTGTGCCCGTTGGGCAATCGGGCGAGGTGAGCATGACATTTCCACCGAAGCCTCGAACGACCCGTTCAATCCGTTCATCATCGGTTGCGACGATGATTTTGTCAAAAGAGCGAGCACGACACGAGCGCTCGTACACATGTTGGATCATCGGCTTGCCACAGATATCGGCAAGGGCCTTCCCCTCAAAACGACTGGAGGCATAACGTGCAGGAATGACTCCAAGAACTTGAACTGTTGACATAAACACCTCGTCTACCCGTTGAAAGTCATCTTGCCTATCGGCTCACCACCACTTTCGTTCCCAATCGGACCATCCGTGCCGCACGTTCCGCAGCATCCGCCAGGAGAGCCGCTGCATTGCCCACCGCTTCATCGAGCGAAACAGGTCCCGGCACAAGGGT
The DNA here is from genome assembly GCA_024278235.1 of Candidatus Poribacteria bacterium. Lineage (GTDB taxonomy): Bacteria > Poribacteria > WGA-4E > JAJRTO01 > JAJRTO01 > JAJRTO01. The sequence goes on from JAJRTO010000085.1 coordinate 4,650, forward strand.
TGTCAACGCCTCAATTCCATGATCATAAACAGCACAGGCACCCGGGGAGACCATCCCGGCGATGCCCAGTACAGGGATGCCCTGCTCCTGAGCAACTTTGGCGACGCCAATGGGCGTTTTGCCATAGACCGTCTGTTCGTCGATGGCGCCCTCTCCGGTAATGACCAGATCGGCACCTCCGACCTTCTCGCGGAGATTGACAGCGTCGATCACAATGTCAATCCCGGACTTGAGTTCAGCGTCGAGGAACGCCATCAGCCCTGCGCCAAGCCCCCCCGCTGCACCCGATCCGGGCATCTCTCCGATGTCTTTACCGAGGTCGCACTTCACCACTTCAGCGAAGCGGGCAAGCGCTGCATCAAGCTGCTCCACCATCTCCGGAGTGGCGCCTTTCTGGGGACCATACACATGGGCTGCACCACGTGGCCCTATAAGCGGATTGTCCACATCACATGCAACCACGGTCTCCGTCTCAGCGATACGAGGATCCATGTTGGAGAGATCGATACGAGCGAGCTGAGCAAGAGCCGCGCCCCCGAACAAGATCGGTGTCCCATCCGCATCCAATAACCGGGCACCGAGCGCCTGCGCCACACCAGCTCCACCATCGTTCGTGGCACTCCCACCAATGCCGATGATGAGACGACGACAGCCATGGTCCAGCGAGGCTTGAATCAGCTCACCTGTCCCAAAGGTGGTCGTGATCAAAGGATTTCGTTTGCCAGGGGGCACCAACGGTAAGCCAGAGGCTGCGGCCATCTCAATCACGGCTGTGAGACCATCGCCCAGGATACCATAATGGGCATTGACCTTTCCTCCGAGAGGATCCGTCACTTCTTTGTGCATCAATCGACCGCCCGTGGCATCCACAAGCGACTGCACAGTACCTTCCCCGCCATCTGCCATTGGCACGGTGAGTATATTTGCGTCCATAAACACCCGACGCCATCCGGCGGCGATCGCCTGGGCAGCTTCCAGGGCCGTAAGACTCCCCTTGAATGAATCCGGTGCAATAACGATTTTCATCATTTCACCGTTCTGATCTTTGTAACACAGGACACTATCCTGCGCAGGTTCTACAGTCTCGCCCAGGCTTCATTCATGGTACGCTTGGCATTGGCGATCACTGTTTCGCTGGTACCACCCGGAAGCGGCTTGACCTCAAAACTCACGATGGGCAGCGGATCTTTGTCATCACTCAGGAAACCGATGTCGAAGAGCACACGGAGGTATTCGGCAAGCTCTGCAACGCCGTTCTCACCTTCTGGCACGCCAAAGGGCGGATGGTAATCGCCATAGCCAGCGTGCTCGGCATCCCGCATGATACAATTCCCAATGTGCGCATGGACGAGGTAATCCTTCACATTATCGAGGGCTTGCGCTGGTGTTTCATCCTGCAATGGCAGATGAGAGAGATCGATCATGAGACCGAAGTTCGCGCGCGACACCGCTTCTGCCAACGCCGCCGCCTCATCTGACGGACCGATCAACGCCTTCTTGTCAATCGTGCGGTCGAAGGTCTCCACGACGACTTTCAGGTCGCCCTTCGAC
>JAJRTO010000086.1 GCA_024278235.1 Candidatus Poribacteria bacterium
AAAGGCCCCTGTTGACCGCCGCACCGATCCCCCGATTTTCCTGATACACATAGGTCAGGAAGGGGAGATAGGGCTTCAGAGCTTTTTTCGTGGCCGCGCCTCCCTTCTCCGAGCCATCATCGACGACGATCAACTCGATCTCAGGATAGGTCTGCTCCAGCACGCTTTCGACGGCTTTTGGTAGATAACGAGGACGGCTGAAGGTCGGGATGATCACGGAAACGAGATGCCTATTCTCCATCCTTATCTCCTCTTAACGTAGGGGGCAAAGCATCGCTTGCTCGACAACGCATCCCAGGAAACCGTTCCATCTCAGACATTTTCCCTATGATGTTGGCCGCTTACGGCAATGCTTTTCCCCTACATTCCGGAAACATTTAGACGTCGAGCCAATCCTCATCCGGATCGAGATCCCAGAGAGGTTCCCCGTCCTCGCGATAATAAGAGTAATCACAGCACTGAAGGATGATAAGCTCCTCCGCCGGCTCAATCACGTTGATGCTCATCCAACTCACCACCTTCCGCCTTGAAATTGGCAATATGCCCTTATGACAAAATCATGTTATCACACTTTTTTTGGGTTGTCGAGACCCTTTTGAGAGTTAGGAAGTATTACTTCCTGATCCAGGGAATTTTCAGTTGTATTGATAAGAGTCATTGGATATAATGTACGGCGTAGGGGATGAATTCTCAACATGGGGTGTTCTGATATTGGGGGTGTACCTATGCAACCGTTGGAATCCACTGCTCAACTGACTCGTTTCCAGCACATCTGTCGAGGTATTCGGCAGTTGATGCTTGCAGAGACCGATATCACCGTATTGTCGCAGTATGCTTGCGATAAACTGGTAGAAGTAGGCCATTATCAGATGGTTTGCATCTGTCTGATGGATACGTCACTCGGGGATGTCTCATCGGTAGTCCATGCGGGGGAAGTCCCGGACTCTCTTGATATTTCGTTTCGTGGAAATACTCCGGAGAGGACATTGATGGAGATGGTCGTTCAGACAAAACAACCCCAGGTCATCCCGGACATCCAGGGAGGCGGATCCAATCCATCAGGGGAGGACGCCGCTCATCCGCGTGGGTATCGTTCCTGTGCTGTCGTTCCTCTCCGATGCGGAGATACGGTGTGTGGCACGCTGAATGTGTACACTTGCGAAAGAGATGCCTTCGACGATGAAACATTAACGCTGCTGGAAGAAGCTGCGGAAAACACTGCGTTTGCGTTAAAGGTGATTCAGGATAGAGAAGAACGAACTCTGTTAGAGAAAGAACGGCAAGATCTCCAGAAACAACTTTATCTTGCTCAGCGGCTCGAGAGTGTCGGGCAACTTGCCGGTGGTATTGCCCACGATTTCAACAACCTGTTGACCGCCATGCTCGGCTATGGACAACTTGCCATCATGAAGATGGAGCAGCAGCAATATCCACAAGATGAAGTTGAGGAGATGATCAAAGCATCCAGGCGAGCAACAAAATTGACTCGCCAGCTTCTCGCATTCAGTCGCCAGCAGGCGCTTCAATTAGAAGTGGTGAATATCAATACGCTCATCCATGATATCGAGAATATGCTGCGGCGGCTGATTGATGAAAACATCGAGTTGACAACAAATCTTGCGGAAGAACTGGGATGGACAGAGATAGACCCCGGGCAGTTGGAACAGATACTGATCAATCTGGTCGTCAATGCCCGTGATGCGATGCCGGAAGGGGGGCATCTGACTATCAAAACCACCAATGCAGCCTTTTTGAATGAAGCCTACGTTCGATCAAACGTTGTGATGCCGCCGGGTGATTATGTCGTATTAACCGTTAGCGATACGGGCGATGGTATGCCTTCCGAGCTGATAGCGCATATCTTTGATCCCTTCTTCACGACCAAAGAGAGGGTAACTGGGCTGGGATTAGCTACCGTGTACGGTATTGTGAAGCAAAGTGGTGGCTACATCTGGGTTGATTCGGAGCCGGGGCAGGGAAGTCGTTTTCAGATCTACTTACCCCAGGTGAAATCCAACACGGCTCTCGCCGAACCTGAAGATACAGTGAATCAGATCCTACGAGGCACAAAGACCATTCTCGTGGTTGAAGATGAGGAGATAGTTCGCCAATCGATGGTCCATTCTCTGCGAAGCCGGGGTTATACGGTCCTGGAAGCTACTCATGGTGAGAGTGCATTAAGGGCTGCGGAGCAATATTCAGGTAAGATCCATCTCATGATTACGGATGTCGTCATGCCCAACATGAGTGGCTATGATCTGACGATAGCTCTACGAGCACTGCGACCTGAGATGAAGGTCCTCTATATATCCGGTCATGCCGAAAAAGTCGTTCACCATCGGATACGGGATGATGCTTTTCTGTCGAAACCATTCTCCCCAAGCACGCTCGCAGGTATTGTTCAACAAGTGCTCAATCTTCATACATCCGTCCGGGCTGCCTCGGCATCATAGCCTCTCACACACCTTCCCCACGAACCATATGGATGACCGTCTGGATTCCGGCTTCCTCTGGAAAGCAGGAGGGGAATCCGTCAACACCATGAATCTACCAATGCTTGAACGAGTACATCTGTTGTCCTAACAGCAGGCCCAATATGGCCCAAAGACTCCCCATCACAAACTCTCCCAGGATAGTGCCCAGGAATAGTGGTAACGCTCGACGATAGGCTCCAAGTCCGCCGTAGCGAACGATGAGCGTTTTCAAAAACCAGGCGATAAACACGGGGAACCAGAGGCGACCAAAACCCCAACTTCCTGAAAGCGGATAGGCGAGCGGATGCAGTTGCCACCAGATAAAGCGGACACGCATCGCAAGTGTGCCGAAGGTCAATGCCATTCCAAATCCCCAGAATCCCAATCGAGTCCAATCCGTTCCACCTGGAAATGTCAGCCACCGCTGCAAATCGCTGAAGGCTTCCTGGCCGCGCCAGGTTCCCAGGCTGCCATGCCGGTAGGCTGCATATAGAAAAGACACGAATCCCACCAGTAAGCCCAGCACAGATGCAAGCCACATCACCCAGAGCAATTGCCCTCCATGTAGCTTGGCTTTGTCAGCCAGTTTGAATCCTTCCAGTTGATTCGGCATGGGTTGCGCCCGATAGTTGCGAGTGAAACCATAAAGGAAGGCGAATCCAGTGAGATTCTGCGGCCCCAGTTTGCGTGTATCGAAAACAGAAGTCAGCAGGAAACTTGGCCCTGCACGATAGAAATCCTGGATAGGGGTGCCAAGTTCGGCCCGTACACGTGTAAATGCCAATACCAGAGCAAAATGGATGAGGAAAAAAAGCCCGATCACCCAGAGAGACATCCCTGCCTGGAGACAAAAAACCACGATGACACTTCCGCTTAGCAGCAGTCCAAGAAAGGCAAAACGGTACCCTACCGGTTCTTTAGAGTCATCGACGCCGGACTTCCTGCCAAAGAGGATAGCCAGGCAAACACGATAGAGATGTTTACGCGTTGCCCAGAGCGCGAACAGGCACAACCCCAGATAAGCTCCCTGTGATTGCATCCCCGTATGGGGATACCCGGGCATCTGACTCATACCCGTTATTGCACCGAACAACCACTGCATCTTCCAGAACAGATAGAATATCCAACATGAGAAAGCCAGATCCAACGGCATCAGAAACCCAATGCCGATGGCATAGGGATTGAAGTAAATGGGGATCGACCCCATGGCACTCCACGGTTTCTCCGTGAAATAGCGACCGATATCCTGCCGAATCGGAATACCGGGGAGCTGTGGGTAGAGGAAGTTCAGACCATTGATGAGGTCAACCCCCACAGCAATCGCGATGCCAATCCAGAGGAGATGGTTCCTGTAGAAGCGAGTCTCTTTGGTCATTTCGAATGGGAGTTGGATGATAGGATAGCTGAGCTTCTCATGTTCTATCCACTGCTTGCGAAGGATGACGGTGAGCATCATCATCGAGAATGCCATCGCGGAGAAGAAGAGCGTCCATGATAGAACGGGAGTGAGCCATGCTTGCAGATGCCTGGCTTCCAGAAAGTTCGAGGAACCTTCGTAATAACCGCGAAGTGCCTGGATATCCGTGACAGCTATCCAGTCAGGGATATAGTGAGAGAAAAGTGACTGCCATTCGTTTTCAGGGGTCGCAAACCAGGTTGAGTGTCCGAGAATACAGACGGTCGCTTGCAGCATGTCATGGCCTGCGACGACGCAAGCCAAAGTGACCATCAGATAGATCGTGAGGAGTTCCCCTTGCGTAAGCCTCCAACGGGGCATGAAACGAATGAGCAGCAGGTTCAGGAGGACGAACAGAAACAGTGTGAAGACCGCATTGAAGAAGATCGACATCGTCGTTGGATACTGGGTTGTCCAGACGGTCTCTGTCTGTACCACAAGGTAAACGTTGACGGGGATGGAAAGCAGTCCCAGGATGATACCTCGCCATGTGATGTTTTCAGTCTGTGGAAGATTATTCTTCATTCTGTTCGGATGTTTGCCTCATGTCATCATTGAGGAGCAATGATCAAATAACCTGTGCATACTTTGCTCGGCTTGGATTGGCAAATCCAAGCCATCACCGCCGGATTTGCCAATCCCACGTGAGCAAATGGAAAGGTTATTGAATCCTCAATCCGGAGGCTCCGTCTCCAAGAGCTTCTCAGCATGTCGCCACGCAGCCAGTCGCGCCCGAACTTTGGGAACTTCAGTCTCTGCACATTGTAGTTCCCGGCGATATTGTTCCAGAACCACCTGATCATAGTTTTCAGGGGAATTACTGGAATCCTCCAACGTACGAACATAATGGCGGAGAAATCTCCTGCGGTGAACGAGGGCATTCAGTTCACATCGGACTTCCTCCGTTCTATGAGCCACTTCTTCCTGAATCTGGGGAAACAAGTCAGACATCGTACGATTGCCTCCTTCACTGGAAGTTAGGCATCAGATTTCAGCTTTCAGACATCAGCAAGCAAGCCAGCTACTGAAGCCTGAAGACCGATAACTGATGCCTGGAACCGATACCTTCTGTTGAACCCACGATGAAGGGATGATAGGGTATTCTGGTGATGTTGGCAAGAATTATTCTCATTGGGGAGAAAGGATCATCGCACAGAACAGGAAGCCAACCTGGCTGTTATGGCGGGGAAATATAGACCCGTCTCATGCATATCCGGTTTTCGTGATTCGGAATATGTGCTACTCATGATGGCTTCTATGGATGTTGTTCCTTACTCTTGAGGGAATCCGCTAATCCACCGATCGTCTGGTTGCGCAGGAACGCCATAATGCTTGCCTTGACGGGAGCCCATGATTCGTGGACAGGGCAGGACAATTCACATGCGCACTCTCCAAGACCAATGATGCAACGGTTCAGGTTGTTCAGCCCATCTACGTGTTCGATCACTTTAAGCAACGTGATCTCTGCGGCGGGTATCGCCAGGGAAAACCCACCTGTCCGTCCCTTGAGAGACGTTACCAGGTTGTATTTCCCTAGTTGCTGCAACAGCTTCCCCAGAAAATGCGTTGGGATGTTCTGATGGTGGCTGATTTCCTGGATGGTGCAGTACTGCCCTTCAGGCTGCGTTGCTAAATAGATCAGCGATCGGATAGCATATTCACATGACTTGGAATAGATCACCTGGGTCTTCTCTCCTGGAAAGGTGCTAAAGCAGACATGGAGGTCTGTATTTCTATTATACTTTCGACCTGCATGATCTGTCAATAGGCAAACCTGACATTCTGTCTATCTAGAGAAAGCTGCGATTGCGGCAGAATAGTCGGATGACGTGACATATTCATCCGTGAAAAAGATGTCCCCTAGATTGAGTTTTTCTGTCATGCCATGCAGATTGACCGGTAGAGGAACCGCCATCTCCCGGAGTTCCCGCGCGCTCAGTCGCCGATGTTCCGGCATCAGGTAGACCTCGCTTGTCTCAATAGCACATTGCCCTATCCCGCGATCTTCTCCGACAACGAGCCAGGGGATATAGCGCGGATCATGTCCCATGAGCCAGGATGTCACCTTATCCACCTCGAAGATATTGCAGCCGGCGATCATAAGCCCTGCGTAATGATCATCCCCCTGGTTGAAAGCGGTGCCGTCGCGTCCAATCAGTCCTTCGACAATGCAGAGCAGCCGCCCCTCGTAGAGCGATTGAACCGTGGCAACCAGATCGGCAGTACGCTGAGAATGCGGCTCAAATCGGCCTACACCGTACTTCGCGTCGAGGCCAACCGCCCAGAACGGCAACTGACGCTCGCAGTGACGCTTGTATTCCTGAATCGCATACTCGATGAGTTGGGGCTGATAGTGTTGCGCCAGACGTTCGGGGGGATACCATCCGGATCCGAAACTATCCAGGTGGCTACAGAAATGTTTGTAGCCATCTGCAACGATACCTTGCATGCCCTTGCCAGCCAACGTGACGATTCCCAGATTGTGTGTCTTCATAGTGGGGAAGGTGATGAACCATTCATCGCCACCGGTGAAAGGCTTGACGAGCGGAAACACGGAGTGGATCTTCCCATCCTGAGCGGGAACCCATGTGAGACGGTCGGGAGTATAGCAGTCAAAATCCCACGTACTCGTCCACGCCAGTTGGGGGCCACGTGTTTCCCATCTCTCGAACATCTCCACATAGCCATTCTCGCGGAAGTTCCGGAGGTCATCGCCAGTACCACCATCGACAACGGTCATCTCTTGCTGATCCAGCTCCCAGAGACGTTGCAGCACTCCATCCACCGCATAGGGATTGGTGACGATCCCACCATGATAGTCATCGATATCCTCTGGTACCTGAGCGACGACATTCGGCTTGATCACCCAGTGGTGAGATTCATCGGAGGGTTCCAGGAGATGCTGAGCAAACGCATAGGACTGCTCAAAAAATCCATTTCGTTTTCCATCCCCGACGGGTGTTTCTAGCTCCTCAAAGGAGTGGTAAGGTGCATTCCATACGAATACCCGCCGTGGGTGTGTCCTCAGTTCACTGCATATCGTTGCCATGGTCTATAACCTTTCATCAACCAACACTTTCGCTTCTGCAAGAACCTGATCTCGGAAATAGCTGCTCAGACTATTTGGCGTATTCATATCGACTTTGTGATCGCCAATAATTCCAGAGAGTTCAATCTCCATACCAGCGAGACGGATAAAGCCCGGAACGTGATTTGGCTCGAATTCAACCAACACATCCACATCGCTGCTTGCCCTGAAATCGTCGCGCAATACGGAGCCGAACAAAGCCAGTCGACGAATGTGGTGCTTCCGGCAAAATTCCACCAGTTTTTCTCGAGGGATGGCCACAGGTAGTGACTCCATGACCGTTCTCCTTTAGCTCGGTTTGGGATGTAATCTCTCGCCTAATCGAACAGGCTGCAAACGATCTGCGTTCTCAAAAAGCAGGTTCATCTCACCAAGCATAACCTGCCATGCAACCCCATCCCACGGTCGCGCTTCGATCACGAGCGGATCGTTGAATGACATAGTCCGAAATACCGCCACAAACTCTGACCAGGGGATCGTACCATATCC
>JAJRTO010000087.1 GCA_024278235.1 Candidatus Poribacteria bacterium
CATTAGTCAATAGTCAATAGTCAGAAATTCCGGCTTTCTGGTGTTCCCACCTTTCGGACAGCCTCACCGGATCATCATCAGCTTACGTGTCACGACGTACTCTCCCGATTGTAGTGTATAGAAATAGATCCCAGGTGCAGCACGCTCCCCCAGATTGTTGCGTCCATCCCACGACACAGCGTGTGCGCGTTCCACGTAGGCCCCCACTTCCCGGACGCCCAGGTCAAACCGTCGCATCGATTGCCCCTGGATATTGTAGATGTTCAGTATGACCGGGACAGATTCTGACAGCGTATAGGGGATTGAAGTCGTGCTGGTGAAAGGGTTCGGATAGTTCTGCAGGAGGCTCAGAGGTCCCGCTATCGTCACCGAGCTACTGATGTTCGACGTGCCCGGCGTCGGCTTGCGGAACCGTTCCAGCGAAGCACTCCCGTCGGGGTAGCGCCCATAGGAGACATCCGCCTGCTGTTCGCCGAACTCAATAGAATCCAACAGTGCGTTCCCGTTCGCTATCGCATCGAACAATGCGACGACTTCTCCGTCACTGTTGAGACTAAAACCAGCGTGCAATGGCCCCTGATCCACATCGCCATCCGCCCAGATCAGCAGGAACCCCTGAGCAGGAATCTCGACGGCCGGGAGCCGCCACCTGGTGGGGTCGTCGGGATCATCCGACAAAAACATCCCGCTGAGATTGAGCGTTCGGCCTGTCGGATTATAAAGTTCGATCCAATCATCGTATTCCCCCGATTCATCACTGACCGTCAAGCGATTCTGCGCCATTATCTCGTTGATGACGATGGTTGGAAATCGGTTTTCCATCCCGGGCGTTGGCACGATCAGGATTTCCCAATCCCCCAATCCGTTGGGATACCGTCCGAAAGATGTGTCGGGCGGCTGCTGGCTGAAACGAACGCTGTCCACAGGTACACGGTCGTTGCCATCGGGGTTTTGGAGAGAAAGTGTGCCGCCATTGGAATCGAGCCGGAAGTTGGTATGGAGGTCCCCTTGTGCCTCATCCCCGTCCGCCCAGACAAGCAGATAACCTCCGGGAGGCACAACGATAGGAGGGAAAGACCATCCGACTTCGTGGTAGATGAGTTTCCATCCTTCCAGGCGGATGGCCTCGCAACCTGGATTGAACAGCTCAATCCAGGCATCCCGTTCGCCGGCTTCATCCGCGATAGTGGTACGATTGTCGCTCATCAATTCGTTGATCCGTAAAGCGATCCTCCCTGAACTGACATTGGGTGCTCCCGGCGTCGGCTGGATGAAACATTCGAGAGATGGCTCTCCGTCGGGATAGCGCCCATAGGAGACATCCGTCTTCTGCATCCCAAAGCTGATCCAGTCGATCATGGCATTTTGGTTCTCGTCCGTGTCGAAAATCCCAATGCCCTCGCCACTTGCGCTCAAACGAAATCCCGCATGCCGGATGCCCTGGGGCTCATCGCTATCCAGCCAGAAAAGCAGATAGCCCCCGGGTGGAATCTCTGCATCTCGTATTGGCCATTTGTCGGGTTCACGCCTGTCATCCGATAGATACATCCCATCGAGGTTGATCGGTTGATCGGAACCGTTGTAAAGCTCCACCCAGTCCTCATATTCACCGTATTCATCCGCGACGGTTTGCTGATTGTCCGCCATCAACTCGTTGATGACCAGGTGTCGAAGCGCATCCTGTGAGAGGAGGGACAACCGAATCGACAGCGTGTCCCAGGTACTCGGCACACCGAGAGGAATACCTTGCGGAGGATCGGATTCCGAAACGAGCGGGTCGCCGAGCCCAACGTGAATCAGCACCCTGTAGTTGAGCCCCAACGGGAGATCTTCCGGCAGGCGCGTGACCCATTCTCTCCTGAGGGATTCGTCTGGTGCAAGCTGGACATCCCGTTCGAGCGTGATGGGATTCTGACGGTAGGGTCTCCCATCGGGCAGAAACAGCTCATCCCACAGGACGACACGCTGAGGCTGATCCGTCCGGTTGCGCAGATTCAGAGGTTGCTGTAGTGGGCCACCCTGCACAACTTGCTGGACAATGGTGTCGGATCGAGTAGAGATCGTTACCGGAGCGAGCCACTGATTGGATGCCCCGGGGGTTGGATCTTGAAATACCACCCACTGGCTGCTGCCGTCGCGGATGCGCCCATAAGAAGTTCGATCCCCGGACTCGAAATCGGGATAATAGAGCGGATCGATCCTTTCCTTCCCCGCGTACAGCCCGATGAGTTCTGTGTCAGGATCGAAGACAAAATCGGGAGACAGTTGTCTTTCCTTCCAGACCACGTATCCCCGGGGAGGAATCGTCATATCGGGGAGCGGCCACTTATTCGGGCGATAATAGTCGTCAGAAAGGGACAGCCCTGTTAGCGCAACAGATTCCTGGCTGCAATTGTAGAGTTCAATCCAACCTTCGCCCGGGACATCCATTCCGATCTCGTTCATGAACAGGTTCACCGAGGCGGGTGGCATGTAATCGTAGACGACCGAACGCAGATACCGGTTTCTCGCCGCCACGAACTTCTTAAGGGCGTTCAGGGATGGGTAAAACCAGATATCATTCTCGTGCCAGCCGGGTTTTCTCACATCGCGCTCAGCATCGAACAGGATCCGTTGATAACCCGCCTCCATCCTCGCCAGCCGTTCCCCGTCAGCGAATGTCGTCTCCAGCAGTTTGATCAGACGCAGACAATACATCCGACGGAACTGGGGAATGGCCAACACCCGGTCGAGGAGCCGATCCCACCAGTAGGGTTCGCCATACATGGGACTATTACGCGTTCCTTCGTCGATCGGCATCTCGTATTGAACGTAAGACACATCGGGGTCCCACCCGATGATCTCCCACTTGTCCCGATCCAGATCGTGGTAGAGATAGAAGTTATGCCCCGCGATGTCCCAGTTGCTCAGGAGCTGATTCGCACTGTACCAGTTCAGATACTCTTCGACATCCAGCACGTCAAGGAGTTTCTCGCGTATCAGAGGCGCGGGTGTGACATTGATGATCTCCACGAACTCCTGAATATCGTAAGCCCCCTGCCCTTTGTTGGTCTCCTTCTCCGCCAACCGCTCATAATCCTCGTCGTTCTTGAGGAGCACCAGAAAGTCAAACGGTTTATAGATATTCCCAGTGGCGGGGCGTCCATTGATCGTGAGAAAACGCTCGTCGATCTGATCCACCGCTGTGTAGACCCCGATGAACTGTCCGTTGAGTTGCAGATGCACCCATTCTGCGTTGGGAGCCAGTGCACCGGCGATCTGATATTCGTCGAACGCGAGCTTGCTCCTCATCAGCGAGGCATCCCATGTGTCGCTCTGCAGATTCAGCTTTTTCCTTCCCTGGAACAGTTGGTCATCGGCAAAGATGAGCTTGATGCTGGGCTTGAGCACCAATCGACGCGATCCTCCGCCCCGGTACCGCATCCTGGCTCGATCATATTCAACACCCTCGTGGCGGAAGATGACAGGGATCGTCACGTCATCCCAGACATGTTTACTCAGATAGACGAGGTGACTTTCATCCACGAACAGTTCATAAACGGGGAGCTTCGAGTCCATTTTGGAATACGGTGTTACGGAGACCGTTTTGACATGGCCACTCTTGTTGCCATAGACATCCACAGCCTCCACGTAGTATCGATAGGTTTTATAGGCTTCCACGTCATCGTCGATGAAGCGTGATGATGGAGAAAAATAGGTTCGTGTTTTCAGGCCGCCTCCCATGTCCTCTATCCGTGTCACCTCATAGCCGGCGATGTCATCTTCCTGATTATCGTTCCAATCGAGGATCGCCTGTTTGAACCCATCGATTGCAAACAAACCACGTGGAGATGCGGGGCGACTCTTATCAGGTGTTCTGCGAAACACATAGATCGCCGAGAGAACCGGTTCTCCCGTGGTGGCTTTCATCCTCACATTCAACCGTCCATCGGTGACCTCTGAAGCGAATTGGTAATCGATCACATAATTTCGCTGGACCTTATCGAAGATGTCGAAATCGGCCAGCACCTTCTGACCTTCGATCCAGACATCGAATACTCGCAAGGTTCGCCAGAGATGTTCCGTCTCGCTGAAATGCAGCTTGACGACGTAGAATCCATTCGGCACATCGAAGCGATATTCGCTCAAACCGCGCCGATCCTGGAGATACAGGGCAAAATCCCTCGTTCCGCCCGATTTGACCTGATCGGGAGATTTGCCGTTCTCCCCGCCGATGTATCCCGCACCGGTGGTTGGCGTGTATGGCCGGTCCGCTTCATAAAGCCTCCCATCACGCGCTGTATAGGCTTCAGGCGCACCACAATTGAAACCGAGGCTGTAGGCATCGACGAGGGCAGGCATGAGAAGCGCGAGCAATGAAGAGAGGATGATAAGCCGTATCTGTTTCATAAGCAGGTTTCACGTGAAAACGTTGAACGTTAGAAAAGCACTGTGGTTGCCGGGTTCCCGGCATTTGAAACCCGACATCTATTTCTGACGAATGCTTATTTGGGGCACATTCAGAAATTCATCTGAGCTTGTGCCAGGAACTCCAGTATTCTATCGCCCCGCTGAGGAAGGTGATAGATGGGGGTAAGCTGTAGGCGAGCATCGGAGTGGAAATAGATTCCAAGATAGGGGGTCACCATGGTCACCGCATCTTCGGGAGCATCCCGATCTCCATCGAAGGACTCAATGCGTCCACCATACTCGATAGCGGTGAGAGGGCATTTTTTGATCCGCTGCTTGCGCACGATGACTGCGTACCAGCCAAACATCTGCTGTTGGGTGTCGAACTGCCGTTTATCTCCCCATAAACCTTCCGCTGCGAACCGAAATCCCAGGAACTGCAGTTCCACGTCCACGCCATAGGCAGCCTGGCGATCCTCCTGGATGGCATCGGTTTGACCACGGATCGACGTGTTGGCGCCAACGGTGATCGTCCCGGTAGGACTGAACTCAACACGTCCTGCCACATCTTTCGTGTTATTGTTATCTTCCACCGCATCCGTACCTATCCCCGTGCCATTGAACACGCCTGCCATCAGTTTCAACCACGATGCAGGCTCCAACTCCACGGCAGCTCCGATATCTCTTCCCCGATACCCTTTGAAATCCCGGATATGCTCAGGCCGGAGGATCATCCACAGTTTACCTGCTGATTGTAAATAAGAGCGGCTGAATGGCTTCTTTAACTGTCCCAGTCTCAGCTTCAGATGAGGATCGATCTGGTATTGCAGGTAGATATTCTTCGCGCTGATATCATCGGTGGTGAGATCCATACTCAGTCCCGTGGAAAGCACATCCGTCAATTGAGCCTTCAGTTGAAAGCGCGCCCGGCGAACTAGGAACGTGTTGTTGGGTACAGCGTCTTTTTCGTCCGTCATCCGGAACCGTACCTGCGTATACCCATTCAAAGTGGCCTTACCGACCGCGGATTTGACATCATATTTCTTGGCATCGGATATTCCGGAACATAGTAGAGAACCGATCAGGATCATGATAGAGAGGGGAAGTAAAGTGTGAAGCGAGAACTGCAAAGACCGCTGCACGATATGCGATACGTGGCGCGTGATGTGTGAGATATCAAACGTTTTTTCTACCTGCCTTTGTTTCATCGGTGAATCCATCCTTTCGTCCAGTCAACTGCTCCAATAGCACCTATAAAGTGAGAGATCGTCCGATCTGCATGGGCGGCATCCAGCGCGGGCGAACCCGGTTCTGGAGTCCAATCCCCATCCACGATACCGTTGAGCTGCGGATCGACGATCAACGTTGTCGCAGCGTCTGCAATTTCTGTTGCATTCGTCTGCATCCCTGCTGTGTCATCAAGATTTGGGTGATTATCAAAAAAGATATTGTGAGTGAATTCCATCGCCTGCACAGCCGCTTGCCGATTCGCAGAAGTCGCATCGACCATAAGCCCTGCACGTTCACACCCTATCACAATGGAGTTTTTGATGATCGCGGCCCCTCCGTTCCTCAACAGAATTCCCTCGTGACTCATGCCCACGATGGTTGCGTTGTAAACATATGGCCTGCTCCGTGGCTCCATATTGGGGGCATCCGGATTATTGTCCCCCTCGATGCCTCGGTCGCTCCGCTCGCCCGTTTTCTGACAGATGAGGTACTGGATGGTCCCCGTGTATCCGTATGTCCAGTCGATGCCATCATCACGGTATCCGGTCACCAGCACATACTGGAGATTCACGCTACCACCGTAAAGTTCAATCGCATCATCGAGCACCTCAAGAACCTGGAGATATTCCACCACCGTGCCAGCACCCACATATTCAAAGCTGATACCGTTGAAGTGCCCATCGCCATAGGCAGATCCGGCATACTCGACCCGCACATACCGGAGAATACCACTGCTATCATTCGGATCCCCGCCGGCCTTAAAATGGCCAACGGCATCTCCCGCGATGATCAGTCCCCCCCAGTCCCCCGCAGCTTGCGACCCGTCCGGCTTATCGCTGGTGAGGACAATCGGCTGTGTTGGAGTGCCTTCCGCGATGATTTTCCCTCCCGGTTCAACCTCCAACCAGGAGCGCGGGGAGTGCGAACCTCTGATGACTGTCCCAGGCTCAATCTTCAATATTTCGCCAGCAGGTACGGTGACAGCCCCATCCACCAACCTGTAAACAGTGGTGGATTCAAGCGTCCTTGATGTTAACCTGCCCGATAAGTCGACGACCTCAACGGGTTCAACGGTATTTTCATCCCCATATTCGTTTTCTGTACTGCTCGGCTTATTTTCACTTGCATCGTCCGAATCGTCACCAGGGGGTTCAAATTCGTCGCTACAACCGAGGAAAACGATCATGAGTACCACGCAGCTTATCAAAAGAATTTTGGCCATGTTCAGAGGTTGCTTTCGGCAGTCAATGTTTTGATCATCCGGGACAACTCGCTACCAGATGAGCGAGAGATGAGTTCATTCTGGCCGAAGTTCCATCATCAAACGGATTATCTGGTCCTTCTTGATGGTCACCTTCCGGGTGGCATCCTGGCAGGCTGCGTTCATGACCTTCACCGTGTGCTCTCCCACCAGCACCTTCCTGAGCCGTAGCGGTGTCGTTCCCCGATGTTTTCCATCCAGATAGACTTCTCCCCAGGGCACAGCATTGACAATGAGTTCACCGTACTCAGGCTTGGGACGAACGAGTGTCTGCCGGATGGTCCCGGTTTTCCCTGCGTCCACCTGGACCCGTCGCCGGGCCGGTTCGTAGCCTTTGCATTGGAACTCAAGCAGGTATTCCCCCACAGGTTGGTTCGATAGCTTCAGTGGTGTCACTCCCAGGTACTTGCCATCCAGGAAGACGGTCGCTCCTGCAGGCTCCGAACGGATGTCCAGCACACCCACACGCTTCACACGCATGATGGTCGCACGGTAGGTGGACACAGGGATGGTCGCTGACAGCAAGTCCTGAAGTACCTTCAGCGTGTTCGCTTCCACATCCGCCAGCCCGGAGGCTCCCTTCTCAAGCAGAGCCTTCGCTTCCTGGTATTCGGCATCCGTGAGCTGTCCCGATTCGTGGAGGGAGTCCAGCCGTTGCTTCTCAAGATGAGGGTTCTGTGAGAGCCAGATTTCCCCTGCGAGGTTGGACACACGCCGTGGGGTCTGCTTCTTCTCATGCTGGTAAGCCCATTCCTGCACCCGGTTGAAGACGTACCCCACCACCTGCCGGCCGTCCTTCGTGGCGATCGTCACGTCGCCGCGATAGTCGCAGGCCTGTTCGAGGACGAAGCGGAGGTCTTCCGGTGTCTCGATTTTTGGGGTCCATTTCTCGAGGCCGCCGCGTCGCTCGACCTCGTCCCGGAGTGCGCTGGACTTTTCCTGTGGCATGGCCGACTCCCGACGAGAAGAAGCGGAATCGAGGGGATAAGGAATACGCGATCACCCGGCGGAAACCAAGGGCATTCGCGGAAGGAGAACGGGGCGGCCGGCCGGCCCCACTGTCTTTTTTCGCCTCCCGGCTCAGTCCGCCGCGGCGGGCAGGTGCCCGGAGGACCCG
>JAJRTO010000088.1 GCA_024278235.1 Candidatus Poribacteria bacterium
GGTGTTTTTGTATTGACCGTTGCCTATCACTTCTTGCGTATTTCTGAATTTTGGGAACTCGTTCAAATGATTCGGCAACCCAACGACAAAGATGAAGCTTGATTTGATATGCTATTTCTTCGGTTTTTTGATGTGCCAGATCACCTTGCCGAGGATGTCGTTCCTGCGGACAGGCCCGAACGCCCGACTATCAATGCTATTGGGATGCATACCCACCACAAAGATATCATCACCGTGAGTACGTGAACCGTCCACGATCTTTATCAACTCGCCATATTGCTGATGTTTCAGGATAACGACGTCACCATGCCGGGGCCGGGCAAAAAAATAGGGGATTTTGGACACAATCACAAAATCCCCGTTTTGATAGCTTGGGAACAGGCTCTCACCTGAAACTCGAATAACACGTAGCATTAAAGTACCGGGTACACCGTCTCAAGTGATGGTGCATAAGGGGCTGTCGCTCTTTTTGTCTCAACACCCTTAGTCGCCCAGAAAATCTCGGCAAACCGGTTGACAGCCTCTACCAACGCCACTGCTGTTTCTCGATCTGCTGTCTGACGGCTTTTGGACCCGAGTTGCATGATGTTCAACACCAGCCCAGCAAGCTCGGGATATTCCTGATAGTGAGCTTCCTTGAGATAATCCCCCATGATCACCCGGATCTCATGCTTGCATTCTTCCGCGTGTTCTTCTTTGACTGCCACATACCGTGCAACACTATTGATAAACTCTGCGTCGGGCTGACTCCCATTATCGTTACCGTGGTTCTCCAGCTTGTCATTCAGAAGATCGACCATCCTTACTACAGTCAAGGCTGCAATCTGAGCCTTGATCGGATCATAGATACCGCATGGGACATCACAATGGGCCCTGGCCTGCTCCAACCCAAACATCTTATCGAACGCTTCCAATATTCTGTAAACCATTAGGGTCCTCCTTGTAGCATTTTCCAGCTTAGATACACCAGTAGAGTGTTTTCCTTACATTGACGCTCTGAATAATAACACAATCAACTTTTATAAAGCAAGTTTTTAGTTTCAAAAATTTGCTAACAAGGAGATACGGTGTACCGGCCCCAGTTTGCCCAGTGAGGCAAAGGCATAATCCACGCGATATCCTTCAACGGCAAGGCCAAGTCCTAAGCTCAATCCGGAGAGAGCACCCAGGTCGTTCCCACCAAAGCGATAGCGGTAGCCACTTCGTAGATGAAACAGATCCCCTACGACCAAAGAAGCACCCATGCCAACGGTGATATCATCATCGGAAGGACGGTTGACATCTGCCACGAACTGCACAGGATCGACTTGGTACGATGCACCGAACTTCAGGTTAAATGGCAGGAGGAAAGAATCGTTGTCGAATTTGACTTTGGTCCCGACATGCTGGGCATTCAGTCCCACAGCAAAAGGCAGGTTGGAAGATGTATAAATGGCTCCCAGATCGAATGCGAAGGCCCGGGCATTCTGTTCATCAATTTGTTCCTGGAGCCATTTACCATTCACACCGAGCGCGATACTTTCACTGAAGGAAGTAGCGAACGAAACAATCGCAGCAAGATCGTAGGGGCGGAAGGTGCCCATGGCGATACCCTGGTCATCTCTGCGATCCAGAGTACCATATGAAAGATAAGAGACGCTAAGGGCAGCCGCACTCGTGTGGCCGAGTGGCTGTGCATATCCGAGGAATTCATAGCGAATTCCGGCAAACCATTCGTTGTGCATGAAGCCAAGCTGGCTCTGTTGAATACGCATGAGTCCTGCCGGGTTCCAGTATGTCGCATAGATGTCATCCGTAGCGGCAGCCTGGGATTCTCCCATAGCAATCGCTTCTGCTCCTATCCCCATCTTGAGAAAACTCATCGAGCGTGTGCCGGCGTTTTCATGGATAGTCGTTTCAGCAGATGCCAGGACCGGGCCTAGAATACACAGGAACAATAGAGGGTAGATTACCTTTTGCACAGGATGCCTCCGAATACGGTTGCCAAAATCATTCCACTGGCTACAGACACCACTCAGTGAATACAGACTTTGTGGGCAATAGATGATGATTTTCAATATCGGTCTGTGAATATCTATCCGCAGTCACTCATACCGTTTTGCGCGCACCAAAAGCCACGTAAGATCGGCCGGTTGGAAACATCTTATCGGGGTTGCAAAGATTGTCAGGATTGAAGATCCCACGGAGACGTCGCATGAAGGCGAGGTCCTCAGGGGAATAGAGCAGAGACATCTGTTCGTTCTTCTCCACGCCAATGCCATGCTCCCCGCTCACTGTCCCTCCCAATTCGACACACGCCCGGAGAATTTTTTCCCCGGCCTCAAGGACTTTCTCGCATTCATCAGGGTTGCGTTGATCGTAAAGTAGGATCGGGTGGATATTACCGTCTCCTGCATGGGCCAGATTCGCAATCGGAATGTCTACCTCGCTGGAGATCTCTGTAACGCGCCGGATGATCTCGGGGAGTTGCGTAGGAGGAACGACACCATCCTGGATAAGGTAACTGGGAGCCAGTCTGCCCAGTGCTCCTACCGCTTTCTTGCGAGCAGTCCATAGTTGTGCACGCTCAGCATCATCCCGTGCTACCTGGACATCACGGCAGCCGTTCTGATTGCATATCCGGACAATATCCTCTGCTTGAGATTCCATACCGTGTGCGGGCCCATCAAGTTCGATCACCAGGACAGCTCCCGCGTCAAGAGGCAACCCCCAAGCAAATGCCTCTTCGACAGCCCTAATGACCAGTTGATCCATCAACTCTAAAGCGACTGGGATGATCCCTTTGGCGATCACGTCGGATACAGTTTGTGAAGCATCATCCACCGACTCAAATACGGCAAGCAGTGTCTTGTATGATTCAGGTAACCGGGTCAATCGGACAGTAATACGTGTGACGATTCCGAGGGTTCCTTCTGAGCCGGTCATCAGACCCACCAGATCATATCCGGGAGCGTCTTCAACGGTAGAACCGAGTTCCACAATCTCACCGTCCGGCAATACGACCTCAAGTCCAAGCACATGATTCGTCGTGACTCCATACTTCAAACAGTGGGGACCGCCTGCATTCTCTGCGATGTTGCCCCCCATGGTGCAGGCAATCTGACTTGAGGGATCCGGGGCATAGCAATAACCATCCGCAGCTTCCGTCAGCCGGATGTGAATGACCCCTGGCTCTACAACAGCCCTACAATTTGCCGTATCGATTTCAAGGATCCGATCCATGCGATTCATCGCAAGTATCAGTCCACCAGCGGTAGGAAGCGAGCCACCACTCAATCCTGTCCCCGCCCCCCTGGCGAGGAAAGGGATCCCTTCACGACTTGCCAACTTGACGATCTGTGAAACCTGTTCGGTACTTCGGGGAAACACCACGGCATCAGCGGAAGCTCTGAATAGTGTTGCGCCGTCACATTCATAGGCCATTCTTGTGAATGGGTCCGTGAGCACGTTCCCACTGCCGACAATCCGCTCAAGTTCCCGCTGCACTTCTTCTGCGAGCATCTACCGATTCCAATCTATTGCACATTCAGTTGCCCATCGCTGATGGCCTACAATACGCACTTTACTAACTGGTGTTATACTTTCCTTCGTTCAGAGGAAATGCACATGCGTGAGCACCACTATGATCCGGCGAGCGGCGATCCGTATGTTTCACCAGAGAACAACAGGTCCCACGACTTACGTGGTGGAGCGTCATGCGTATCATCGGGAATGCCAATAGGGAGAAGCGCGACGACATGCATCTCAGGTGGGATGCTGAGCAACTGCTTTACCTGCTGCTGGTCAAAGGCACCTATCCAGCAGGTACCATAACCGAGAGATGTCGCTGCAACGACCATGTTCTGCATCGCAATGGCGACATCCACGGGATACCATTGCCAATCCCCATGCCCACGACTCTCCTTCGGTACACCGATCCCCGTAAGGATGACATCGGCGTTTGCCATCCAATGTTGCTCGGCACATGCCACGGCAACCTCTTTTTTAAGCTCTGAACCACGGGTGATCACAAAACGCCAGGGTTGGGTATTTCCCGCAGAAGGGGCATACCTTCCTGCTTCCAGAATGATATGTAGATGTTCCTCTGATATTTTACCTACTTTGTAAGCTCGGCAGCTACGCCGTTTCATCAACGTTTCGATTGTGTCCATAATCTTCCCCCAAAATAAGCGAATGGGTGCACAAACAATTCATGATAACACATCCGCTACTCGAAGTTCCAGGCCGGGAAGGGCGGCGGGAGCGACTGCAATGCTAGTCGGGTCGGGCAACTGCGAATGTCGTATCGCCAAAATTCACGAGATTGGGCGGCGCATCAGGGTCCACGTGAGCAGCGACAACATGCCCAACGAAGATCGAGTGATCACCCGTTGCCACTTGTTCCACGAGCTTGCACTCAAGGTTGATACGACACTTCCTCAGCAGGGGTGTCTGAACAACCGTTGCGGGCATGGTTTCCAGGTTTGTTTGTGCTAGTTTTGAGCCATCTCGAGCGGAATGGGTGCCACAGTACAGGATGTCCTCCTCCATGCCCCGCGTGGGGAATGCCACGACAAACTCGCCCTGTTGAACAATCACATCATGCGTGTAGTTACCCGTGGCAATAGCCACTGCAAACATGGGAGGCCGGCTGGAACAGATCATTGCCCAGCCTGCCGGCATCACATTTGTCCCTTGATGCTCGTCCGCACTGACGACAAAAATCACCCACTCAGGATATTTCCAATGCATTGCATCAGCAAAAGAAACTTGTTTCATGATCTTAGGTACTCTTTGAGCCAACACTTAACATACCAAGTGCCGAATAAGTTGTGTTTTGGGAAATCATCCGTCACTGGCTCCGCTATCGGGGCGTGTGCCCTCCTGCTCTGGTTTCATCACGGATCGCCACTTAGAATGTTTCAATCCCTTCTCCCAACGTACACTCAACAGATCTTCTTTGTCAAACAGCACGGCCCCGTCACGCATCCGAGTGCGCACTTTACCGCGTTTCTTGAGACTATAGATATAGTGTTTTTGAAAACCAGATTCTTCGGCTGCTTCTGAAATATCCAGGTATTCTCTGTTACCAATAAGACGCATTAGGAATCACATCCTTTTTTGGTAAGTTACCTTTGGCGATAGGATACGGTGTCGTTGCTGATAAGCCGATCTCTGCTATCGTCTCATCTCAGCCTCGAATAGTGTTGTACTCTTCAGATCTGCCCTTGCCTATAATATAACCGATCCCCAGGCTTTATGCAACTCTATTCGTATCGAGGGAAATATAGATAAAGACCCGTGAACGTAATATCCACGGGTCTCTAGGATGGGATGATAAGTACTGGTGACCCTAGCGGGATTTGAACCCGCGTCGCAGGCGTGAAAGGCCTGTGTCCTAGGCCAGGCTAGACGATAGGGTCTTAGATGGTGGGCCGTGCAGGGATCGAACCTGCGACCACCTGATTAAAAGTCAGATGCTCTACCACCTGAGCTAACGGCCCAGTAATTCAGGCAAGCGAAATAATACCTAATTCTGGAGGGAATGTCAATACCAAAAGAGTCAATGGAGCATGATCGTTTGATCACGCCGTGCTCCTACCGATACCAGTTGAATTGGTGTCTCAGTAATCTCTTCGATACGACACAAATAGGCACGGGCGTTAGCAGGCAATTCTTCGTAGCAAGTCGCTGAGACTGTTGGAACACACCATCCAGGCAGACTCTCATAGATGGGTGTGCATCGGTGCAATTGCTCCAGGCTGGCTGGCATCTCTGTTATCGTTTTGCCATCACATTCATAAGCTATTGCAACCTGAATAGTTTCAAGCGTATCCAGGACATCCAACTTCGTAATAGCAAGCCTCGTCATACCATTGATCCGCATTGCGTAACGGAGTGCTACCCCGTCAAGCCATCCACAACGCCTTGGTCTCCCCGTGGTGGCCCCATATTCTTTTCCAATTTCCCGGATCCGGCTTCCTAGCATTTCTGGAAACTCTGTGGGGAAAGGCCCTTCCCCCACGCGGGTTGTATACGCTTTCACAACCCCGATAACTTCATCGATCAGTTGGGGCCCGATACCCAGACCTGTACATACACCTCCGACGGTCGTATTAGACGAGGTGACATAGGGATAGGTTCCGAAATCAATATCCAGAAGCGTTCCCTGAGCACCCTCAAATAGCATTGATTTTCCATCTTTGTGTGCCTGGTGTAGTATAACCGAGGTATCCGTGACGTGATGAGCGATCCTGTTGGCGAGATCACGGTACTGGGAGATCAGATCTTTGACATCGATCTGATCCCGTATCGACGGGATCTGTAGCATCTTACGATCGAGGTTGTAGTCAAGTTTCTCAGCAAACAACTCCGGCTCGAATAAATCTCCCACACGGATGCCCATCTGTCGATGCATCTTGTCCACATAGGCAGGCCCCACGCCACGACGCGTCGTTCCTATTTTGTTGGGATTCAATTCATCAGCAGCCTCAACCAGATAGTGGTAAGGCATGATAAGATGAGCGCGGTCGCTGATCAGTAAATTTCGCCCAATGGAAATCCCCAATTGGGTTAGCGTTTCTATTTCTTCCATGAGGCTTTCCAGAGAAAGGACAACGCCATTTCCGATCACACAGATAGTATCACGACGCAAGATCCCTGAAGGGATCAGATGCAAAATATATGAGTTTTCGCCGATAACGACTGTGTGTCCGGCATTTGCCCCTCCCTGGTAACGGGCGACGATGTCTGCCTTCTCAGACAAGACATCAACGATTTTGCCTTTACCTTCATCGCCCCATTGCGCTCCGAGCACCACGGAGTTTACCATAGCATCTGCCTATCGCTTGGAAAATTGGAATCGAGCCCTTGCACCTTTCTGACCGTATTTCTTGCGCTCTCGCATCCTTGAGTCACGGGTCAGAAATCCTGCTTTCTTCAGGGCTGGTCGCAGTGACGGATCGGAGACCACGAGGGCACGTGCGATCCCATGCAGGATGGCGCCCGCTTGCCCCGAAATCCCGCCACCTTTGGCATTGACATAGACGTCAAATTGACTCTCAGTTCCTGTGAGTTCCAAAGGTTGTCGCGCTTCCATCACCAAACCATCCCGACCGAAGTATTCATCAATCGGGCGTTTGTTGATGATAATGCGACCACTGCCACCGGGGATCAGACGCACTCGTGCGACGGCCGTCTTTCGTCTTCCGGTACCCCAATATTGTTCTACTGCCACACTAGTTCCTCCCAGTTAGGAAATCGTCAATAGCTCCGGCTGTTGAGCCTGATGGGGATGATCAGGGCCACTGTAGACGCGCAGTTTCTTTGCCAACTTACGACCCAAGCGATTGTGTGGCAGCATACCTCGTACAGCATGATGGATAATCCTCTCAGGGTGCTGAGCTTGCATTTCCCGATAGCTCTTCTGTTTGATTCCTCCGGGATAACCTGAGTGGTTGTAGTACATCTTCTGTTCCTGTTTCTTACCTGTCACAACAATCTTATCCGCATTGACAACAACGACCCGAAAGCCTCCATCTGCGTAGGAAGTGTAAGTCGGCTGATGTTTACCGCGTAGAACGCTCGCTACTTTCGTAGCCAGCCGTCCCAGAACCTGTCCTTCGGCATCCACAATGTACCATTTGATCTGCATGTTGCCGTCAGGAGTATAGGTTTTCTTTCGTATCATAACTTTGTATGTGCTCTGCTACGGATCGCCAATCCAGGGCAATCTCACAGAGGTTCCCTTACAAGAATTAAACCAGGCGATCACATGCCTGGTTTGGCCACAACGGCATAGAATAGTAGCATACAGAGGGGATATTGTCAAGGCGATTTCTGTTTCACAAATTTCCCAGGTTTTGGTACAGGGCAACCTCATTTGACTCAACAATCGCCAGTCATGGGATCTGACCCCTGATGAATACTGGGGTCAGGAAACCAGATTCCTGTGCAAATGCAGCATACGTGTTCATATGAGGTTGCCCTGGGGCAGATCCATAATTGTATTCCGATAACCCTTGTTGTATACTATGATTTGGAGATTGGTGCTGTACAAAGGAGGATGAAGAAACATGATCGAATGCTTTACGTCGGTGGTGGTTGGAGAATGCACCAATAGTCACCAACTGAAAACAACCTTCAATCCTTCTGACTCCTGCTTAGTATGTGCCATATTCGTGAACCAATTCTATCACCCGGCAATACTGCTCGAAACTCACGTTATCCGGGACCGAGTGATCTGAATGATAGATATAACCGCCTCCCTGCTTTGCGATAGGGATCTTGGTGGATATTTCACGGACAATATCGTCAGGATCTGATGAGGCCATCGCACGCACATCGATGCTGCCCATGAAGGAGAGTATATCCCCGTATTTCTTCTTGAGAGCCAGAAGATCGTTGCCAGCCTTGACTTCGAGTGGCTGCAAACAGTTGAATCCAGCTTCAATGAGTGCTGGGACCAGTTCCATTGAATATCCGCAAGTGTGTAATATCATCGGGATACCACGGCTCTTGAAGCAATCGCAGATCAGCTTGTGGGCCGGCATCAATAGTTCACGGTATAAGGCAGGAGAGAAGAAACTCTTATGCTTGAAACCGAGATCATCAAATACCCAACCTGCATCGAACTGCATCCCTCGTCCCATCATCTCTTCAGCAATAGCCACACACACCCGGGCATCGGTCATAAACATATCTTTCACCCAGTCAGGATCTTCGATCATGGCGATAAGTGTTCGTTCAGGCCCTACCATGTCACAGACCTTTGTAAACCCCGGTGCGAAGTTCAATGTGCAGAAGTAACCGGCTTCACGTGCCGTATGGTTTGCCTTCTGTTGATTCTCCCAGTCCACCCGCGATTCGTTCATCGCCATACGTGGCTTATGCTCTTCCCAGATTTCACGTGTCGTGATGGCAAAATCGATAAGCTCTGGCGTTGTGGTAGAGCCTTTCCAGTTTCTTCGTGTCGCACCATCGGAGGTGGTGGCGATCACATATTCTTCAGTCTCCTCGATCACTTTAGTCGGCATTTGCAGTGAATTGTTACCACCAAACCCACGAAATTCAAAACCGAAGTAGCTCGCCGGCGATTGATCTTCGGGTAGCCCTTCTTTGCGCCATCGAGCGACTGTCGTTCCCCAGGGGCTGTCATGGATGGGGACCCGATCTACCTCTTTGTGTTGCAGAATCAGGGCAATACGTTCTCTTGATGTCATAAGGAAACTCCCTTTTCTGAGAAAAGCTCATCCGAGTGGAATGTGGTCATGGAGATTCAGGCACTAGAAATCAGCCTTCGGGCATCAGCCTTCGGCAAGTAAGCAAGCCACTGAAGCCCGAAGCTTGAGCCCCAATGAACCATGAAAAACAGACGAATGAACGAATAAGTTCACTTGAAGAGGCTGGGATCAATCGGATAATTGCCCCATTCATCACGGCAGCGTTTCATCTCAAGGATATTCTCCCGCTTGGCATCCACCGCCAGCGAATGCGTTGAGCCCATGATGTATCCTCCCCCCGGGGCAGCGTACTGAAAGGCATAGCGTGCATCATTGCGAATATCTTCCACGGAGCCGAGGATGATGTGTTCATGCCAGATCCCACCCCAGAGACATATTCTGTCGCCGACGCGCTCTTTCAGTTTCCGAATATCCATGCCGCCGCTTGCCTGAATCCCCTCATAGGCATCATAGACTTCTGCCAGCTCATCGATCACGGGCCAGGTATGTCCGCAGCAATGCTTGAGTACCATCAGGCCATGCCGGTGTGCTTCTTCCACATGCGCCTTATGCCAGGGATACACCATCTCCCGGTAGATCTCAGGACTCGCGAGCAACCCTGTACTGCTGCCGAGATCACCACAGGGCATGATCCCATCGACACCAAGTTTGGCAAACAGTTGCACTTCGCGAACCAACTGCTTGCCGCGCAGTTCAGCGATCTTCTTACAGATCTCGGGTTCGAGCAGCAGACTCATCCAGACATCTTCCTCTGTGGCTCCGAATCCGGGAAACGCAAGATCGCCGCACATGACCATGATGAAATGCGTGTCCTTCATCTCTTTTACGGCGTGATGCACAAACTCCCAGCAGGAATCATCCGGATCACCGATAGGTTGCTCATCCAGTCTGTCGATCTGCTCTTGCAGACTTTCTATGGTAGGTGGTGCATATTTTTCTACGTTGCGCTTGTAGGGCATCAGATCATGAGTGGTGGACGAAATTCGATAGAGATTACCATGTGGATCCCGGTAGGTTACCTCATCCAGTTTCTCCATCGGATCGGGATGATAGCCTTTTGGCGGCACTCGATTGACAAACACAATGTCCATCTCAAGGGCCCGGATGAGATCGAGACGATCCCGTTTATAACATTCAACGATTTCATCGCGCCTTCCCTCCCAATATGCCTCAGTCAACTTCATCTTGGCCTGGACAAGAGTTTCCCGACCGAGGATGTCTTCGTACACATTATAGTCAATGGAGTGTTCACCCCAGGGGATCCGATCTGGTTCACGATGTTCCAATGCAGCAAAAACGCGCTCTCTTGGTAACATGCAAGTTTCCTTTCGTCACAATTTGGTTTGTCAAGCGTGAGCGACTCTCGGTTTGGGGATGCCATAGACACAGTATCATCCACCCAGCTCCACACATCGCTTGCGGTAGTAAAGATAGTCCTGGTAGGGTACTTCTTCCGGCACACCGTGGTCGCTGGTGGGGATGTATCCGCCACGCGCTTTCATCTGAGGTAGTATGTATTCGAGATGGGCGTCAATCGCATCTTTCCCCTTGGCAAGAACACGCTTATCGATGCCACCGAACATCGTCAGACCTGGATATTGCTCGCCGAGTTTGACCACGTCACAGCCGGCAGCGACCTCGAACGGACTCATCACGTCCATGCGGATCGCTTTTTGATATACCGGGATGACGGGATCCGCGAAACCATCCGTGTCGATATGGACGTAGAGATGGCGGCTCCTGTCAATCTGGCGGGACTTAAGATTGTCGATAAGCTGCTGATAGTAGGGGAAGAGGAACTCCCAC